>JAETPP010000048.1 GCA_021771115.1 Bacillota bacterium | reverse complement strand
TCCCCCTCCTGAGTGAAAACCCGCCATTTTCGGTTCAGCCACCCGCCTGAAACGGGAACGGCATTTTCGCAGCGCAGGCCAAAGGTTGAATACATATCCTGAAAAATTTTTTCTTCCATAGCGGCGCCTCTAATTGACTGCATTTCTGGGCGTTCCCTCCTGAAAGGCCTTCAGGTTTTCGGCCACGGCCAAAATCAGCCTTTCTCTTGCCTCTCGGGAGGACCAGGCAACGTGCGGGGTAATGATACAGTTTTTCGCGGTGAGCAGCGGGTCATCCGGCTTCGGCGGCTCCTGCTCCATCACATCCAGCCCGGCTCCTGCCAGTGCCCCGGTATTCAGGGCGTTTGCCAGGGCGCGGCTGTCTACAATGCCGCCCCGGGCGGTGTTGATGAGAAAGGCCGTCCGCTTCATTCTTGCAAGCAGCTCTTTGCCAACAAGGCCCCTGGTCTCCGAAGTCAACGGGCAGTGGAGCGATACCACATCGCTTTTTTCAAAAAGCTCTGTCAGCTCTGTTTGGCGGCAGCCTACCGGAGCCTTCTTTTCGTTTCGGCTGTAAAACAGGACCCCCATGCCAAAGGCCAGGCCGATCTCCGCCACCCTGCGCCCGATGCTGCCAAAGCCTAGGATCCCCAGGGTCTTCCCGGAAAGCTCTGTGAGCGGACAGGCGCCGGCATTCAGGGAAACGGCCTCCTGCCAGCGTCCGGCCCGTACCAGCTCGCTGTACCGGTGCACGTTGCCGCACAGGCAGAGCAGAAGGGAAAAAGCCTGCTGGGCGACCATATCCGCGCAGTAATCCGGCACATTGCAGACTGTGATCCCCAATTCACGGGCCGCCCGGATATCGATGGCGTTGTAGCCGGTGGCCAGCATCCCCACAAAGCGCAGCCGGGGCAGCTCCATAAGGATATCCCGAGAAAGAGCCGGGCGGTTCAGGATCAGTGCGTCCGCGTCCTTACTTCTGGAAATCAGCAGCTCCGGCGGAGTGTCGCTGTAAACAGTAAGCTCGCCCAATGCTTCCAGCGGTTCCCAACTGAGATCCCCTGGGTTTGTGGTGCCGCCGTCCAAAATCACGATTTTCATGGAGAGGTCTCCTTTTTGTTTTTAGAGCAATATCGCACAAGGCACCTCGGGCGGTCTTTGTGCGGTGCTGCCTGAAAGGTTTTCTTACAGTATAAAAGATTTTTTTCATTCTCACAAGAGAAAAAGAAAAGGTTGATTCTTCGAAAGATCTGTGGCATAATTTTACTGTATATGGAAATGAAAAAGAGGAGTGGATCTCTCTGTGGAGCAACAGAAAAAAGCCGGAAAAAAAGGGCAGATGCGCCGTTTTCTGCCGTATTTCAGAAAATATCTTCCCATTTTGATCTTCGACCTGTTCTGCGCCTCCCTTACCACGGTGTGCGAACTGGTGCTGCCCCTTCTGGTACGGTATGTGACGAATGCCGGAATCAACGATCTCGCGTCCCTGACCCTTTCGGTGATTCTGAAAATCGGTGCGCTCTACCTGTTTTTGCGTATCGTGGACGCCTCTGCCAACTTCTTTCAAGCTTCGATGGGGCATATTATGGGCTCGAAAATCGAAACCCAAATGCGTTCCGACCTGTTTGCCCATCTGCAAAAGCTTTCCTTTAATTACTTCGACAATACCAAGGTGGGGCAGATCATGTCCCGCATCACCTCTGATCTGTTCGATGTGACAGAATTTGCCCATCATGGCCCGGAGGAGATCTTTATTGCCGGTATCAAGATCGTGGGCTCCTTTGTCATTCTCTGCGGTGTCAATGTGTGGCTGACCCTGATCGTCTTTTCCGTGGTGCCCTTCATGCTGCTGGCCGCCGCTTACTTCAACCTGAAGCTCAGGGAGCAGTTTCGCCGCCAGCGCAGGCAAATCGGGGAAATCAACGCCCAGGTGGAAGATAGCCTGTTGGGGGTGCGGGTGGTAAAATCCTTCGCCAATGAGGGTCTGGAAACCGAAAAATTTGAAAAGGGAAACGGCGCCTTTCTGGATATCAAAAAGAAAAGCTACCTGTACATGGGCGGCTTTGAAGCGTCCAACCGCCTCTTTGACGGCATTATGAACCTGCTGGTGCTGGTTGTGGGCGCCGTCTTTATGATAAACGGCCAGATCCAGCCCGCAGATCTCATAGCTTACATGATGTATGTGGGAACGCTCATCAGTTCTATTCGCCAACTGGTGCAGTTTGCAGAGCAGTTCCAGCGGGGCATGACCGGCATCGAGCGGTTTTTCCAGATCATGGACGCCGATGTGGATATTTTCGATGAGGAGGGGGCCGTTCCTCTGACGATCAAAAACGGGGATGTAACCTTTGAAGATGTAAGCTTCAGCTATACGGACGATGGCAAAGAGGTGCTGTCAGAGATCAACCTGCATGTGAACGCCGGGGAAAATGTGGCCTTGGTAGGGCCTTCCGGCGGCGGAAAGACCACCCTCTGTAATCTCATTCCCCGGTTTTACGATGTGACCGGCGGTAAAATTCTCATAGATGGGCAGAATGTGCGGGAGGTCACGCTGAAATCCCTGCGCTCTCAGATCGGCTTTGTACAGCAGGATGTGTATCTTTTCTCCGGCACGGTGTATCAGAATATCGAGTACGGAAAGCCCGGCGCTTCCCGGGAGGAAGTGGTGGAAGCGGCCAAAAGGGCCGGAGCCCATGAGTTTATTACCGGTCTGCAAAATGGATATGATACTTATGTGGGAGAACGGGGCGTAAAGCTTTCCGGCGGCCAGAAGCAGCGCATCAGCATTGCCAGGGCGTTTTTGAAAAACCCGCCCATACTAATTCTGGACGAAGCCACAAGCGCCCTGGATAACGAAAGCGAGAAGATCGTGCAGACCTCTCTGGAAAAGCTCGCGAAAGGCCGCACCACCTTTACCATTGCCCACAGGCTTACCACCATTAAGAACGCCACCGTCATTCTGGTGCTGACCGATCAGGGCATTGAAGAAAAGGGGACTCATCAGGAGCTGATGGAGAAAAAAGGCATCTACTACCAGCTTTATAACAGCTACACAGAGGATAGCGATCCGGCTGCCTCGGAAATTTAGCGGATTGGAAGTGTTTCAGCATTGAATCAGGAACAGTTTTTCCGGAATATTTCAGGAAAGTCCGTCACGTTTTGCGGCATCGGGCGCAGCCATCTGCCTCTGATGGAGCTTTTTCAGAAAAAAGGGGCGGCGGTCTCCGCCAGAGATAAACGTACCTTCGCAGAGCTGGGAGAAACCGGAGAAAAGCTTCAGGCCCAGGGCGTCAAGCTGATTTTGGGAGAAGGATATCTGGAAAACCTTACAGAGGATGTGATCTTCCGCACCCCCGGCATGAAATTTTTTCTGCCGGAGCTTGTGGAGGCCAGAAACCGGGGGGCAGCTGTTACCAGTGAAATGGAGCTGTTTTTCGAGCTGTGCCCCTGCAAGCTATACGCGGTGACAGGCAGCGATGGAAAAACCACTACCACCACCATTCTTTCTGAATTTCTGAAGGCCCAGGGAAAAAAGGTGCATTTGGGCGGAAATATCGGAAAGCCGCTGCTTCCTGAAATTGAAGCCATCGGGGAAAACGACTGCGCCGTGGCGGAGCTTTCCAGCTTCCAGCTGATCTCCATGCGGAAAAGCCCGGATGTAGCCGTGGTGACGAACCTTTCTCCCAACCACCTGGATATGCACAAGGATATGCAGGAGTATATTGACGCGAAGAAAAATGTTTTTCTGCATCAAAGCGCCTTTTCCCGCACGGTGCTAAACGCGGACAACGCCATTACCGCCGCCTTTGGGGAGGAAACCAGGGGAGATACCTGGTTCTTCAGCCGGAAAACCGCTCCCCGGCGGGGCGTTTGGTGCGATGGCGAGGCCATTTTTGTCAACGGGGAAAAGCTGATGCGCGTTTCAGAAATCAAGCTGCCCGGCTGGCATAATGTGGAAAACTATATGGCGGCCATCGCCGCCGCCTGGGGAGAGGTTTCCCCGGAGAATATGATCCGGGTGGCGAACACCTTCGGCGGCGTGGAGCACCGGGCGGAGCTGGTGCGGGAGCTTGACGGCGTAAAATATTATAACGATTCTATTGCCAGCTCGCCCACCCGCACGATCTCAGGCACTCTGTCTTTATATCCGGAGAAGATCATTTTGATCTGCGGCGGCTATGACAAGCATATTCCCTATGATCCCCTGGGCCCGGTGATCTGCGACAAGGTAAAGACCCTGATCGTTATGGGAGATACCGGCCCCAAAATCGAGGAGGCGGTGCGGAATTCCTCCGCGTACCGGGAAGGGGCGCCTGCTATTTTGCGCGTAAAAACCATGGAGGAAGCAGTGGAGGCTGCTCACAAGCTGGGAAAGGCGGGAGATATCGTTTCTCTGTCCCCGGCCTCCGCGGCCTTTGATCTGTACCCGAATTTTGAGGTGCGGGGCAGGCATTTCAAAGAGCTTGTAAACGGACTTTCTGAAAAATAGAAAGGGAAGTCCTAAAAAGAAATTCTTCAGCCGGCGTTTTTCTCCGGCTTGAGGAAGCTGAGTCAGAGTGAAAGAGGAGAGGCTTTGCCGTCTCTCCTGTTTTGCGGGAAAGGAAATTTACGGTATTATGGAAAAAAGAAGGATCAAAACTCAAAATCAGGGAGACCGCCGCGAAAGCTTTGGGCGCACAGCCCGTTTTGCCGGAGCCCGGAGAGGCGCGGGCCGCTTCCAAAGCGAAGAGCCCTATGAGCTGCCCAGCGCCGCCGTTACGGTGGAAGAAAAGCTGATCGTAGCGGCCCTGAAGCGCTGCGGCGGAAACGGGGTGCCCTCCAAATCCCTGATGCGGGAAGCGGGAATTCGGGATAAAGATGATTTTTATACTTCCCTCCGCAGCCTGAAGGAGAATGGGGAAGTCACCATCGATAAGGACCACTGGGTAAAGCTGATCCCCCATACCGGAGATGTGGAGGCGGTGCTGGTCTCCCTTTCGGAGCGGTTTGGTTTTGCCCGGCCCAAGCTTGGCACAGAGGATATTTTTATTCCCGGCAGCGCCCTGCAGGGCGCTTTTGTAGGCGATGAAATTTTGCTGACCGACCTGCGCAAGGGGGAGAAGGGGCCCAGCGGAAAAGTAAAGCGCGTGCTCACTCGCGGTACAGATTCTGTAACGGGAACCATCCACATTGATGAAAACGGAGCCCGGGCCACGCCGGACGGCGCAATCCGGTACGATATGGAAATTTCTCCCATGCACCTGCACGGCGCGAAGGACGGTGACAAGGTGCTGCTTCTGCCGAAATGCGACGGCAGGGGAGAGTGGCGCACCGCGGAGGTAAAAACCGTATTCGGCAGCGGAAACCGGGCCAGGGTATGCGCAGACGCCATCATCGAGCGCTGCGGGATCCCCACGGAGTTTCCGGAGGAGGTCCTGCGGGAGGCGGAGGCCATTTCCCGTATGACAGTGACCCAGGCGGATCTTGACAGCCGCCTGGACCTGCGGGACGAGCCCATCTTCACCATAGACAGCGCCGACGCCAAGGATCTGGACGACGCGATTTCCGTTCAGAAAACCCGGGACGGCTATACGCTGGGGGTCCACATTGCCGATGTGTCCCACTATGTAAAGGCGGGCAGCGCCATCGATCAGGAAGCCTTTCAAAGAGGCACCTCGGTCTATTTCGCGGACCGGGTGATCCCTATGCTGCCGGAGGCCCTTTCCAACGGCGTCTGCTCTTTAACGGCGGGAACGGACAAGCTTGCTTTCTCGGCTTTGATGGATTTTGACTTGGAAGGGAATATGACAGACTATCTTTTCCGTAAAACCGTCATAGATTCCAAGGTGCGCGGCGTGTATTCCGAGGTAAACGAGATCTTCGCAGGTACCGCCTCTCCGGAGCTTTTGCAGAAATACGCTCCGGTCAAGGAAAGCCTGGAGGCGGCAAAGGAACTGGCGGATGTTTTGAAGCGCCGGGGAGCGGCCAGAGGCCAGATGGACCTTTCCAGCGATGAGATCAAATTTGTGCTGGATGAAAACGGCGTGTGTATCGATCTTCTGCCCCGCACCACCGGAGAGGCGGAAGAGCTGGTGGAGCAAATGATGGTTTCCGCCAATATTGCCGCCGCCAAAGCGGCGCTGGACGCGGAGATCCCCTTCCTCTACCGGATCCACGAAAAACCCAGACCTGACCGGGTGGAAGAGCTCTATGAGCTGCTGGACAGGCTGGGGATCGCCTGCGGGGAGATCAAGAAAGGCAACCCCACCGCCAAGGATTTTTCCGCCGTGCTGAAAAGGGTGAAGGGCGGCCCCAGAGAGATGCTGGTCAATCAGCGGATCCTGCGCACCATGGAAAAGGCCCGGTATGCCGATCGTGAGCTGGGGCATTTCGGCCTGGCGCTGGGAGAATACAGCCATTTCACCTCTCCCATCCGCCGGTATCCCGATACCTCCATCCACCGGATCTTAAGCGACCTTGCAGCCGGGAAAGAGAAGGAGGAGATCAGAAAGCGCTACCGGGGCTTTGCTCAGGAATCCGCGGCGGAGTCCTCGAAAAACGAGATACGGGCCGTCACCGGAGAGCGCGCCGCGGAGGACTGCTACACCGCGGAATATATGCGCGCCCATTTGGGAGAGCGGCATGTGGGCATTATCAGCGGCGTAACTCCCAAGGGCGTTTTCGTAAAGCTTCCCAATTTCGCCGAAGGCTTTGTCAGCCTCAATGATTTTGAAAACGCCGATTTTGAATTCGACGGCGAGATCGCCCATCGGGATCTGCGTTCCGGCAGGGTGCTGATGATGGGGGAGGAGCTCGGCATCATCGTGGCTGGAGCGGATGTTGCCACAGGGCGGATTGATTTTGTGCCTCAAGAGACTTAAGAAACCATTGATGAAATCTGCATACCTGATTTCATCAGTGCTTCCTTAAGCATAAGCAGACAGGCTTTTTCATACAGATAGGGCAGAGGGGACAAAGCTGGAAAAGCCTCTTGGAAAAAGAAAGGACTGTCTGCTTTATGAAAAATTTTCTGATCTCGGCGGTTTTGGGCTTTGCGGCGCTGGCGCTTTTGAATCTTTCCTCGCCCTATACCGGGGTGGCCCTGCCGGTGAGCCGCCTGAGCATAGCGGCTTCCGGGCTTTTGGGAATTCCGGGCGTAACGCTGATGGTGATTTTGAACGCCGTGCTGTAGGCCTTTTTCAGATGTTGAAAAGAAAAGAGCGGGGCAGGTCAAAGGGCCTCCCACAAAAAAGGAGCGGTGAGCTATGTTTTTAATCAACGCAAGCTATCTGGATCGAGATTTCCGTCTGGTGCGGGGCGATCTGGAGCTGGAAAACGGAAGGATCAAGAACGTGGGAGAGAAGCTTTCCTATACCGCTGAGGATATGGCGGTGGACTGTGAGGGCTACACGGTGATCCCTGGCTTTGTAGACGTGCATATCCACGGCTGCGGCGGGGCGGATACCTGCGATGGAAGCCGGGAAGCCATCGATACCATGGCCCGCTTCCTTTTGCAGAAGGGCGTTACCTCCTTCTGTCCCACCACCATGACCACAGACCGCCAGACCATTGAAGGCGCGCTGCTTGCCGCTAAGGAGTGCATGGAGGCCCCTGTAGAGGACGGCGCACGGGTAGTAGGCGTCAATATGGAGGGCCCCTTTATTTCCAGGGAAAAGAAGGGCGCCCAGCTGGAAGAGGCCATCGTGGCTCCGGATCTTGCTTTGTTCCGCCATTTCTATGAGCTGAGCGGCAAAGCGGTAAAGCTGATCGCCCTGGCGCCGGAACAGCCCGGCGGCTATGAATTTGCAAAAGGGGCAAAGGAGCTGTGCGCGGTGTCCATTGCCCACACCACGGCAAATTACGAGGAGGCAAAGCGCTCTTTTGATTGCGGCGTTACCCACGCCACCCATCTCTTTAACGCCATGTCCGGCCTGAACCATCGGGATCCCGGTGTGGTGGGGGCGGTGTTCGACGATGAAAGGGTGCTGGCAGAGCTGATCTGTGACGGGATCCACATTCATCCGGCGGCACTGCGCACCGCCTTCCGGGAACTGGGAGATCGGGTGCTGGTGATCAGCGATTCCATGCGGGCCAACGGTCTGCCGGAGGGCGAGGCCTTTGACCTGGGCGGCCAGATGGTAACGGTGAAGAACGGAAAAGCCACGCTGGAGGACGGCACCATTGCCGGCTCTGTTACAAACCTGCACCAGGAGGTCAAAAACCTCATCAGCTTCGGCATCCCCTTTGAGCAGGCGGTGAAGGCCGCCACTCTGATCCCGGCCCGTTCCATCGGCATGGAGGGGGAGATCGGCAGCATCGAAACAGGAAAGCGGGCCGACCTGCTGGTGTTGGATCAGGAACTGAACATTGCGGCGGTCTATCATTGAAAAATGCCGAGTCAAGAGAACATTTGTCAAGGGGGATTTCACCAAAAAGATGAAATCCCCCAGACAAACGAGAATTAAGTATATATCATGACAAGAAAACGAGTATCACGATTCCTCCAATACCTACCATCAAGCAGAGAACGCCACCAAATCGTGTGCTAAAAAGGTATAAGTCAGACGGGTCACTGCTGGCGTAATTTTTCCAGCTTTCTGTAATATCAAAAAAGAGCCTTGGTTTTAGAATCATAACGGCTCCCACGATTACAAGAATAATTGACAAAAATATATACATCACTATCCCCCTCCGGATTTTTATAATCGTACCATTGATAACTTCAAGTTTGTCAAATTATCATAAATCAAGGATACCACTATCGCAAGTGGATTTCAACCCTCATTTATAGTCACTGATAGTAGTGGCAAGCAATGCACAGGTATTATACCCTGTGCCGCTTGTTGGTGGCTAAAGGCCCCCAAGCCCACGGTGATCGACGCGGCTGCGTCCGATGCACAGGCCGCCGTTGGCGTCTGCCGTATATACCGGCAGGGGAAAGCTGATGGCGGAGCCGTCCCGCCCCTGTTCTCCACGGAGGGTGCACGATGGCCGCTGGCCATACCACCACCCGCTTGCTGGTGGTGAGTAAGTGCGCTCTTAGCAGAGGGCCGATAAAGAGAACGGAGCGCCCAGGTCATCTCCAGACGCGCCCGCTTCGGTTCCCTCCTGCTGATCGATCACTGCCTTTCCAGCCTGTGTTATTCTACCTCAAATGAACCGCCAGCCATGTAATGATAAAGGGTGGTGAAACCACTCGGTTTTTAAGAGATATCACAAAAAAACAGAGGGTGCGAAACATTTCCGCACTCTCTGTTCCTTCTTTATCGGCTTACTTAAAAATCAAGGTGCTGTTTAAGGGTCTGTCCTGCGGGCCCCGGAGCCATTGCCCGTCCACATAGAGGTTGGCGGAGCCGCCGCCGTCAAAGTTTATGGCGTCTGTACAGCCGAAGCTCACCATGATCTTGGACATCTGCGCCAAGGTGGCGTAAGCGGTGCAGATCACAAGGTTCCCGTCCGCCTTGATCCCCAGGCACACCCGCAGCGCCTCATAGGTGGTGATGCTGGGGTCGGTATAGCCCTCGGCCTGATAGGTGCTGAGTCCCCCGTAAACGGCTTTGTCTTTTACGATCCTGGGCCCCGCGCCGATGGAGATCTGAATATCCTGGCTGTTTGCGCCCTCGTAAACGCGCTCGATATCCAGAACAGCGCCCAGGGTGCAGGAATCAAAGAAATCGCCCTCGTATTTCCGGCGGGAGCGCTGAGCCAGCACATAGCCGGTTTCCGGGATCTGCACATCCGAATCCTTTGCGATATCCAGGATCGTGCCGTCCTCTGCCAGCGTTACCGCGTCTTTGGCCGGAAAGCCAAGGCTTTTGCCCCAGGCACGGGTGAAGAGGATCCGGGTGGCGTCGGTGGCGCTGCTGGGGCTTCTGTTGACGGCAACGCCGTACAGCACGCTGTCGGTTTCATCGTCCTTGTGCAGGGTGACGGTGTGATTGGTGGTAAAATTCTGAATGGAAAAGCTGCCGAGGGAATCCACCACCAGGGCGGATCTTGCCGGAGCGAATCGATCTGCCACCGTCAATACCTGACCGTTTTGAACCAGCGTACCCAGAGGAATATAGGAATTCATATCGAAGAAGGCGGCGTTTACGGCGATTTTTGCCCCGGTCCTCTCAACAATGGAGGTAGGGGACTCCGCGCCGGTCACACGATCATGCCCCATGACAAGCTGCGGGGTATAGTCCGCGGAAGAGAACTCCACAGCCCGCACCGGCGTGGTAAAAACACGCTTCCGCACGATTTTGTAATCCCCTGTCAGGCATTTCTTTAAGAAATTTGAATACATGGTGGCGGCCTCCGCCCTGGTGGCGGTGTCGTTTGGCCGGAAGGTGCCGCTCTTATCACCCACCAGTACGCCCGCCTGCTGGCAGATGCGCACGCTGGTGGCTGCAAACCGGGCAATGGAGCCGCTGTCGGTAAACGTAAAGGCTTCGTTGACCGCATTCATCTGCCGCCCGGTGGCTTTGGCAAAATTTACGGTCATCACAGCCATTTCCTGGCGGGATACCGGCTGGTCGGGCCGAAAGGTCTTGTTTTCATAACCGCTGACAACACCGGCCTCCGCCGCCCAGTTGATATAGCGGTAGGCCCAGTGCTTGGGGGTCACATCCTTGAAGCTGCCCTGAAATTCATACTGCCTGAGATCTCCCTCAGACAGCGCGGACTGAGCAAGCATGGTGGCAAAGGCAGCGCGGGTCAGCTTTTTCCCGGGGGAAAACTCCGTGGCGCTGGTACCGTGGATCACGCCCTTTTCCACCAGGTCATAGACATAGCTTCGGTACCAGGCGTTTGCCGGAACATCCTTAAAGGTAACGGCTTCGGCAGACTGGGGACAGATCATACAAACCAGCGCCGTGGCCAGAAGCGCGGATAAAGCTCTTTTTTTCTTTTTCATTGGATGGCATCCTCCGTTTTTTCACTTTACATAATATAGCATCTTTTTCGGGAAAAGTCTACAAAAAGAGAAAAGTTTGGAAAATGAAATCCAAAATGGGACAGGCTTTTCAGAACAGTATTGCATTTTTCGGCGTTTTCCTGTAATATAAATCTATAATTGATTTTTCGTTTTGCCGGGAGGCTGTTTATTATGATTTGTGCAAAATGCGGAAGGACGATCCCAGATGGCTCCGTGTGTCCCTGCGCTTATGGAGCCCTGGCCTTCTCCAACAATCCTGCGGTGAACGCGCTCAAGGCCAGCGGGGCGTCTCCCTTGTTTCTCTCTGCGGTGATCCTGTTTACCCTTACGCCGATCCTGTCGGTTGTGACTGCTTTGACCGGCGGAGGGGTGAGCCTGGTGAAGACGCTTACCGAGTCCGCGGCCCGATCCGATCCGAATCTCTATTTTCAGCAGAGGGGGGCGGACGCTTCCTTAAGCGTTTTATTTGGAGTCACTGTTGTTCTTTCCATGCCGTCCATTGTTTTCCTGATCGGTATGTGGATGCATTATGCCGCCTGCCGAAACCGGAAAACGGGGAATCTTTCCACTGCCGGGCTTACGGTGTGTAAGGTGATGGAAATAATTCAGCTTGTACTCGAATGCGTATTGTGTGCTCTTTATGTGTTCCTTATTATTGCGGCCATGTTCCTTTCTGCGGGAACTCCCCAAGGGTTTACTTTTAACGGCCAGCCGGTGCCTTCCGTGGATCATGGGTCGGTCACAGCCCTTGTGGTGGTGATGTTTGTGATCCTTTTGATTTTTGTTGTCGCCTTTTTTTCTCTGCCGGTCCTTTTCAGCATATGTGTGATCAAGGTCATCAACCGCATGAAGGTCACCGCCGGCTTCGGTGTGCCGGATAACCGGATTCCCATGTATCTCATTGTGATGCTTTATCTTGTCGGCGGATTTATGGCGCTGTACAGCCTGATGTTTATGCTGCTGTCCCTGACCTTGGGATTGTCTCTGCTGACAAGCGCGGCGGCGGAAATTCTGATCGCCGTCTGTCTTGGAAAATATCGAAAACAGATGACGATTCTGATGTACCCGCCGGTGCAGCCTTTGTATGCGTCCCCGCCGGTAATGCCGGTGCAGGGGTATCCCGTGCAGCAGGCTGTGATCCAACCTCCGGCTGTTCCCGCGGAGAGTCCCATCCCCGCAGGATCTCCCGCTCCCATGGTAACTTCGGCTTCTCCTGAGGAAAAGCCGGAAGAATAAGAAAAATCAAAAATTTTTTGCGAGGTGTATTATTATGCAGTGTCCCAAATGCGGCCGGGAAATTCCCTATGGCACGGTGTGTTCCTGTTCTGCGAACGCGCCTCTGTCTAGCAATCCTGCGGTAAATGTTCTCAAAACCATTGGCTCTTCACCCTTGTTCCTCACGGCGGCGATCCTCTACTCTGTCTCTACCCTGATCACGGTTTTTACCAGTGTGTTGGGGAACAGCGGCGTTTCAGACTATCTGTGGTATGCGTTTTCAACCATGGATATCGACTATTCCATGCTGTATCCCATGCTGAGCGCTTTAAACGGCGCTTCCGTCGGCCTGACGCTTTTGTTTTCTATTCCCGCTATTTTGGTAGCGGTGGGGATGTGGCTCCATTTTGCCACCTGCCGGGATAGAAGAAGCGGCAATATTTCCACAGCCGGGCTTACCATCTGCAAGGTGATTTCCATCATTTTCCTGGTCTGCTACTGCCTTGTGGCCGCCCTGCTTTTATTTGCCGTGATCATGGTATTGGCAGGCGGCAGCGCTTATTTTTCTTACAGCTATGATCTTTACGGCTACGGCTATGATTCCGGTTATGCCGCCGGTGTGACAGCGGGAGTGGTGTTTGTGCTTCTGCTCTGCGTGGCAATTTTTGTGCTGTTTATTCTGTATTATGTAAGCGTGATCAGGACGATCGGCAAGATCAAGGCCGCTGCTGTTTCCGGCATGCCGGAGAACAGGATCTCCCGGTTCCTGACCGCCATGCTGTACATCACCGGCGTTCTTTCCGGTATTTCCGGACTTGTTGCGCTGTTTAGCGCGCCTGTAAACGGTCTGGCAACGTTGGCCTCCGCTGTTTGCTCTATTTTGATCGCGGTGTGTCTCGGCCGCCTGCGCCAGCAGATGACGATTTTACTGTATCCGCCGGTACAGCCCGTCTATATGCCGGTGCAGCCTGTGCAGGAGGCCGCGCCCGGCGAATATG
The DNA here is from genome assembly GCA_021771115.1 of Bacillota bacterium. Taxonomy (GTDB): domain Bacteria; phylum Bacillota; class Clostridia; order Oscillospirales; family Acutalibacteraceae; genus Acutalibacter. The sequence goes on along the minus strand of JAETPP010000048.1, from coordinate 6,028 downwards.
CGCAGCCGGTGGTTCCCACCGCTCCCGCTGTTCCGGCGCAGCCTGTTGTTACAGCACAGGAGCCCACAGCGCCTGAGCAGCCCGCTCCGGCCCCGGTACCCCAGGAACCGCAGAGCACGCCTGAACAGCCTGCGGCGGAGCCCGCTTCTGAGGAAAAGACCGAGGAATGATTTGGATCTCCATCATTTTTCCTTAGGTAAATAAAAAGGACTGCCTTGTGATACTCACAAGGCAGTCCTTTTGTGCTTTTCGAAAGAACCGGCGGAACCTCAGTCGATCACCCGGCACCGGATAATGGGCTCCAGCGCCTTCAGGCTTTCCACGGCTTCCGGGGAAAGCTGACCGGAAACATCTAAAATGGTGTAGGCGTATTCGCCTTTTGATTTGCTCTGCATGTTTTCAATGTTGATGCCGGCTTTGCCGCAGGCGGCGGCAAGAACAGCAATAGTGTTGGGAATATTTTTGTGGATCAGGCAGATGCGGATCGTATTCGGATCCCTGGCCATGGAGAGTGCGGGAAAATTCACGGAGTTGCGGATATTTCCGGTCTCCAGATATTCCCTGAGCTGATCCGCCGCCATCACGGCGCAGTTTTCCTCGCTTTCCGGGGTGGAAGCGCCCAGGTGGGGAAGAGCGACCACATTTTCCGCGCCGATCATGCTGTCATCCGGGAAATCCGTGGCGTAGGCGGAAAGCTTACCGCTTTCCAACGCCTGCAGCAGGGCGGCGGAATCCACCAGCTCGCCTCTGGCAAAGTTCAAAAGACGCGCGCCGTCCTTCATTTTGGCAATGGATTTTTCCCCGATCATGCCGCGGGTTTCCGCTGTCAGGGGAAGATGGAGCGTAATGTAATCGCAGCTTTCGCAGATATCCTCAAAGGTGGGGGAGTGCCGCACCGCGCTGGAAAGCCGCCAGGCAGAATCCACGGAAAGGAAGGGGTCGTAGCCGTATACGGTCATACCCAGCTGTTCTGCGGCGTTTGCCACCAGAATACCGATGGCGCCCAGGCCAACCACGCCCAGGGTCTTTCCCTGAATCTCAGGCCCGGCAAAAGCACTTTTTCCTTTTTCCACCAGCTTGCTTACTTCATCGCCCTTTCCTTTCAGGGTCTTTACCCAGTCTGCGGAGGCTGTGATCTTTCTGGAGGTGAGAAACAGCGCGCAGAGCACCAGTTCCTTCACCGCGTTGGCGTTGGCTCCGGGGGTGTTGAACACCACGATGCCCTTTTCGGTGCAGGCGTCTACCGGAATATTGTTTACGCCCGCTCCGGCTCTGGCAATGGCCAGCAGCTTTTCTCCAAGGGGCATATCGTGCATGGAGGCGGAGCGCACCAGAATGCCGTCCGAATCCTCGGTGTTCTCGGAAAAGGCGTAGTTTTCCCCAAACCGCGCGGTCCCAATGGGGCTGATCTTATTCAGGCATTGAATGTTGTACATGTTACAGATTCTCCTCTTCAAATTTCTTCATAAACGCCACCAGCTTTTCGATGCCCTCTCTGGGCATGGCGTTGTAAATGGAAGCCCGCATACCGCCGACACTGCGGTGCCCCTTCAGATTGACAAATCCCGCCGCGGTGCTTTCCTTGACAAATTTTGCGTCCATTTCCGGGTCGCCCGTAACGAAGGTCACATTCATAATGGAACGGCTGTCCTTTTCCGCGCACCCATTGAAAAGCTTGGAGGAATCCAGAAAATCATAGAGCAGCTGGGCTTTTTCCACATTCCGCTTTTCCATGGCTTCCAGGCCGCCGACCTCGTTTTCGATCCATTCCAATACAAGCTTACAGATATAAATAGGCCAGCAGGGCGGCGTGTTGTACATGGAATCATTTTCCGCCATTACGCCGTAATTGAACATGGTAGGGGTAAAGGGCATGGGCTCGCCAATCAGGTCTTCCCTGATAATGACGATGGTAAGGCCCGCCGGGGCCACGTTTTTCTGGGCGCCGGCGTACAGCAGGCCAAACTTGGAAACATCTATGGGGCGGCTCAAAATGCAGGAGGAAATATCCGCCACCAGAGGTACGTCCCCGGTATCGGGCAGCTCCTGCCATACGGTGCCGTAAATGGTGTTGTTCATGCAGATGTGGAAGTAATCCGCATCGGGCCGGAACTCCTTTTTATCCAGAACGGGGATCCGGGAGAAATTGTCCTCCTTGGAGGAAGCGACAGCCTTGCAGTCGCCATAGCGGCAGGCTTCTTTGTAGGCTTTGGTGGAGAACTGACCGGAGAGGACATAGTCCGCCTTTCCCGAGCCCGTCATCAAATTCATGGGAACCATGGCGAATTGAGAAGAGGCCCCGCCCTGCAAAAACAGAATTTTGTAGTTTTCGGGAATGTTCATCACTTTTCGCAAAAGAGCCTGAGCGGATTGGAAAATTCCATCGTAAACCTTGGAACGGTGGGACATTTCCATCACGGACTGCCCGCTGCCCTCATAGTCCATCATTTCAGAAGCCGCCCTGTTCAAAACGGCTTCGGGCAGCATGGATGGGCCTGCGGAAAAATTGTACACGCGTGACATGACAAAAACCTCCTCAATGTGTTTTATCAAACTAAATTGGTAAAGTAATTTTAATCATTATATCCTGACAGGACAGCGAATGCAAGAGAAAAAAGAAAAAATCAACATCTTTTTAGCTTCTCTCAAAGATTATGAAAAACGTTGAAGGCAGATTGCATAAAATGTTTGCCTTTTCGAATGGCTTTATGTTATAATATCCGCAGAGAGCGCGGATGTTATAGATTTCAATGTGCCTTGCCCAGTTCTTCGCTTCGCTCAGACGGGCGCTGGTCTCCGGTGGAGGGGAAGGTCTCCAGTGGAGACCGTTCTGACCCGACCGAACCGACAGGTGAGACGTTCAGCGCCGACCGAACCGACAGGCGAGACCAATGGACACATGATACCAACGCGCAAACTGCCGCCGGTGCGGCGGCTCTGAAAATCTGCGGTTCGGGCAGGCGCTGAAGACCGGGACGCATGGAACAGAAACATAGCGGGAGGAACATCTATGAAAGTCAAAGATATTATTGAGATCCTGAAAACGGAGGTGCTCAACGAAGGCAATCTGGACGAAGAGGTAAAAACGGCATGCGGCAGCGATATGATGAGCGATGTGCTGGCTTTTGTAAAGGATCAGTCCGTTTTGCTGACCGGGCTGATGAATCCCCAAGTGGTGCGCACGGCTGAAATGATGGATATGCACTGCATCATCTTTGTGCGCGGGAAGAACATCGATCCCAATGTGGTAGAACTGGCGCGGCAGAAGGATATCACCGTGCTGGCGACGCACTACCGCATGTTTACTGCCTGCGGGCTGCTGTATTCCAATGGGTTGCGGGGAGGCTGTGATATCGCATGAGCATGCTGCATTTGAATTATAATGTACCGGGGGACGATTTTACCCGGGCCGGGGAAGCCTCCGGCGATGTCAAGCACAAGCTGAAAAAGCTGGGATATGAGCCGGACGCCATTCGCCGCGTGGCCATCGCCATGTATGAGGGTGAAATCAATATGGTCATTCACGCGAGCGGCGGGGAGGCCATCGTCGATATCGACCCCGACCGGGTGGATATCCTTCTTGTGGATCACGGCCCCGGCATCAAGGACGTGGCGCAGGCAATGCAGGCCGGGTGGTCTACCGCTCCGGACAAAGTGCGGGCTTTGGGCTTTGGCGCCGGTATGGGCCTGCCGAACATGAAGAAATATACGGATGAGATGGAGATAGATTCTGTTGTGGGAGAAGGCACGAAGGTGCGCATGACGGTCTATCCCGGAAGAATAGAAGAAGGAAGATAAGCGCGGACTTTGAAGCTCAAAGCCCGTGCGGTTCACGGAGGTAGAGAATCGTGGCTGAATTTTATCATTCCGTCACACTGATCGAAGAGAAATGTGTGGGTTGCACAAACTGCATCAAGCGCTGTCCCACCGAGGCTATCAGGATCCGTGGGGGAAAAGCGGTGATCGCTTCGGAACGCTGCATCGACTGTGGAGAATGTATCCGTATTTGTCCCCACCATGCCAAGCGCGCCCGGCATACCCACCTTTCCCGGCTCAGTGATTTTACATATAAAATCGCGCTGCCCGCACCGGCTCTGTATGGGCAGTTCAATAATTTGGACGATATCGACTATGTGCTCAACGGCTTAAAGCAGATGGGCTTTGACGACGTGTTTGAGGTGTCCCGGGCCGCGGAGCTGGTCAGCGAGGCCACCCGAAAGCTGATGGTTTCGGGAAAGATCAAGCGGCCCGTCATCAGCTCCGCCTGCCCTGCTGTAGTGCGGCTGATCCGGGTCCGCTTCCCGGACCTGTGCGATCACGTTCTGCCGCTGAAGTCGCCTATGGAGACGGCGGCGGCCATGGCAAAGCAGGAGGCGGCGGAGAGAACCGGCCTGCCGCCGGAGCAGATCGGCTGCTTTTTCCTCACGCCCTGCCCTGCCAAGGTGACGGATATCAAAATGCCCCTGGGGATCGAAAAGTCCCAGGTGGACGGAGCCATCGCCATCAGCGAGGTGTTTCCGGAGCTCTCCCAAAAAATGGACCATTTGGAAACGGTGGAGACCATTGCGAATTCCGGCGTTATCGGCGTGAGCTGGGCCACCAGCGGCGGGGAATCCGCCGCCCTGCTCAACGAAAAATATCTTGCGGCTGATGGGATCGAGAATGTGATTCGCGTGTTGGAGGAGATCGAGGACGAGCGCATCGGCGAACTGGAATTTATCGAGCTGAACGCCTGCGCCGGGGGCTGCGTGGGCGGTGTGCTCTGCGTGGAAAACCCCTATGTGGCGAAAGCGCGCATTCAGCGGCTGCGGAAATATCTGCCGGTTTCTCAGAATCATCTGATGGGCGGTCCTATCCCCGAGCTGATGGGCTGGGAGGCAGGATTGGAATTTTCCAACGCGCTTACGCTTTCCGCTGATTTGAAACAGGCCATGCAGATGATGGTGGATATCGACAGCATGGAGGAAGAACTTCCCGGACTGGACTGCGGCGCCTGCGGCGCTCCTACCTGCCGTGCTTTTGCGGAAGATGTGATCCGCGGCGGCTGTGAGAAGACGGACTGTATTTTTATTTACAGGAAGCAGATGCAGAAGGTGGCCGACACGATCTCAAAGCTTGACGGTCTGAAGCAGTTTTCAAAAGAGGAGAAAAAGGACTGAGGGAAGTCTGCCTGTTCTCCGTGGAAAGGAAGTAGTGATAAAGTATGACCATACAGGAATTGGCCGGTATCTGCGGCTGGAAGCTTTTGGCCGGAGAGGAAGGCCGGGAAAATGAAGTGAAGGGCTGCTACATCGGCGACCTGCTCAGCTGGGTTATGGCCCGGGCGCAGTCCGGCAATGTCTGGCTTACCGTGATGGGCAACATCAACGCCATCGCTGTGGCGGCGCTGACGGATGTGTCCGCCATCGTGTTGGCGGAAAACGCCGCGCTGGACAGCGAGGCAGCGCAGAGAGCGGAGACGCAGGGAATCCCCGTTTACAGCTGCACGGAAAATCTATATGACGCGGCAGTACGCGTTTATGAGACGCTGAAATGATATCTTGCGCCTGTGATCTTCATATCCATTCTTGTCTCTCCCCCTGCGGAGACGACGATATGACGCCCAACAATCTGGCGAATATGGCGGCCCTTTCCGGCTGTGAGATCATTGCCATTACAGACCACAACACTTCAAGAAACGCCCGGGCGGTTATGGAAGCGGGGGAGAAAGCCGGACTGCTGGTGATACCCGGAATGGAGCTGTGCACCTCTGAAGAAGCCCATGTAGTTTGTCTGTTTGAAACGCTGGACGGTGCTATGAGGTTCGATTCTTACATATATGATACTATGCCGCATATCCCGAATAAGGCGGAGATTTTCGGAGAACAGCGCTTAATGAGCGCGGAAGACGAACTTTTGGGCCTGGAAGAAAACCTGCTGTTGGTTTCTTCCTTTGTCAGCGCCAACGAGGCGGCGGCGTTGGCGGCAGAATACGGCGGCGTGGCCTTTCCCGCCCATGTGAACCGGGATTCCTACAGCGTCATCGCTT
>JAETPP010000280.1 GCA_021771115.1 Bacillota bacterium | reverse complement strand
TCTCCCGTATTTACCACAAAGCCGCAATGCTTTTCGGATACCTGCGCGCCTCCCACAGAAAAGCCCCGCAATCCCGCATCCATGATCAGCTTGCCCGCAAAGTAGCCCTCCGGGCGTTTAAAGGTGCTTCCGGCGCTGGGCAGCTCCAGCGGCTGTTTCGATACCCGCTGTTCCTTCAGCTCTTCCATTCTGGCTCTTATCTTATCGTAATCTCCATGAGCAAGCTTCAGCTTCGCCTCCAGGACGATCCACTCATTTTCGGGAATTACGCTGTAACGGTAGCCCAGCTTCAGCTCTCCTGCCGCCACGGATCGAATATGGCCGTCCTTCGTGAGTACCGTGACCTCCTGCAGCACATCCCGCATTTCGCCGCCGTATGCCCCGGCATTCATGACAGAAGCGCCTCCGATGGTGCCCGGGATGCCAGATGCAAACTCAAAACCCGTCAGAGAAGCAGCCAGAGCTTTTTTGGCGATCACCGACAGCATTGCCCCGGCCTGAGCCGTAACAACATCTCCCTCAACCTTTATTTCACTCAGATTTTTATAGATCTGCACCACAACACCCCGGTATCCCTTATCCGATACGAGAAGATTGCTTCCGTTTCCGATCACGTAAAACGGTACTTTCTGTTCCCGGCATATCTGTATCACCTGCGCCGCCTTCTGCATAGTATCGGGAGCTGCAAAAATATCCGCCGGACCTCCGATCCGGAAGGTGGTGTGTTTTTTCATGCTCTCCTGCTCCAGGACCGCCTCCGGTCCCACCGCTTCCCGCAATAATTCAACTAATCTCTGCATATGGATGCCTCCATTCCTTTTTTTCATTTCAGATGCGATAAAACTCTGCCGTTCTACCCGATACGGTCCTCAAGAATCCCGCTTTGCCTTATACTCTCCACGACCTCCCGAAGCCCTTCCGGCGGCAGCACAAGAGCCATGCGCACGTATCCCTCGCCAAGACTTCCGAAGCTGGTGCCCGGTACACAGATCACGCCGGATCTTTCCATCAGCTCCATGGCAAACTCCTCTGAATTCGTCCATCCCTCCGGCAGTGGTGCCCATACGAACATCGTACCCTCGCTGTCCGGTACATTCCAGCCGATCTCCCGCAGCCCGCCGCAAAGGGTGCGGTTTCGCTCCTCATAATCCCTGCACTGCTCCCGGACACCTTCAAAAGGCCCGTTCAGCGCAGCGATGGCACCGTACTGCACCGGCAGGAAAGTACCGTAGTCAAACTGTGTGCGCAGTGCCCTGAATTTCTGTATGATCTCTTCATTTCCAATCGCCAGTGAAACTCTGGCGCCGGTATAATTGAAAGTCTTTGACAGAGAATAAAACTCTATCCCCACATCCTTTGCCCCCTCGTAGGACAGGAAGGAACCGCCTTCTCTTCCGAATACGAGATCCGCATATGCATTGTCGTGAAGGATCACGATATCATATTTCTTAGCGAAAGCGATCAGCTCCTGGTAGAACGTATCCGGTGCCAGCTTACAGCAGGGATTACCAGGATAGCTGACTACCATAAGCTTCGCCCTGCGGGCGATATCCTCCGGGATCTCCTCAAGCTTCGGCAGAAAACCATTTTCGGGATACAGAGGGTATTCCCAGGTCTCTGCGTCACAGAGCTGCGGTCCGATGCTGAAAATCGGATAACCAGGATT
>JAETPP010000047.1 GCA_021771115.1 Bacillota bacterium | reverse complement strand
ATGAAGGAACCCAAAAAGAAGCCTGCCTATTCCATGGGCAGTGATGTGATGTTTCTGCTGAAAACAGCGTGGAAAACCACGCCGATGCTGTTTTTCTGGTACCCTGTCTCCATTTTGCTGGAGCTGGGAATGCCCGCTATCGCCATGATCTTACCCAGCCGGGTCATTACCCTGCTGCAAAGCGGAGCGGATTTTACCACCCTGCTTTTGGAGATCACCGGCTGGTCCCTGGGGCTTTTGCTCTGCGGGGCGGGGTGCGCGGGGCTTGACCAGTTTACCTATTTTTCCTATCTGACCTTCCCCCGAATGAAAATGAACCAGATGGCGTGCCTGAATCAAATCACCACAGACTATCCCAACGCAGAAGCTCAGGAATATCTGGATCTTCGGGCAAAAGTGGGCAATTACCTCATGAACAACAGTGCCGGCTCTGAAGAGGGCTACCGCATTATGCGGCGGCTGCTTGTGGGGTTCATTGGCCTTCTGTTCTTCGGTGCGGTACTGTGGACCTACAGCCCCCCGGCGGTTCTCGGTGTGGCGGTGCTGACCTCTCTGGGCTTTCTTTCCCGGCGGGCGGCAAACCGGTGGGAATTTCGCAACCGGGACAACTGGGCGCCCTATGATCGAAAAATGCGCTACATCCACGAGGAAGCCAGCAACTACCGCTTTGCAAAGGATGTGCGGCTGTTCGGCATGGCAAGCTGGCTTTCCGACCTGTATGACAGCTTCCAAAAGCTGCGGCTCCAGTGGGGGAACAAAGCGGGAAGGGTCGCCTTCCTGGCGGACGCCGCCGACTGCCTGCTGACATTTCTGCGGGAGGGCGCAGCCTATGGGCTTTTGCTGTGGAGCGCGGTCAAAGGGGAAAGAGACCCCGCCGCCTTCGTGCTTTATTTTTCGGCGGTGGGAAACTTTTCCAACCAGTTTCTCGCCTGCCTGACAGAATTTTCCGCCCTGCACCGGGCACATCTGGAAACGGCGGATTACCGGATGCTTCTCAATTATCCCAATACCTTCCGGCGAAAGGGAGGCAGGCCCCTGCCCGAGGCGGAGCAGTGGGAGTTGACGCTGCAAAACGTATCCTTTCGGTATCCCGGCGCAAAGCAGGATACCATTCATCAGATGGATCTGACCCTGCACGCCGGAGAAAAGACCGCTCTGGTGGGCCTGAACGGCGCGGGAAAAACCACGCTGGTAAAGCTCCTTTGCGGGCTGTACGACCCCACGGAGGGTCAGGTTTTGTTAAACGGCATTCCCGTGACGGAATTTGACCGGGAAGAATACTATACTCTGTTTTCGGCGGTATTCCAGGAATCCGATGTGCGGGCGTACAGCGTAGCAAGAAATATTTCCATGGATAAGGAGCCGGATGCGGAAAAGGTGGAGCGCTGCCTGAAGCTTTCCGGCCTCTGGGAAAAGGTGGAAGCCCTGCCGAAGGGGATGGAAACTAAGCTGATGAAATACATCTGGCACGACGGGGTGGACCTTTCCGGCGGCGAGGCGCAGAAGCTGATGCTGGCCCGGGCCCTTTACAAAGGCGCCCCCATCATTCTGCTGGACGAACCCACCGCCGCTTTAGACCCCATTGCCGAAGCGGAGCTTTACGAAAAATACGGCGATCTGACCGCGGGAAAAACCTCGCTTTACATTTCCCACCGGCTGTCCAGTACCCGCTTCTGCGACCGGGTGCTGTTTCTGGAAAACGGCAATATTGAAGAAGAGGGCACTCACGAGGAGCTTTTAGCACGGCACGGCAAATACTATGAGCTTTACGAGCTGCAAAGCGCCTACTACCGGAAAACAACGGAACAAGGAGGGGAAACCGATGAAACGGCTTTTGCGTAACCTGAAGGAAAACTGTTCTCTTTTGCTGCGGGGCTACCGGCTGATTTTTCAGATCGGCAAGGGAAAAGAGCTGATGCTTTGGATCGGACAGTCTGCCCTGAACGCCCTTTTTCCCCTGGTTGCCCTGTATTTTTCCGGGCAGCTCATCGATGAGCTTTCCGGGGCAAAGGACAGCAGGCGTCTGCTGGCGTTGGCCGCGCTGACAGTCAGCATCAACCTGGTTTTGCTTCTGCTGAAAAATTTTTTGACCCGCAAACGGGATGCGGTTTCCACCACCACCTGGGAGGACGCCTATATGACCTATGCCCGGAAAATGCTTTCCATGGATTACGAGCACGTGGAGGACGTGCGGGTCCACGAAAAGCTGGATCAGATCAAGCAGCTGCACAACTGGTCCGGCAACGGGCTTCTCAGGCTGATTCAAATTATGGATGAGCTGGCGGAGGGCTTTGTAGGAGCGGTATCCTCTTTCGTGCTGACGATGGGGCTATTCTCCGTCACAGTGAAAAACCCATCCGAGACGGCAGAGGTATTTGCCTCTCACTGGGGAACAGCTCTTCTCGCTTTCCTGCTGCTGTTGTGCCTTGTCGTGTTTTACATCTGCTCCAAAATAGAAGCCAAAACAGTAGAGGGCATGGGAGAAACCATGACCCTGACTAACCGCCTGTTTTCCTACTATTACGGGACGCTTCCCAACGACCACAAGCTGGGAAAGGATATCCGGCTTTACAGGGAAGCGGGGCTGCTGCAAAAGGAAATGGAAGACTCTGGGAACTCTATGCGCCGCTTTATGCAAAGAATTGCCCTGAAATCAGGCTCTGTAGAAGCTGTTTCCGCCGCCATGCCCTATGTGATGAGCCTGTTTGTATATGTGATCGTAGTGTCAAAGGCGTATCTGGGGCTCATCGGCATCGGCGGGGTGGTCACCTATGTGGGGGCGGTCAACCGCTTTGCCTCCGGCTGTCAAAAGCTATTCCATGGGCTGTCCGCACTGTTTGCCAACAATCTTCATTTACGGCGGCTGTTTGAGTTTCTGGATCTTCACAACGACAGGTACAACGGCACCCTGCCCACCGAAAAGCGGGACGACGGGGAATATCTCATCGAGTTCCACGATGTTTCCTTCCGGTACCCCAATACGGAAACCTACGCTTTGCGCCACCTGAATTTGAAGCTGAAGATTGGCGAACGGCTTGCGGTAGTGGGCAGAAACGGCAGCGGAAAAACCACCATGATAAAGCTCCTCTGCCGCCTGTACGACCCCACAGAGGGAGTGATCACCCTAAACGGCATTGACATTCAGAAGTATAACTATCAGGAATACCTGGACCTGTTTTCCGTGGTCTTTCAGGATTTTCACCTCTTCTCCTTTGAGCTGGGCCAAAGCGTGGCCGCCAGCATGGAGTATGACGAAGAGCGGGTGCGGGACTGCCTCATAGAAGCCGGGCTTCAGGAAAGGCTTTCCAAAATGCCCCACGGCCTTGCCACCTACTTGAATAAGGACTTCGAAGAAGAAGGCGTGGAGGTTTCCGGCGGCGAAGCCCAGAAGATCGCCATTGCCCGGGCGCTGTACAAAAACGCCCCCTTCCTGGTGCTGGATGAGCCCACCGCCGCCCTGGACCCCGTGGCGGAATACGAGGTCTACCGGAAATTTGCAAAGATCGCCCGGAATAAAACCTCCGTGTGTATTTCCCACCGTCTTTCCTCCTGCCGCTTCTGCGACCGCATCGCCGTGTTCCAAAAGGGCGAACTGGTGCAGATGGGCAGCCATGAAGAGCTTCTCCAAAAAGCAGACGGCCCCTACCGGGCCCTGTGGGACGCCCAGGCCCAGTACTACGCCCCGGAAGAGCAGGAGGCTCTTGACATGAGACCAGCCGAATGCTAAGATACATTCAGAAAAAGAGCAGGAGGTGAACGAAATGATAAGGATCCGGCAAAACCCACGGCATTTCGTTCCCCGCAAGAGCTAAACCAGCCTGCAAAGAAAGCGCCTTCGGTTTTCCGGAGGCGCTTTTTGATACTGGATGCTGGATACTGGATACTAGAAAAGGACGTTTGAAAGACAATGAGGAATTAGGAATTAGCAATTAGCAATTAGTAATGAGCAATAAAAGGCAAGACTTTCTTTTGTTATCCTGAGCCCCCTCCTGTCATCCTGAGGGCAGAGCCCGAAGGATCTCGTCCTTTGCCCTTTGCACAGGAAGGTCGAGATCCTTCGTTAGGAAGATGCGGAGCATCTTTTATGTTCCCTCAGGATGACAGGTGAGCACGCTCCAGTGAAGCGTTGACGCGAACTGGTCTACGCTTCGCTTCGGTCGGTGCTGGGCGTGCCCCACCGGGGCACAGCACCCGAGCCGACAGGCGAGACGGGGGAGGTCAGTACAATAAATTGGAATTTGGCAGTACTAACAGAAAGGCAGAAACTCTTGCCTCCCCTGAAAGGGGAGGTGGCGGCCGTAAGGCCGTCGGAGGGGTTCCAGCTCGCCGTTAGAACCCCTCAGTCACGGCGAAGCCGTGACAGCTCCCCTTTCAGGGGAGCCAAGAGTGACTGCTAAACTATAATTTACTGCTTTCTTTGCCCTTTCTTCATCGCCTTGCGAAAGCAAGGCCACCACCGTCCAGCATCTAGTATCCAGCATCCAGCATCTAATAAGGAGGTCTATCTATGGTAACGATCACATTGGGAAGCGTCAGCTTTCCGTTGCAGGAATTTCAGGATTTTTCCTGGCTCCTAGAACTGGGAACGCCCTTTGCCGTGTTTTCTCAGAACGATTCCGGAAACCTTTCCTTCGGCGTGGAAAAGGACGGCAAAAGGCTTTTTGTGAAATACGCCGGGGCAAAAACGGCGGAGTATTCGGGTACGGCGCAGGACGCCATCCGCCGCCTGCGGGAGGCGGAGCAGGTTTACCTTGCGCTGCCCCACCCCGGCGTTATCCGGTATTTGGGCCATCTGGAAACGGAACACGGCTTTGCCCTGCTTTTCGACTGGGCCCAGGGCGAATGCCCTCACGCTCACTGGGAATTTGACGAAAAGCCCAAATTTACCCACCCGGATTCCCCCTATCGAAAGCTCCGGGCTCTGCCCCTTGCAAAGAAACGCCGGGCCGCGGAAGCACTATTTGATTTTCTCTGCTATACGGAAGAGCGGGGCTTCATAGCGGTGGATTTTTACGACAGCAGCTTTTTATACGATTTTCTCACCGATACCCTCACCATCTGCGATATCGACCTGTTCCGCAGGGCTCCGGTCACAAATGATCTTGGCCCCGACTGGCCCGGCTCTCCCCGGTTAAAGGCCCCGGAGGAATCGGAGCTTGGAGCAGCCATCGATTCCGTCACCAACGTGTTTACCCTGGGAAAGCTCCTGCTCTTCCTGTTTGCCGGAGAGGAATATCAGGACAACGCCCACTGGGAGGACACACAGGCGCGCTTCCAGATCGTGCAGAAAGCCCTTTCCCCCAGCCGAGCGGACCGGTTCCCCACCCTGCGGGCCTTTCGGGAAGCCTGGCGCCGAGCCGGCGCCGGCACTCGTGAACCCTCTTTGTGCGGGGAAGAAAATGATGGGGCGTAATGGGAAATTAGTATTTAGTATTTAGCAATTAGTAATGAACAAAGAAGGCGGCCTTGCTGGCGCAAGGCAATAGAAAGACGGTAAATTATTGTTTAGCGCCCACCCTTGGCTTCTCGCCTGTCGGCTCGGTCGGTTCGCACCAGCGTGCCACTGGCACGCGCTCACCCCTGAAAGGGGAGCTGTCACGGCAAAGTCGTGACTGAGGGGTTCCGTGCGGCAAGTGGAAAACCACAGGCTTTATACGGTTTCCCACTGAGCTGGAACCCTTCCACCATGCAAAGCATGGTCCCCCTCCCCTTTCAGGGGAGATAAGAGGTTTCTGCTATTCGGTAGTCTGCCAAATTCCAATTTAGCGCACCAGCTACTCCATTCACTGTCATCCTGAGGAAAAAAGGCGCTTTGCGCCTTCCTGACGAAGGATCTCGTCCTTGATCCCTAAGTAAAAGGGCAAAGGACGAGATCCTTCGGGCGCTGCCCTCAGGATGACAGGTGGAGGTAGAGCGATAAATTATTGTTTAAATCACTATCGAGAGAGCGTTAAGGCTCCCCTTATAAATAAGGGGAGCTGTCACGGCGAAGCCGTGACTGAGGGGATTGAAGCTAGCGATTCTATGCCGCTTTCTGCGTGTGACTATCCCTTCCGTCATGCTATCGCATGCCCGCAGACTGCGAACCAGTCTGTTTCCCCTCTGCAAGGGGAGGCTTAACGTTCTTTCCAACCTATTACTAAATCCCAATTTACCGCACTAACTACCCCATCTGTCATCCTGAGGAACGAGAAAAAGAGGAGAGGCGTTTTACCTCTCCTCTTTTTTCCCAACTGTTACGGCTCTTCGGGGGTGACGGTCCGGTGTTCCAGGTCAATGATAAATTTTGCCTGGGTCTCCGTTACCTGATCCCACTGGTTTTCGTTGCAGAACCAAAGCACCAGCTTTTTTGTGCCTGCCGGGACGCTGTCAAAAATCAGGCTGGCTTCCTGCACTGCCTGTGCGTCAAAACGATACCCGCCGTCATAGGTTTCGCCGTGCTCCAGCAGAATTTCCTCGCCGTCCTCGGTAAAGAGATAGGGATATCCCAAATCTCCGTCCTCCGGCACCGTGGGGTGCCTCAGACCCCAGTATGGCTTTTCGATCCGGATCTCCGTCCGGGTGGGGCTTGTACTTACGCGCAGGACCTTTGCTCCGTTCCTTTCCGCATCGGACTCAAAGGTGATGGGCTGCGTCCTATCGGGGGCAAGGAAGAAGGTCCCCCGGAATTCTCCCGGGATCGCTTCCTTTTCGTATCCGGTCAGGGTATCCCCATCGTACTCGGGAAGATTCCCTGCCAGATCCCGCAGGACAAGGGAAATTTCATACTGCTCCGCTTCCCTTTGGCTTTCCGGCACCGGCAGCACCATGGCGGCCACCCACAGGCCCTCCTCCGCGGGCTGGAAGCCGTTCATCTTCCCGCTTTTTTCGACCGCTTCCCCATTGATTTTGGCTTCACAGGTGCTTCCCTGTTGGTAGGATTCCACCCACTGATATTTCCCGTCCAGCTCTTCGGGAAGCTCCAAAATCAGGCTGAGCTGCACGGTATTGCCGTCGCCGTAGGCCTGCTGTACGGTCATTTTTGTGCCGGGCTCCGTGCTCTCCAGCCGCAGCCCGATTTCCTCCGCCAGCCCGTAGGTTCCCAGGTTGGCGGAGCCGCCCACCTTTCCGGGGGCGTTGACCACCTGGAAGATCCTGCCCAGCACCGGGATCTGGCTTGCCAGGGCGGGGTTCATGAATCCAAAGGTCAGAAACGCCGCCGCAACGGCCACAAAGCTGCCCAGGGTCGTGCCCAGGCGGACCCGCACCCTTTTTCGATGGAGCTTCTCCACCTCATGCAGGCTTTCGTTTACCCTGTCTCCCAGGCAGGCCGGAATGGCGATCCGGATCATTTCGTTTTGCTCTAACATGCCTTCTCCTCCTTCATGGTAAGCTTCAGCCGTTCTCTTGCCCGGCTCAATCGGACAGCCACCGTGCCTTCCGGCACCTCCAGCTGGTGGGCGATCTCCCGGTTGCTCAGGCCATCGAAATACCGGAGCTTCAAAAGCTGCCGCATAGGCTCTGAAAGCTGGTCCAGGGCGTCATACAGATCCATACGTTCCTCCGGCGACAGCCCCTCCGGGGCGGAAAGCTCCTCCAGCTCTTCCCATTCCGCCGCCGGTTTTCGTTTCTTCAGAAGGTCCTGGGCCGAATTGATCACGATCCGCATCAGCCACGTTTTGAAATGCTCCGGCTCCCGCAGGGTCTTTCTGTGGGTATAGGCCTTCAGGATTCCTTCCTGCAAAGCGTCCAGTGCGTCGTCCTCGTTTCGGGTGTAAAGAAACGCCATGCGGTACAGGGATTCCTGCTCCCTTTGGATCAATTCCCCGAACGCGCCCGGATCGCCCCGCATGGCTTTTTTAATGAGGGCAAGTTCCGGCTTCTTTTTCTTCACAGTATCAACTCCTTTCACCCTATTAGACTCTTTTTCCACCCGAAATCTTACAGGAAACGCAAAAAAATTTCCCGGCGGAATTTTTCCGCCGGGAATCGCTTAGCATGCTTAGCTATTTAGATATTCTTCCATAAAATGCACGGCCACAGCGCCGTCGGCGGCGGCTGTGATCACCTGGCGCAGGGGCTTTTCCCGCAGGTCGCCTACGGCGTATACGCCCGGCAGGCTGGTGCGGGTGGTCTCATCCGCTTTCACGTAGCCCGCTTCACTGAGCTCCAGCTGGTCCCGGAAAAGCTCGGTTTCCGGCAAATAACCCACCGCCACAAAGAGGCCGCTGCAGGAGATCTCCCGCTCTTCCCCGGAAAGCTTTTCCCTGATCCGCAGCCCGGTGAGGGTGTCCTGATACAGCAGGGCTTCCACCTGGCTGTTCCAGACAAGCTCTACATTTTCAGCCCGCTTCAAGGGATCGAGATATGCCTTCTGGGCCCGCAGGGTGTCCCGCCGGTGGATCAGATACACCTTTTCGCAGATTCGGGAAAGGTAGAGGGCGTCGGCGGCCGCGGTATTTCCGCCGCCTACCACCGCTGCCGTTTTGCCCCGATAGAACATGCCGTCGCAGGTGGCGCAGTAGGAAACGCCTCTGCCCCGCAGCTCCCGTTCGCCGGGTACCCCCAGCTCTCTGGGCCTGGCTCCGGTGGCCAGCACTACCGTGCGGGCCGAATAGGTCTCTTCCTTTGTTCTGATCTGCTTGATCTCTCCCGAGAGCCTTGCCTCCACCACCTCGGCAAGCTTTGTTTTGGCGCCGAAGCGCTCCGCGCCCTGCTTCATCTGCATGGCAAGGTCAAAGCCGTTTACCCCCTCCGGAAAGCCGGGGTAATTGTCAATAACATCCGTGGTGGCCATCTGCCCGCCGGGGGAAAGCTTCTCCAGCAGCAGCACGGAAAAATTGGCCCGGGCTGCGTACAGCGCGGCGGTATAGCCGGCAGGGCCGCCTCCCAGGATCACCGTATCAAAAATATTCTGTTCCATGGCTTATTTCCCCAAAAGCTCCTCCAGCTTTTCCTTGGGCTGAACGCCCACCAGCGTGGCGGCGGCCTCTCCGCCCCGGAACAGCATGGCGGTGGGAATGCTCATCACATGATAGCGGGCGGCGAGATCGGGCTCTTCGTCAATATTTACCTTGCCCACCTTCACGCGGCCCTCGTTCTCCTCGGCAAACTCATCCACAATGGGGGAAAACATCCGGCAGGGCCCGCACCAGCTGGCCCAGAAATCCACCAAAACGGGCTCGGCGGCAGAGAGCACCTCCTGCTCAAAATTATCCTTTGTCAATGTCAATATTGCCATCTAACTCATCCTTTCTTTTGCAATATAATTTTAGAATACCCGAAAACAGAGAAAACTTCCCCGTTTTCCAACAATTTTAGAGTGGGGAAAGCCCTTCTCTAACAACTAACAACGAAAAGCTGACAACTAAAACACTAAATCGCAGGCCTCCCGAACCTTCATCCCCGCAAAGTACGCGTTTTCCATGGGGATCCATTCCTCCAGAAACCGCCGGAGCATAAAGCCGCCGTTTCTTTCCAGGATCCGGGTGCTTTGCTCCGCCGGGGAAACGGATAAAAACACCTTGATATCATAATATTCCCGAAGCTCCGGATGCATGCAGTACGCGCCCTCCAGAATATTGATCTTTTTGGGCTGCACCTCCACCGGTGTGCCCAACGCCATGGCGGAGCAGTTGAAGGGCCGGTAGGAAAAGGGCTTGTTTTCCCGAAGCTTTTCACAGATCTCCTCCCGAAACCGCTCTCTCTCCATATTGCCGCCTACCTCGCCAAGGCGCTCCGGCGTGCGCTTTTCCAGGGGCAGAAAGAAATCGTCCGCGTGGAACACGTTGCAGTCAAAAAGCTGTGAAAGTATCTTTGCCAGCGTGCTTTTTCCCGCTCCGCTGTTTCCATCGATAGCCACGGTCACGCTGCCTTTTTCCTTCAGGCACTTTTCCATGGCGGCATAGAGCTGTACATACGCCCCATATTCCCGGCGGATCACCCGATAGGCCGGCTCATACGCCCGACGGTATTCCTCGCTGTGCCGTACCGGAGCATATCCACCCTCCTTGTATTCCCGCAAATAAGCTTCCGCCTGCTTTGCGGAAAACGGGAAAGGGCTGTCTGTCCCTTTGCTCAGTTCCCAAAAAAGCCGAAGCTTTTCTTCAAAAAGGAACCACGCCCCTTTCGGCACATCTACAGAGGACACCACAAAAAGCCGGTTGATCATTTCCGGGGAAAGCATTTTGCCGGCGGAAAGATTTAGCCGGCAAAAATGGCCGCACAGGTGAAAAAAATACGGCTGCTTCTTCTGTTTTTCCGAAAGGCCCGCGATTTCCTCCTTCAGAAAACGCAGGGAAGCCTCTTCATCCGATATCATGTGCCCGCCGCCGAATTCGGATTGGTACAAATGCTTTACATAGTCCGCCACCTGAGCCTTTGGATGATCTCTTGCGCAGTCGATCAGGAATTTTTTTGTTTCCCAAATGTCCTGCTTATTTATGGGCTCCATCGGTATCCCCTCCTTTATTGCCGGTCCTCTAGCGAAGCCCGGCGAAATCGCAGAAATCGGCAAAGCTTCCGTGGTTTATCCCAGAAAGCTCCCGGTTTTCGCTGTTTATCAGGCAGTCTGTCACCAGGTAGGCCTCCAGCCCCAGCTGTAGAGACGCCAGGTCCTCTGTGGCGTCGTTCCCCACCATGAGGCATTCCTCCGGGCGCTTCCCGGTTTTTTCCAGGATTTGCCCGAAATAGGCGGTGTTCGGTTTGCAAAAGGAGTAGTCCTCGTAGCTTGTGACCTCCAGAAAATCCTCCGGCTTGAGGCCGATCCAGGAAAGCCGGGTTTTGACCGCCACAGCGGGAAACAGCGGGTTTGTGGCCAAAATCACAGTATATCCCTTTTCCCGTAAGCCCCTGACCGCAGGCCTCGCCAGCGGGTTTTCCCTCACCGAGGTTTTTACCCGGTCAAACTCTTCCGCGTAAAAACGGTCAAATACCGGGCGGAGCTGTAAGGCCTCCTGTCCCATTTCCCGGGCAAACACCTTCCAGAAGCGGTCCACATTTTTTTCGCTGCCATCGTTTTTCACCATGGCCCCGGTACCCGTCCACACGGCGGCGGTAAGCTTTTCCCCATCAGAATAGCCATACTCCGCGCCTTTTTTCGCCAGCTCTCCAAAATAGGCCTTCACAAACTTTTTTTCGTCCATGGGAAGCAGGGTGCCGTCCAGGTCAAAAAGAACCGTTGTAATGTTTTGATCAAGCGCCATAAATTCAAGTTACCTTCCTGAAGTTTAAAACCGAAAATTTTCTCGGCAGAATAACTCATGCTTTTTCTATGCTTTTCGCGGCGATCACATTCACGCCGGTACCCGCCGCGTTTTCGATCACCACGTCCCCCAGCTTAACCGGGGCGAAAACTGCCGCTTTCCGAATTTCTTCCATGCACGGAAAGATCTTTTCCTTGGGAATATCGGTCCCGGTGCGCACGGGGACTACCGGGGCTTTTCCGCCCTCCACGCGCACCGTGGAAGTGACCGTGCGCACAGGGGCGGTCACCTCCCGTTTTCCGTACTCTTCTCCCCGCTTGCAGGTATTGCCGGAAACGGAAACCGCTTCTCCTTTTTCATCGATCTCCACCCGCAGCCCGCAGCCTAAGGGGCAGCCGATACAAATCAGCTCTTTAGTCTCCATACAGCGCCTTCCTTTCTCTCGCTTTGCCGGACTATCCTTCTTCTCCGGCCCAGACGGTGATTTTCTCTTCCGAGCCGGTCAGCCATTCCCGCTTCAAAACGATCTGCTCCATTTCACCGGGAGCCATGACAGGCCGTTTCCGGCGCAGAAGCTCTTTTCCATCTGCCTCCACCACCACGGAAGCCCCCCGCAGATTTTTTCCTACCCGGAACCGCACCACAAGCTGGGACTCCATTTTTTCCGGATCTATGGTACAGGGCACTGTATACCGCACCGCGCCGCCGGGACACAGGGGAATTTCCCTTCCCCGGGCCTTCTGCCCGTCCACACAGTAGGCAGCCGCGTTTTTCCCCGCCTGCTCCGCTTCCTCCGACACATAGTCTACCAAATCGTGAACATGCAGCACGTTCCCGCAGGCAAACACACCGGGGATGTTGGTCATCAGGCTCTCGTTGACCCTCGGCCCGCTGGTCACGGGGGAAAGCTCCACGCCGACCGCTTTAGAGAGCTCGTTTTCCGGGATCAGCCCCACTGAAAGCAGCAGGGTATCGCAGGAGATCTCCTCCTCCGTGCCGGGAATGGGTTTTAAGCTTTCATCCACCCGGGCAATGGTCACCCCGGTGACCCGCTCCTTTCCCCGAATATCCACCACCGTGTGGCTCAGCTTCAGGGGAATATCGTAGTCGTTTAAGCACTGGACGATATTTCGTTTCAGGCCCCCGGAATAGGGCTGGATCTCCGCCACGCACTTTACCTTCGCGCCCTCCAGCGTCATGCGGCGGGCCATGATCAGCCCGATATCGCCGCTGCCCAGGATCACCACCTCCCGGCCCGGCAGATAGCCTTCCCGGTTCACCAGGCGCTGGGCGGTGCCGGCGGAAAAGATGCCGGCCGGACGAAGCCCTGGGATATTCAAGGCCCCCCTGGGCCGTTCCCGGCAGCCCATGGCAAGCACCACGGCCTTGGCTTCCTCCTGTACCAGGCCCTCCCGGCGGCTGACCGAGGTGACAAGCAGACCCTCTCCGGAAGGACTGCGCTCCAGCCCGATCACCGTGGTGTTCAGCCGCGCCGGAATTTCCAGCGCAGCCGCTTTTTCCACATATCTCGCCGCGTATTCCGGCCCGGTCAGCTCCTCCTTGAAGGTGTGAAGCCCGAAGCCGTTGTGGATGCACTGGTTCAAAATGCCGCCCAGCTCCGGCTCCCGCTCCAGGATCACAACATCCGAAACGCCCTTTTCCCGGGCGGCAATGGCAGCCGCCAGCCCGGCGGGGCCGCCGCCGATCACTACAATATCATGCTTCATCTCTTTTTCCCTCCCCTCAGCGGAGCTTTTCCAGAACGATCCCGGAATCTTTGCCGTTTTTCCGTATTTCCAAAAGCCCTGCCGGGAGTTCTCTGGAAAGAAGCTCCATCACCCTGGGAGAGCAGAATCCGCTTTGGCAGCGGCCCATTCCGGCCCGGGTGCGCCGCTTTACGCCGTCCAGCGTTTTCGCCCCCAGCGTGCTGTGGATGGCGTCCAAGATCTCTCCCTCGGAGATCTCCTCGCACCGGCAGACAATGGCGCCGTATGCCGGGTTTTCCCGTATTTTTTCAGCGCGCTCCTCCGCAGGCAGCGCCGCGATCCGCGGAACGCCTCTGCGAATGGCGATAAACTCCTTCTTCTCCGGCAGTCCCAGCTTTTCCGCGATTTCCCCTGCCAGATACTCCCCGATGGCCGGAGCGCTGGTAAGGCCGGGGGACTCTATTCCAGCGGCGTCGAAAAAGCCTTCGGCGCTTTCTCCCAGCACGAAATCGTCTCCCGCCTCGTGGGCCCGCAGCCCGGAAAAGGAGGTGATGACCTGTTTTACCGGCAGCCCCTCTACCCCCAGGGCGGATTTTTCCGCCACCTCAAGAAGCCCCCCCGCCGTGGTAGCCGTATTCTCTTTTTCCTCTATGTCCGCCGCAGTGGGCCCTAAGAGCAGATTCCCGTGAACGGTGGGAGACACCAGCACGCCCTTTCCGTACCGCCCCGGCAGCTGGAAGATCGTGCGGCCCACATGGCCCCCGGCGCTTTTATCCAGCAGCATATATTCTCCCCGCCGGGCGGTAATGGAAAGCTTTTTCTCACAGACCTGGTTGTGGAATGCATCGGCATACACTCCCGCTGCGTTCACAACGGCCCGGGCTTTTACATCGCCTTCTCCGGTATGCAGAAGCCAGCCGTCCCCCACACGTTCCAGGGAGAGCACCTGGGTGGAAAAGCGGAATTCCACGCCGTTTTGGGCGGCGTTTTCCCCCATGCCCAGGGTCAGCTCAAAGGGGCATACAATGCCGGAGGTCTCCGCCAAAAGCGCGCCGCAGACCTCTTCCTTCAAATGGGGCTCCAGCTCTCTTGCTTCCTCTCCCGTCAAAAGCCGCAGGCCCTTTACGCCGTTTGCCTGCCCTCTTTCGTACAGCTCCCGCAGCTTCGGCAGCTCCTCTTCCCGAAGGCAGATCACCAAAGCGCCGGTCCTTTGAAAGGGGATATCCAGCTCCTCTGAGAGCCTGTCCATCATGGCGTTGCCCCGCACATTCATTCTGGCCTTCCAGGTGCCGGGCTCCGCGTCGAAGCCCGCGTGGATAATGGCGGAATTTGCCTTGCTGGTGCCCTCGCATACATCCTGCTCCTTCTCCAGCACCAGAAAGCTTCCCTCCCTGCGGGAAAGCTCCCTTGCCACCGCGCACCCGGTCACACCGGCGCCGATGATCACCGCGTCATACCGCGTCATAGACCGCCCTCGCTTCGTTAAAAGTTTCAGCCTTAACCATAGCACAATTTTTCTCATATCGCAAGAGTGATTCTAAAAAAACAATGCCTGGAAAATGCACCCATAGTTTCCCATCTCTCCCTTGACATCGCCGGGGAAATAAAGGAAAATAAGAGCAGCAACCGCATGCTTTGTATGGGAGGAACTTTTTATGGAATACCTGATCGGGATCGACCTTGGCACCAGCGGCACAAAAACCGTACTGTTCGATCAGACCGGCGCCGTCGTTGCCAGCGCCCTCGCGGAATATCCCCTGATCCAGGAGAAAAACGGCTGGGCGGAGCAGGAGCCCGGAGACTGGTGGCAGGCCACGGTAAAAACCCTGCGGGCGGTGCTGGAGCAAAGCGCCATTGACCCCGGGGAGATCAAGGGCATCGGCATTTCCGGACAGATGCACGGCCTGGTGATGCTGGACCAAAACGGGGAGGTGCTGCGCCGTTCCATTATCTGGTGCGACCAGCGCACCGCCCGGGAATGCGCCGAAATTACAGATCGGGTAGGAGAAAAGCGGCTCATTGAGATCACCGCCAACCCCGCCATGACAGGCTTTACCGCCTCTAAAATTTTGTGGGTGCGAAAGCACGAGCCGGAGCTTTATAAAAAGTGCGCCCATATCCTGCTCCCCAAGGATTACGTGCGCTACATGCTGACCAGAGAGTTTGCCACGGAGGTTTCCGACGCCTCCGGCATGCAGCTTTTGGACGTGCCGAACCGCTGCTGGAGCCATGAAATTTTGGAAAAGCTGGAAATCGACCCCGCCCTTCTGGGGAAGGTGTACGAATCCCCGGAGATCACCGGCGTGATCTCCCAGCAGGCCGCCGCCCTGACCGGGCTCAAGGCCGGAACGCCCGTGGTGGGCGGGGCAGGGGACAACGCCGCCGCGGCCGTAGGCACCGGAGTGGTGCGAAACGGCAGGGCCTTTACCACCATCGGCACCTCCGGGGTAGTCTACGCCCATACGGACGAGATCACCATTGACCCCAAGGGCAGGGTACACACCTTCTGCTGCGCGGTTCCCGGCGCATGGCATGTGATGGGCGTCACCCAGGGGGCGGGGCTTTCTTTAAAGTGGTTCCGGGACAATTTCTGCGGGGCGGAAAAGGAAGCCGCCGCGGGAATGGGCGTTGACCCCTATTTCCTGATGGATAAGGAAGCGGAGCAGTCCCCTATCGGCTGCAACAAGCTTTTGTATCTGCCCTATCTCATGGGCGAGCGCACCCCCCATCTGGACCCGGACTGCCGGGGTGTTTTCTTCGGGCTTTCCGCCATCCACCAAAAGCGGGACCTGCTGCGGGCCGTGCTGGAGGGCGTGGTCTATTCCCAGCGGGACAGCGTGGAGATCCTGCGGGAAATGGGCGTATCCATCGGGGAAATGATGGCCTGCGGCGGCGGGGGAACCTCCCCTCTCTGGCGGCAGATGCTGGCGGACACCTATAACTGCCCGGTAAAAACCGTGAGATCCAAGGAAGGCCCCGCCCTGGGCGCGGCCATCCTGGCCGGCGTAGGCGCGGGCCTGTACCCCTCTGTGCAGGCCGCCTGCGATACCATGATCCACACAAACCCCGCCCAGCCCCCCATTCCCGAAAACGTACCCCAATACGAGAAGTACTACCAGGTCTACCGCGGCCTCTACCCGGCGCTGAAGGAAAGCTATCAGCACCTGGCAAAGCTCGAGGGATAGGCGAAACGACAGAACCCCCCGAAAAGCATATAATGCTTTTCGGGGGGTTTTTCTCTTTTAACGACTCACAACCTATGAAATAAAGGACGAGATCCTTCACTGAAAGCAAAGCTTGCTTTCAGTGAAGGATCTCGGTTAGCAGTAACCGGCGCATAAAGGTAATTTATACTGGCTGGCTGGGATATAGCCGAGATTCTTCGCCACCTTCGGTGACTCAGAATGACAATGAGAGGAAAAGGCTGGTTTTACTTCCGGTCGGGCTACACAGGATAAAATACCTGTCGCTACCTTCACGAGTGGGTGCAGCGGCACGCTGCAAATTCCAATTTAGCGCACTAACTGCCCCCGCTGTCATCCTGAGGAAAAAAGGCGCTTCGCGCCTTCTTGACGAAGGATCTCGGTCTTAAGCTCCGAGGAAAAGGGCAAGGACGAGATCCTTCGCTTCGCTCAGGATGACAGACAGGGAGACTCAGTAATGACAAAAAGTAAGCCACGCCTCTGCCCTTCCATTTCTAATTGCTAATTACTAATTCCCCGCCATCAGGAAAGATCCAGCTTTTCAAAGGAAGCGGCGCTTCTCCGGCAGGCGATGGCCGTAAACAAAGCGTACAGCAGCCCGCCCAGCAGGAAGCACAGCAGCTTTTCCGGCAGGAACAGAAACAGGGCGGTGTCTAAGCGATCCCGGACAAAGGGGACGAAATGGGGCAATGACTCTATGATCCCGATTCCCAAAAACAGCCCGATGGCGGCCAGCAGAAAGGGAACGCCCACCTTGCCGGGGTCCCGATAATGGCGGGGGAAGAAGAGGAGGTTAAAGATCCCCATCAAAGCAAGGCCGAAGCCCAGAAGGGCAAGGTTCGCGTCCAGCCCCACCACGTTCCCCGCCGGGGGATAGAGGCTGCGCAGGAAAAAGAAGGGAATGCAGAACAGCACCTGGCCCACCTGAAAAGCGGCGGCCATCAGGAAGCGGGCATAAACCAGCTCCCGCTTTTTGACAGGCAGCAGCATGGTATAGAAAATATCCCGGTTTTCCCTGGCGTTCAGGCAGATAAAAAACAGGCCCAGGCAGGGGTAAAAAAAGGTGACGGATAACGGATAATTGGGGATCAGCATCATGGCCGCCAGCCCTGTAAAAAGGTAAGCGGCGGGGTGAGAGGCCAGCCGAAATTCCTTTGCCAGTAAATTTTTCACAGGGAACCCTCCTGTTCCAAAGGATCGTTTGCTTCTAAGTGGACCATGATGGCGTCCAGGCTGACGGGAAATTCCTCCGCTTCCGCGGGAACGGGGAACCCCGCCTCCAACAGGGCGGAATAGCCCTCCTTCTCCCGCTTTAAGCCGGTCACGCCCGGCGCGGCGTCCGGTGTCTTTCCCTCGGGAAAGCGCAGCAGGCGGTAGTTTGCCAGAAAAGCCTTCAGGGGGCCGGAATAGGGGATCTCCCCCTCCCGGATATAGGTGATGGAATCAGCGCATTTCTCCAGGTCGGAGGTGATATGGGTGGAAAAAAGGATCGTGACACCCTTCTCCCGGGTCAGCGCCAAGAAGATATCCAGCAGCTCTTCCCTGGAAACAGGGTCCAGCCCGCTGGTGGGCTCATCGAGAAGCAGGAGCCGGGCCTTGTGGGAAAGGGCCAGCGCCAGAGAATATTTCACCTTCATGCCGGCGGAAAGCTCCATGGGCGTTTTTTCCTCCGAAAGCCGGAACAGGGAAAGATAGCGGCGGTAGGCCTCATCGTCCCAATCCCGGTAAAACCGGCGGGTGACCTGGGTAATGGTGTGCAGCTTTTTCCGGGGATAGTAGTCCACGCCGCCGGAAACAAAGCCGATCTGCTGCTTGATTTCCCATTCGTTTTCCGTAAAGGGCAGCCCGAAAAAGGAGATTTTCCCCCCATCGGGGTGAACCAGATTCAAAAGGCAGCTCAGAGTGGTGGTCTTTCCCGCCCCGTTTCGCCCGATAAAGCCCATGATCTTCCCCTCTTCCAGGGAAAAGGAAACCTTTTTCAGCGCAAAGCCCGGATAGCTTTTCTGAAGGTCTTTTACCGTGAGAAGCTCCATATGCTCTATTTTTCCTCCTCCGCCGGCCTGCGCGCCGCGTCTAAAATGGACCGGGCAAAATCCAGATATCCGTCTGTCCTCACAATGGCAATGCCCTGCTCTTCGTCCGCCATCAGTAAAAGCGTATCTCCCGGCTGGATCTGAAACAGGTCCCTTGCCCCCTTCGGAATAACGATCTGCCCTTTTTCCCCCACCTTTACCGTGGAAAGAAATTTTCCCTTGGGAAACTGCATCGACGCCATAACACGGCCTCCTTGTCAGAAAAGTATGAAAAGTTATACTTATTATACTTAAAAAAAGAGAAAAGTCAAGCGGAATGTTAGATGCTGGATTCTAGCCTCTGGATTCTGGATTCTAGATGCGGCAGCGTTGCTTTTTCGTTGAGAGGCGCGGTTAAAAAATAAATGAGGAATGAGCAATGAGAAATTAGCAATGAAGGCGGCCTTGCTGTCGCAAGGCAATAAAAAAGGGGGTAAATTATAGTTTAGTGCTCACCCTTGGCTCCCCTGAAAGGGGAGCTGTCAGCCGAAGGCTGACTGAGGGGTTTCATGCAGCAAGGTAATAAACGCAGGTTTTATACAAACCGCAACCGAGCTACAACCCTTCCACCGCCTATCGGCGGTCCCCCTCCCCTTTCAGGGGAGGCAAGGGTGGATGCTGTTCCTTAGTACACTAAATTCCAATTTATCGCACTAACTATCCTCATTGTCATCCTGAGGAAAAAAGGCGCTTCGCGCCTTCTTGACGAAGGATCTCGTCCTTCCTTCCTGAGCAAAAGGCCAAAGGACGAGATCCTTCACTTCGTTCAGGATGACAGGGAGAGGGCTCAGTGATTACAGGTAGAGCAGTTCAATAAATTATTGTTTAGCATACTAACGCCCCCCACACACTGTCATCCTGAACAAAAGCAAAGCTTGCTTTGCTTTCCGTGAAGGATCTCGGTTAGCACTAACCAGCGCATAAAGAAAATTTATACTCGCCGGCTGAGATATAGCCGAGATTCTTCGCCACCTCCGGTGACTCAGAATGACAATAAGAGGATGAGGCC
>JAETPP010000046.1 GCA_021771115.1 Bacillota bacterium | reverse complement strand
ATAGGTAGTCCTTTTTATGGGATTGACAAAATTGAATATGATTTTCATTCTGATGATGAGTTCGAGCTAGAAAAGGATAATATTAAATTTTCTGTTAGAAAATTTAAGGATAAGGAAATTGAATTGCTGGCTTGTAGACTAGAAAATCATGAGGGTTCTACACTCTGGGTTAATGATTGTATTTTTATTTCTGAAAAAGGAATAAACTCTATTCTCGTCCAGTTGAATTGCAATCGGACAGATTTTGGCTCTCGATTTCCCTTGCCACATAAACCTTATATTGTTCAAAAATTTATTGAAAAGGGCTACTGTAGGATGGACGCAGGTATTCCTATTACCGATAGCCCTTTAGAAGCAGATAACGCTTATTATGATATCTGTGTAGGAATCATGCAAGGAACATATAAATACTCAATGCCAGCGGTGTATATTAGCTCTGATTATTGGGGGCAACATGCAATTAATCCACAATACTTAGCTAAACAGTTGAGTGGAGTAGCTCATGTGTTTTTTGAAAGAAGTCATGAAACAGCTCTAAGATTACGTGAAGATACAAATGGGAATAATGTCTATACCGGATATGTTGGAATTTATTTTCCGGGTACCAAATTTTGCCAAAAGCACGGAGTGAAATACTACAACAACTTCAAAGAAATGACACAAGAAGTTATTAGTTCTGTTTGGAATGCTTTAGTAAATCAGCTAGATTCTTCTGTCTATAATTGGAATCAGATTATTGCATTACAATCAAGACAGAAAATGCTCAAATGGCAAGATATGAGTGCACAAGATAAACAACAACTTTCTTTATATATGGATACGTTTGATCAAGAGAATGCCAGCCTTAGAGAGCAGATTAGCGATCTTAATCAACAAGTTTATTCTTTGAGATCGCAGTTAGATGCACTTCGAGTAATTACAAATGGCGACGAAGAAAATAGTTGCTTTTATAAAGTAGGTAAAGAAAGCAGTTTGTATATTTCTGAAAAACAGGATTTATTGTATAGTATTTTATCACAGGTACAAAATAAGTATCCAGAAAACTCTCGAGCTTATACAATTATAGAGTCTTTGCTAGAAGCTAATCCGAAGCAGGGCGAATGTGAACGTATTATTTCAGAAATTAGCGCTATATTTAATAATGGGGAAAAATTGACTAAAGCTACAAAGTCCCAGTTGAAAAATCTCGGTTTTCTCATCGAAGAAGATGGAGCCCATTATAAGCTCATATTTCATGATCCACGTTATATGTTTATTGTTTCAAAAACACCTAGTGATCATAGAGAAGGAAAGAATTTATTTTCTAAAATCTGTAATGTAATAGATATTGAACGTAAAATTTGTTAAGTGAATAATTATGAAATTAAATTACATATAGTGTGTGTAGCTTCACAAATAGCGAAAGAGCTTTATCATAGTTGAATAATATTTTGAAAAATGATTCAGAAGATGCGATTTAGTTAAAAAATTATTTATTTTCGAGTACATATAAAGTGGGCTTTCGAAGTGAGTTTCGATATTTCTGCTACACGCTCCACACGACTTGTTGCCGAGAGCGTATCCATCGGAGTGGCTTCCAGCGGGGGACAGCCCAGCTCTGCAAAGCGCTTAATCTACAATCCCCATAAAGCCAACAGAAATTTGATTTTTGTTTTCCGCAATGATAAAAATTTCTCCTCTCCATCCTTCTGTATCGTATCAACTGCAATTTTCGGATTTGTCTGATATTCCCTTGCGCGCTTTGCTATTATAATTTTTTAATCACAATACAGCTGTTAATGTGGATATTTCTTCATCAGTTTTATTAGTGAAAAATTCTATCTCACCGGATAGAATGTTCATTCTGGAAACCATTTTGTTTTGCCCGAAATACACATGATCTCCCAGCGCCGCCATGCTGTTTACTGATGAAATGGAGATATTCCACTCATTGCTTATACTACAGTTGCCGTTTTCATCAATTGTGAACAGGAGCGCTATTTTCTGAAATCCACTTTTATGTTCTTTGCACTCTGTTTCACGAATGCCTCCTGCTATAACAACATATCCCGCTGCGCTTGGAAAACGGCCTGCGTATTCAAGATGAGTATGGTCTTTACCACTATAATTATCATACATTTCCAATGCGGTAAGGTTTTTATCTATCCTTAAAATCTTGAACTTTCCCGAACCCATATGCGTTAAATTTGAGATTGCATAAACATATTCTCCGCAATCAAACATATCGCAATAATTGCCATAAAGGAAAAAATCACTTCGTCCGAAAAGGCGGTGTATTTCTTTTTCTTTCTCTGGAAGGCCTTCATAATCATCTTTCCCGAGCCAACTTGGAAATTCACCGTGGTTATGGTTATTGAAGATTCCAAACTGTGTTTCGAATGTTTCCGGTATGTCCATACTGACACGTGCCTCGTTATACCGCCAAAATATTTCGCCGCCTTCTTTTTTTACCTCAAGCGGTTCAAAGAAATTGATAACGCCGGTTATCGTATTGCAGCAATGGAATATTTTGGTTTCTTCTAATTTGTGTTTTTCAATATACTCTTTTTTGTATCCCAGTTCAGAAATGCTCTGTTGTACTGTTTTCAATTCTGAAAAAGGTTTCCATTCAGATTGCATAACTTTTCTCATTTACCGCACCTTTTCATAGGCCTTTTTGATATAGGCAAACATTTTCCGGCTCTTATTTTTCTTCCCTTGAAAGCAAGCAAACCGTCTCCACATGGCTTGTTGCCGGGAACATGTCCACCGGGGTGGCTTCCAGCGGGGGATAGCCCAGCTCCGCAAAGCGCTTCAGGTCCCTTGCCAGGGTGGCGGGGTCGCAGGAAACGTATACGATCCGCCGGGGGGCAAAGCCTACCACGGCTTCAATGAGCTCCGGGGAGCAGCCTTTCCGGGGTGGGTCCAGGATCACCACATCCGGGTGTTCGCCTCTGCGTGCCAGCTCCACAGCGGCCTGTGCCGCGTCTCCGCAGAGAAATTCCGCGTTTTCTATGATGTTGTCCCTGGCGTTCTGCCGGGCGTTTTCAATGGCCTCCGGTACGATCTCCACGCCGATGATCTTTTTGGCGTTTCCCGCCATGGAAAGGCCGATGGTCCCCGCGCCGCAGTACAGATCCAGCACAGTTTCCTTTCCGGTCAGCCCGGCATATTCGGCGGCCTTTTCATAAAGCCGCTCCGCCTGGGTGCGGTTGACCTGATAAAAGGAGAGAGGGGAGAGGCGGAACCGAAGGCCGCACAGCTCGTCCTGAATGGTATCGGCGCCCCACACGGTGCGGCACTTTTTCCCCAGCGCCACGTTGGTTTTCTCCCGGTTGGAATTGACGATCACGCTCACAAGCCCCGGCACGGCTTCCCGAAGCCGGGAAACAAGCTCCTGCTCATGGTGCAGGCCGTTACCGTTTACCACCACACAGGCCATGATCTCTCCGGTTTTTTCTCCCTTGCGGAGATACAGGCGCCGCATTCTTCCGGTATGGCTTTCTTCCTGATAAATGGGGTCGCCGTACTCCCTTTCCCATGTTCGAAAAGCGGCCATGGCGGCGTTCATTTCCTCAGGCTGTAAGCGGCAGCTCTCGCAGTTTACAATGCGGTGAGAATTTACCGCGTAAAAGCCCATGGTAAGTTTCCCTTCTTTATCAGTACCCAGGGGCAGCAAAGCCTTGTTTCGGTAGTGGTCACGGCTTTCCGCGCCGAGAATGGGGCGCAGAGGAAGCTCCTTCAGTCCGCCGATCCGATCCAGCGCATCCCGCACCCGCTCCCATTTGATCAGCTGCTCCGCCGCATAGCTGATGTGCCGGTAACAGCAGCCGCCGCACTGAGAAAAGACCGGACAATCCGGCTCCACCCTGTCCGAAGAAGGGGAGAGCAGCTTTTCCAGTCTTCCGTAAGCATAGTTTTTTGCCTTCTTTACGATTTTTACCTGCGCCAGATCGCCCGGCGCGGTAAGCGGTACAAAAACCGCCATTCCTTCGTGGCGGCCTACTCCCATGCCCTCCGCTGTCATGCCTGTAACGGAAAGCTCTATCAGGTCGTTTTTCTTCAGCTCCATAGCGGACGCCTCATTTCCGAAAAATCGCCGCTCTTCCCGCGCAGCCTTACCACCGGCTCATGTTCCGCCGGTGCTTTTCCAGATAGACCTTTTCCACGTCCTCCGGGGAAATGGAATAGCAGAGAAGAAGATCGTTTAAAAACATCATGGTATCGCAGAATTCCTCAATAAAATGGCGGCGGGTCTCTTCGTCCTTCATAATGGCCTCATCCCCCTCTTTTTTGATGATATCCGCCATTTCTCCGGCTTCAATAATGGCCCACAGCAGGGTGTCCCGCCCCTTTTCAGGGTTCAGGTCTCCCCAGAGATCCTCATAATGAGCCTGAAGCTCCTTTTGAATTTCCTGCATCTTTTCAAATCCGAATTGGCCCATGCTTTTTCTTCCTCTCGCAAAATATGGTAACAATTAATTTTCTTCCGGCTCCGGGTTTTTCAAATTCTTTTTCGCCCAGAAAAGGAAAGAGATCGTAGTAACGGTGGCGGCAAGGATGTCCGCGATGGGTTCCGCCACAAACACGCCAAAGAGCTTGTTCTCAAAGAACAGGGGAAGCAGATAGATCAGCGGGATCAGCAGTACAATTTTCCGCAGGAGCGCCAAAAGCAGGGAGGACTTTGCCTGCCCCAGCGCGAGGAAGGACTGCTGAAAGCTCATCTGAGCGCCAAAGGCGAAGGTGCCGAACATAAAGATGCGGGTGGCCCACACGGCAGTTTCCGTCAGCGCCGGGTCGCTGCTGAAGATCCCCACAAACACCTGGGGAACCAGCTGTAAGGCCAGCCAGAACAGGGTGCAATAAGTCATAGCGCAGAGAAACAGCAGCCGCACAGAGCGTTTCACCCGGGCAAAATTTTTCGCGCCGTAATTGAAGCTGGTAATGGGCTGCGCCCCCTGTGTAAGCCCCTGCAGCGGCAGATTGACGATCTGCAGAATACTGGCGAGTATCGTATAAGCGCCCACGGCAATGTCCCCGCCGTATTTCAAAAGAGAGGTATTCAGCACCACGCTGAGCAAGCTTTCCGTGCTCTGCATGATAAAAGGGGAAATGCCCAGCGCCAACACCGGAAGAAGAATATCTTTCCTCAGCGGCAGGCAGTGCTTTTTGATTTTGATCGTTGTTTTCTTTCCCAGCAGGAAGCAGAGCACCCATACAGCGGAAACCGCCTGGGAAAGGATCGTCGCCAGCGCCGCGCCCTGTACGCCCATCTGAAACACAAAAATAAAAAGGGGATCCAAAGCAATATTCAGGGCCGCGCCGATCACCACCGTAAGCATGCTGGTTTTCGCAAAGCCCTGGGTGGTGATAAACATGTTCTTGCCCAGCGCGATCTGCACAAACACTGTGCCGCACACATAAATGCGCATATAGTCGTTGGCATAGCCGATGGTGTTGTCGCTTGCGCCGAAGGCGCGAAGGATCGGCTCAGAAAAAGCGAAAAGCACGGTGGTGAGCACCAGAGAGATCAGGAGAAGGGCGGTAAAGCAGTTCCCCAGAATACGCTCTGCCTTTTCCGGGTTTTTCTCTCCCAGCGCGATAGAAGCCCTGGGAGCGCCGCCCATGGCGATCAGAGAGCTGAAGGCCATAATCAGGATAATGACCGGGAAGGTGATCCCCACCCCGGTCAAGGCCGCTGTGCCGATTTCGGGAATATGACCAATGTAAATGCGGTCTACAATGTTATACAGCATATTGACAAGCTGGGCGGTAATAGCGGGAAGGGCTAAGGAAAACAGCAGCCTTCCGATGCTGCCGCTTCCCAGGTCAGGCTCCCGCCGGGGCTTTGCATTCATAAAACCGGCTTCCTTTCTTACAATAAAACTGAATGCGTATCAAGACTCCTCCTGCTCCGCTTCCTCCTCTGCGGGAGGCTCTTTTTTCAGCAGCAGGCGGGCTAAACGCTGATCCTCCACGGACAGCACCGTAATGCTGAGGCCGTTTATCTGCACCTGGGGGTGTTCATCCTCCTTGGGGATACGGCCCAGAAGCTCTGTGACAAGCCCTGCAATGGTGTCATAGTCTCCCTCCGGCAGCTCAATCCCGGTCAGATCCGATATTTCGTCAATGGAGGTGGTTCCGTCCACGGTAAATTCCGTTTCGCTGACCTGCTGGATCTCCTCCTCCTCGTTATCGTATTCGTCCTGAATGTTGCCCACAATGGATTCCACCAGATCCTCCAGGGTGATAAGCCCGGCGGTGCCGCCGTATTCATCCACCACAATGGCGATCTGTACCTTGCGTTCCGTCAGCTCGGTAAAGAGCTGGCTGCATTTCTTCGTTTCCGGAACAAAATACGCGGGACGCATCATATCCGTCAGCTTTACAAAATCCGGCAGATCCTTTCCAACATAGGGAAGAAGGTCCTTTACATAGCAAATGCCCACCACAGAGTCGATGTCCTCATGGTACACGGGAATGCGCGAGCAGCCGTTTTCCACAGCGGCTTCCACCGCTTCCGAAATGGAGGCGTCGTCCGCCACGGCAATGATATCCGTGCGGTGGGTCATGGTCTCTTCGGCGGTGGTATCGTTAAAATCCAGGATATTGGCGATCATATCCTTTTCGGTTTCCTCAATAACGCCCTTTTCCTCGCCTTCTCCCACGATCTGCAAAATCTCCTCCTCCGTTACGGCGCCGTCCAGTGTTTTCGGGTCGATCCGGAACAGGCGCAGAATGCCGTTGGCGATATGCGCACATAGGGTGGGGAAGGGGGCGGCAACACGGGAAAGCAGCAAAATCAGGCCCGCGTGGCGCAGGGCAAACCGGCCGGGATCTTTCCGAACGCCTTTTTTCGGCAGCAGATCCCCGAAGATCGTGAAAAGCAGCAAATAGGAGAGGGCGGCAAGCAAACAGGTCAAAAGCCCCCGAACAGAAGAATCGGAAAGCGTGTGAAGAGCCTGGTGCAGATAGGAATACAGTCCGGCGCTCCACAGGGCGATCCCCAAAAGCCCGGCGAAAAGAAGCCCGTACTGAATGGGGAAAACCACTCCGGTTTGGGATTCCAGCGCTTGCAGCAGCTTTTTCGATTTTTTGTCTCCGGCCTCCGCGTCCTTTTTCAGCTGGGCGGGGGAAAGCGCATCCAGCGCGGATTCCGCCGCGGCGTAAAACGCGGCAAGGATCAGCAGGATAAGAGAAAATAAAATACATAAGATAGATGAGCCGTCAGGTTCCGCAGGCATGTTCAAACATACTCCTTTTTCTTTTTTCAGCGGGAAGGAAAAGACGCTGTTCGGCGGTTTCCTCGCCGCTGGAACTTAATTATAATATTTTACTAGATATGGATATACTTGTCAAATGCTTCTATAGACGGCGAAGGCCGGAAGCGTGGAAAGGGCCGCTTCGCTTTTTACCCCAAAAAATTGCGGAAACGGTGTTTTTCTCCTTTACAGACAGCAAAAAGAATGATAAAATAAAGCAGAACGGGTATCTGAGAAACATGCCCGTCCGCTGATATTCAGACTATCCTAAAAGGAGGAAATAGTTCAATGGCAAGAAAAATGAAAACCATGGATGGCAACAACGCCGCCGCGCACGTTTCCTATGCGTTTACCGACGTTGCCGCCATCTACCCCATCACGCCCTCTTCCGTGATGGCAGACGAAACGGACAAGTATGCCGCCGCAGGCAGAAAGAACCTGTTCGGCAGGGAAGTCCGGGTCACGGAGATGCAGTCTGAGGCCGGCGCCGCCGGCGCGGTACACGGCTCTCTGGCGGCAGGTGCTCTCACCACCACCTACACCGCTTCTCAGGGCCTGCTGCTGATGATCCCCAACATGTATAAGATGGCCGGCGAGCTGCTGCCCAGCGTCATTCATGTTTCGGCCCGTACTCTGGCCACCCACGCTCTGAACATTTTCGGCGATCACTCCGACGTGTACGCCTGCCGTCAGACAGGCTATGCCATGCTGTGCGCCAACTCTCCCCAGGAGGTCATGGATCTGGGCGCGGTCGCCCATCTTTCCGCCATTAAGGGCAAGGTTCCCTTCCTCCATTTCTTCGATGGCTTCCGCACCTCTCACGAGATCCAGAAGATCGAGGTTTGGGATTATGAGGATCTGGGCGAAATGCTGGATTGGGACGCGGTAAACGAGTTCCGCCGCCATGCCCTGAACCCCGAGCATCCCGTTCTCCGCGGACAGGCTCAGAACGGCGATATCTTCTTCCAGGCAAGAGAAGCCTGCAATAAGTACTATGACGCTATCCCCGGCGTTGTGGTCGATTACATGAACAAGGTAAACGCGAAGATCGGCACCGATTACAAGCCCTTCAACTACTACGGCGCGCCCGATGCCGATAAGGTCATCATCGCCATGGGCTCCGCCTGCGAGACCATTGAAGAAGTGGTCGACTACATGAACGCGGCAGGGGAGAAGGTAGGCCTTGTCAAGGTTCACCTGTATCGCCCCTTCGTCGCCAAGTATCTGCTGGATGTGCTGCCTGAGACGGTAAAGACCATCTCTGTGCTGGACCGCACCAAGGAGCCCGGCTCCATCGGCGAGCCCCTGTACCTGGATGTGCTGGCTGCCATCAACGGCACTCAGTTCGGCGCCTGCCCCGTCTATACCGGCCGCTACGGCCTGGGCAGCAAGGACACCAAGCCCAGCGATATCATCGCCGTATACCGCAATATGGAGTCCGCTTCTCCCAAGAAGCGCTTCACCATCGGCATTGTGGACGATGTGACCCATCTGTCTCTCGATGTGAAGGAGGATCCCGATACCGCTCCTGCCGGCACCACCTCCTGTAAGTTCTGGGGCCTGGGCTCCGACGGCACCGTGGGCGCCAACAAGAACTCCATCAAGATCATCGGCGACCACACCGATATGTACGCCCAGGGCTATTTCGATTACGATTCCAAGAAGTCCGGCGGTCTGACCATTTCCCATCTGCGGTTCGGCCATACCCCCATCAAGTCCACCTATTACATCAGCAAGGCTGATTTCGTAGCTTGCTCCAACCCCGCCTATCTCGATACCTATGATATGGTGCAGGATCTGAAGAAGGGCGGCAGCTTCCTGTTGAACTGCGCCTGGGATGCCAAGGAGCTCAATGAGCGCCTGCCCGGCAAGGTAAAGAAGTACATTGCCGACAACGACATCAACTTCTACACCATCGACGGCTTCAAGATCGGCAAGGAGATCGGCCTGGGCACTCGCATCAACACCGTGCTGCAGTCCGCCTTCTTCAGCATTGCCAAGATCATTCCCGAGGCGGACGCCATCCAGTACATGAAGGACGCCGCCACAAAGTCCTACGGCAAGAAGGGCGAGGCCGTGGTCAAGATGAACCACGACGCCATCGACGCCGGCGCTACCGGCTATGTAAAGGTAGAGGTTCCCGCCGATTGGAAGAACGCTGTTGACGATTCCAAGAAGAAGGTTGCCACCGGCAGCCGCCAGGAGCTGGTAGACTATGTGAACAACGTGGTTTATCCCGTGAACTCCTTCCACGGCAAGGATCTGCCTGTTTCCACCTTTGAAAATTACGCGGACGGCACCTCTCCCCAGGGCACTGCCGCCTATGAGAAGCGCGGCGTGGCCGTGGATGTTCCTGAGTGGATCGTGGATAACTGCATCCAGTGCAACCAGTGCTCTTATGTGTGCCCCCACGCGGTCATTCGTCCCATCGCCATGACCGATGAAGAGCTGAAGAACGCTCCCGAGGGCACCAAGGCAAAGCCCATGACCGGCGTGCCCGGCATGAACTTCGCCATGGTCATCTCCACCCTGGACTGCACGGGCTGCGGCTCCTGCGTGACCACCTGCCCCGCCAAGGAGAAGGCCCTTAAGATGGCTCCCATCGATTCTCAGCGTCCCCAGCAGGCCGTGTTCAATTACGGCATCGACCTGCCCGCAAAGGAAGCGGTTGCCGAGAAGTTCAAGGAGACCTCTGTTAAGGGCAGCCAGTTCAAGCAGCCCCTGCTTGAGTTCTCCGGCGCCTGCGGCGGCTGCGGCGAAACACCTTATGCCAAGCTTGCTACTCAGCTCTTTGGCGATAAGATGTATATTGCCAACGCCACCGGCTGCTCCTCTATTTGGGGCGGCTCCGCACCTGCCACGCCTTACACCGTGAACAAGAAGGGGCACGGCCCCGCCTGGCAGAACTCCCTGTTTGAAGACAACGCCGAGTTCGGCCTGGGCATGACCCTGGCGCAGAACGCTGTGCGCGGCCGTCTGCAGGAGCTCACCGAGAACCTGATCGCCGGCGAGAACACCCCCGCCGATGTGAAGGAAACCGGTAAGGCCTGGATCGACACCATGACCGACAGCAAGGCAAACGGCCCCGCTGCCGAGGCGTATATTGCCGCTCTGGAGAAGTGCGGCTGCGAGAAGGCCAAGGAGATCCTGAAGGATAAGGATTATCTGGCCAAGAAGTCCATGTGGATCCTGGGCGGCGACGGCTGGGCCTACGATATCGGCTTCGGCGGCCTGGATCACGCCATCGCTTCCGGCGAGAACATCAACATTCTGGTGTTCGATACCGAGGTGTACTCCAACACCGGCGGCCAGGCATCTAAGTCCACTCCCTGCGGCTCCGTGGCTCAGTTTGCCGCTACCGGTAAGGCCACAAAGAAGAAGGATCTTGCCGCCATCGCCATGAGCTATGGCTATGTGTATGTGGCTCAGGTTGCCATGGGCGCCGACATGAACCAGTGCATCAAGGCCTTCTCCGAGGCCGAGAGCTACAACGGCCCCTCTCTGATCCTGGCATATGCTCCCTGCATCAACCACGGTATCAAGGGAGGCATGGGCGTTTCTCAGCTGGAGGAGAAGAAGGCTGTTGCCGCCGGCTACTGGCACAACTTCCGCTTTGATCCCCGCCGCGCCGACGCCGGTGAGAATCCCTTCCAGCTGGACAGCAAGGAGCCTTCTGCCTCCTATCGCGACTTCATCATGGGCGAGGTCCGCTACAACAGCCTGACCCGTTCCTTCCCGGATCGCGCGGAGAAGCTCTTCGCCAACGCCGAGAAGTATGCTGAGGAGAAGTACGCCAAGCTGAAGAAGATGGCCGAGTAATTTTGAAGAGCACAACGCTTCTTAATTAGAAATTTGCAGTAACAGAGAACCTGTCTGGTTTTTTCCAGGCAGGTTCTTTTGCGTGTGCTGACAGGGAACGGATACAAAGAGAAATAAGACATTCCCGGTTTTGTCATCCCAGCACCTTCTACCTGTTATCCTAGGCCATCCTTTTTGTTTTCCTGAACCTCTTTTCCTGTCATCCTGAACCTTCCTGTCATTCTGAGCGAAGCGAAGAATCTCGCCCTTTAGTTGTTAGTCTTTGGTTGTTAGTTGTTAGAAAAGGGCAAGGCGCCCTCTTCTGTCATCCTGAGCAAAAGCAAAGCAAGCTTTGCTTTCAGCGAAGGATCTCGTCCTTTAGTTGTTAGTCTTTAGTAGTTAGTTGTTAGAAAAGGGCATAGCAGAAAAGGGGCACACGCACCACTGTCATTCTGAGCCGAAGGCGAAGAATCTCGGCCATATCCCAGCCAGCGGCTGCAAATTCCTTTTCCTGCGCCGGTTTACAGCTAGCCGAAATTCTTCGTCAGGAAGATGCGGAGCATCTTTTATGTTCCCTCAGGATGACAGGTGAGCACGCTCCAGTGGAGCGTTGACGCGAACCGACCGAGCCGACAGGCGAGACGGGGGACCATGCTTTGCATGGTGGAAGGGTTCCAGCTCACTGGAAAACTGCATAAAACCAGTGATTTCCCACTTGCCACACGGAACCCTCCAGTCACGGCGAAGCCGTGACAGCCCCCCTTTCAGGGGGGCCAAGGGGTAAGAGCCAAACAATAATCTACCTTCTACTTTCGACCGAGCACATCATCCGCAAACTCTCCCCGCTGGCCTTCCGTACCTAAAAAGCAGCACAAGCTTGCCAATACCGCGGAAAACAACTATAATAAGTGACAAAAAGGACAGCGGGAGAAAGCTATGAAACAGATCTATCTTCACGGGCTGGGGCAAACGCCGGATAGCTGGAAAAAAACCACAATGCAAATGAAAACAGCGGAGAACGCCCTGTGTCTTGATTTGGCGGAGCTTCTGCGGGGGACCGAATCGACCTATCAAGCGCTGTACGCTGCTTTTTCAGATGCCTGCAATGCGGAGAGCGAGCCGCTGGGGCTGTGCGGGCTGTCGCTCGGAGGCGTTTTGGCGCTGCACTATGCCATAGATCATCCTGAAAAAGTGAATTCCCTGGTGTTGCTTGCCACACCTCATCAAATGCCGAAGCGTCTTTTGCAATTTCAAAATCTGCTGTTTCGGTTTATGCCGAATTCCATGTTTCAGCAAACGGGATTTGGCAAAAAGAAATTTTTAACGCTCTGCAAAAGCATGATGGCGTTGGATCTCACCCCGTCTCTTTCCGGGGTTTCCTGTCCCACCCTGGTGATCTGCGGAGAGCGGGACCGCGCGAATAAGAAGGCTGCTGTAAAATTGGCCGGGCAAATCTCAAATGCGGAGCTTCAGCTGCTTCCGGACACAGGCCATGAGATAAATACAGAAGCGCCGGAGCAGTTGGCGGCTTTGCTTGACACATTTTTTCGCAAGATGCCGTGAGCCTTCTTTTCTGCGTGTATCGCTTGATAATTTTGGAAAAAGGGGCTATACTGGTAATAATAAAAAAGGAAATAGAGAAGGGAAAATACCATGAACGAAAAAGCTCTTTATAAAATTACTTACGGGCTGTATGTGGTCTCCGCCGAGGCCGAGGGCAAAAGCAGCGGATGCGTGGTCAATACCTTGACGCAGGTCACGGCAAGCCCGGTGCGGCTTTCTGTGGCGATCAATAAAGAAAATCTGACCTGCGAGCTGATCCAAAAAGCCGGCAGGTTTGCAGCGGTTGCTCTGGACCAGCGGGCAGACCTTGCCTTTATCGGCAGGTTCGGCTTTCGTTCCGGCAGAGATATGGAAAAATACGAGGGGGCTTCTACCGCTAGGGACGCCGCCGGAATGCCCTATTGCTGGGAAAACGCCTGTGCAAGATACAGCTGCCGCATCATCGATACGCTGGATCTCGGCACCCATATGCTGTTTATCGGGGAAGCGGAAGAACTGGAAATTCTCGGTGAACAAGAGCCTTTGACCTATTCCTATTACCGGAACGTGATCAAAGGCGGCACACCGAAAAACGCTCCTTCTTATCAGGAAAAGTAAAAACGGCATGAAATTTAAGAAAGCAGCCGAAAGGCTGCTTTCTTTATATCTATTTTGCAGGAGTTACCGGGATCCAAACCTCATACTGGGCGTTTTGCGGGTCTGGATTTAAGTAGACCTCAATATCAGGGGCATTGGCATATTCATATCCGGAGGAAGGCAGCCACTCAGTTACAATGCGCCTCTCCAGCGTTTGTACAGAAAGATTGGTTCCCGAGCCGGAAAAAATAGCCCAAGTACAGGCGGGAACGGTATATTCCTCAAATTCTTCGGCGGTCTGTGTACTGGATACGGCAATAAAATAGCGCCATTGCTCTTTTTCATTGCAAGCGCTGACTCCCAAAATCCCCATGGGAGAGGAGTTCATTTTGGAGGCCAGCCTTTCCACAGTGCCATCTGCCGCCGCTCGTTGCCACAGTTCGGGAACGACTGTAAAATTATTTTCAATGTCTGCGTAAAGCGGAGCGGAGATTCCAAGTATGCGAAATTCCGGCTTTTTCTCGACCCGGTAATCCAAGGCTTCTCCACCGGTGACAGCAATAGAAAATCTTAGAGGCGGAAAGGCTTTTACCGCCGTACCCTGCGTTTTGACCGCGGAGGGCGCTATCCCATGGACAGATTGAAACGCGCGGTTAAAGGCAGTGGGGGAGTGATACCCATACTTTTCGGCAAGGTCGATGATCTTCGGACTGCCGCTTTGCAGCTCCGCCGCAGCCAAAGACATTTTACGTCTGCGAATGTACTCGGATAGCGGTATCCCTGCCATATAGGTAAACATTCGCTGAAAATGGTAAGAGGAGCAGCAGGCGATCCTTCCCAGCTGCTCTATATCGATTTCCTCTGTCAAATGCTTTTCCATGTAGTCAATGGCTTCATTCAGCCGTTCTACCCATTCCATAGGCATCCTCCTTCACAATTGTGAGATCAATAGCTGCGTTTGCTCTTGTTAAAAGTATAATGCTTCCATACATTTTTGTCCTCTCACTTCGTGCACGAAAAAGAGAGCTTGATCTTTTGGGCCTCCTCCAGCAGTATGCTTCTTTCATTGGAAAGCTTTCCATCCAAAACCATTTCCAGTAAAATGTGGAGTGTGTTTCCCAGAAGCGGTCCTTCTGGAAAGCCCAACTCCAGCAGGTCACAGCCATTTATCGCCAGATCCCGCAGGGTAAGGCACTCTTTTTGCCGAAGAAGCTTTTCCGTCAGTTCCTTTGCTTCTGCGATGGCCCGGCTGCGTTCTGCGTATAAATGGGGAGCCTGTGCGGACAAATCGCCGCCCATCAGGTCAAA
The DNA here is from genome assembly GCA_021771115.1 of Bacillota bacterium. Lineage (GTDB taxonomy): Bacteria > Bacillota > Clostridia > Oscillospirales > Acutalibacteraceae > Acutalibacter. The sequence goes on along the minus strand of JAETPP010000046.1, from coordinate 4,810 downwards.
AAGGGAAAAGAGCAGCTCTTCTCCCAGCTCTCCCAACAGGCGCTTCAGCCGTTTCGCTGAAACCGGAAGGGGTTCCCCGTGATGGGAGATCAAAGCACAGATCGCCTCCGTCTCCCGCTTGGAAAAGCGCAGGCGGGAAAGAATTTGCTCCGTCAGCCTCAGGCTTTCCTTTTCGTGGCCGTAAAAATGAGCGGTCCCGTCCGGAGAAAAAGATTTTACCGCCGGTTTCCCGCAGTCGTGAAGAAGTGCTGCCCAGCGCAAAACGGGCTTTGGGGGTACGGCATCCAATGCGTGAAGAGTGTGCTCCCACACATCATAGCAATGGTATGGCGTTTCCTGGGCGCAGCCCTTCATGGGAATAAGCTCCGGCAGCACGGTAAAAAGGATTTCCGCGTATTCCCGCAGAACAGCCGCCGCCCGGTTCCCCGAAAGCAGCTTCTGAAGCTCCTCCCGGATCCTCTCGTGAGAAATGAACAGCAAAAGCTCTTGTTTCGATTTTGCAGCCTCGGCGGTAGCGGGATCTATGAAAAACTCCAACACAGAGGAAAACCGCAGACAGCGCAGAATGCGCAGGGCGTCTTCGGAAAAGCGGCGGGCGGGGTCGCCCACACAGCGCAGAACACGGCTTTTCAAATCGGAAAGGCCGCCGAAGGGGTCCATCAGCCCCTTTACAGGGTGGTATGCCATGGCGTTTACCGTGAAATCCCTGCGGGATAGATCCTCCGTCAGGCTTTTGGAAAACTGTACAGTTTCCGGGCGGCGGTGGTCGCTGTAAACGCCGTCGGAGCGAAAGGTCGTGATCTCCACAGGGAAATGATCGATCACAGCCGTCACGGTGCCGTGCTTGAGCCCGGTATCGATGCAGGGAAAATCCTGAAAGCAGGCTTCTGTTTCCCGGGGCAGAGCGCTTGTGGTGATATCCCAGTCTCCGGGGGTGCGGCCCAGCATGGCGTCCCGCACACAGCCACCCACATACCAGGCTTCAAACCCGCCCCGCTCCAAACGCTCCAACGCCTGCGCCGCATAGGGCGGGGGAGTGATCGTTATCCTATCAGCCAAGTTGCAGCCTCCTTTCCAGGTAATGACATATCTGTACAGTACCACGTTTTTTGATTTTTTTCAAGGAGCCTCCGGACTTCCGGCCACTCTCTCACAGCTCACAGCAAAATTTCGATCCTTTCCCTTGGTTTTTAGACCGATCAGCCGCAAAAGGCCAATCTCTTCATTGACAGGCCGCAAAAAAGATGATAAAATCGCCACAGAAGGCAAAATTATCCTATTGAGGGGTGAGGGTCATGGCTTTATTGGAGCAATGGCAAAAATACGCGGAGGAAAAGCAAAACAGCCCGGAGGGCCGGAAATTCTGGAAAGAGTATTTTGATACGGAAACAGAAATTTACAAGAAGATTTTGGTAAGTAAGCCCAGAAAGAACACGGTAAAGGGCTATGCGGAAAAATACGGCGTTGACCTGATGACCATGGTGGGCTTTCTGGACGGCATCAACGACAGCCTGAAGGAAAAGAACCCGCTGGAAGAGATCGAAGAGGACAGCGAGGTCAACCTGAATTATGACAAGGAGCTTCTCTATAAGAACATGGTAGAGGCCAAAGCCGAGTGGCTGTATACTCTGCCCCAGTGGGAAGAGCTGATCCCTGAGGAGCGCCGGAAGGAGCTCTACAAGGAGCAGAAGCGTTCCAAAACCGTGGTAAAGGGAGAAAAGATCGGAAGAAATGATCCCTGTCCCTGCGGAAGCGGAAAAAAGTATAAAAAGTGCTGTGGGCGGGATTTGTGATTTTCCGCTCGCGGAAAGAAATACAAGAAATGTTGTGGACGCGACCTGTGATTTCCCGCCCATAGCTTCTCAAAAGAAAACAGAAAAATTTTCGCCTGCCGGTATAGCGTTTTGCTGAATACGGCGGGCTTTTTTCTGCTTTGGCGGAAAAATCGGGCGATTAAACCTTTGAAAAGAGGCAAACAATACCTTTGTAAGAAAATTTACGGAGGTATGCCTCATGCAGGGAAAAGTTGAAATTTGCGGTGTGAATACCTCTCGTCTGAAGGTGCTGAAAAGCGATGAGATGAGAGAGCTTTTGATCAGAAGCCACGATGGGGATAAGGAGGCCAGAGAAAAGCTGATTTCCGGTAACCTGCGGCTGGTTTTAAGCGTGATCCAGCGGTTCGGCAACCGGGGAGAAAACCCGGACGATCTGTTTCAGGTGGGCTGCATCGGTCTCATCAAGGCCATCGACCATTTTGATGTGAGCCAGGGAGTGCAGTTTTCCACCTACGGCGTTCCCATGATCATCGGCGAGGTGCGCAGGTTCCTGCGGGATAACAATTCCGTGCGGGTCAGCCGTTCCATGCGGGATACCGCCTATAAGGCCATTCAGTGTAAAGAGCGCCTGACCGCCGAAAAGGGCCAGGAGCCTTCCATTGAGGAAATTTCGGAACAGCTTGGCATGAAGCGGGAGGACGTTGTGGTAGCTCTGGAAGCCATTGTAGAACCGGTTTCCCTCTATGAGCCGGTGTTTTCCGATGGGGGAGATACCATCTATATCATGGATCAGGTAGGAGACGGCAGCGACGATGGAGACTGGCTGGAGGAGATTGCCATCAAGCAGGCGATCCACAATTTGAGCGAACGGGAACGGTGCATTCTTTCCATGCGCTTTTTAGACGGCAAAACCCAAATGGAGGTGGCGGGGGAGATCGGCATCTCCCAGGCCCAGGTATCCCGGCTGGAAAAAGGCGCGCTGGGAAAGATCAAATGCGAGATACGGTAAAAAAACAAGGGCGGCTTTTGCCGTCCTTGTTTTTCCCTTAAGCTATCCATGTGGAGGACGGCTCGTCAAAGATCCATCCATCTGCGGTTTTTCGGGCGGTACAGTCATCGTGGCCAACAGCCCCCAATCCGCCCTTCCATTTGCTGACAGAACAAGTGAAGCTGTTGCCGGAACTCTCTTCATCTGAAATGGTGAAGAGCAGTCCATCCTCCCAGTAAAGCGCTTCCTCGTCAATGTACCCTTTCTCTGCCAGCTCCCGGTAGGTGCCGAATACATATTCCGCGATCCCGTGATCGCAGCTGAACAGATAGGCAAGGGCGCCTTTTTCATCTTGGGTCAAATTATGGACTTCGGTAAAATCAAAACCAAAATGAAAGCCGGAACCAAACTTCAGCTGTTCCTCGTTGGGGTTTAAGCCGCTGTCTTCCTCGTAGATGTAATTGAGAATACTGCGGTACAGGCCAATCAGGTCTTCTCCCTGCTCTATCACAGTGACGGTGATGTTTTCACCGGTCAACTGGCCGGGATAGCTGCACAATACCGAAGTTACCCCCGATATGTCAATGATCGCGCCCGGAGCCAGCGTTCCGGCGGCTTCGTCCACCTCGAAGCAGGAAAGAAAGGAAAGGCCGCTTTCTTCCGTGACAAGTAAAGACCACCGGCCATCCTCGCCTTGGTTGCACGTTACCACCTTCGCGCGCGTGGGCGTCACTTCAGGCGCTGACTGGGAAGAGATATTTTCCGGGAAAGAACTGACTTGGGAAACCTGAAAGCTTGCCGCAGACGCTGCTTGGTTCCGCGCTTTCTGAGAAAGGGCGGCGGGATCGTCATTTCCGCAGGCGGTCAAAGAGAGTGTCAAAAGCAGCGTGAGGGCAAGGACACGGACAATCTTGATTTGTTTCATGGTCGTGCGCCTCCTTTCTTCATTGTTTATACAACCGGGAGGCGGAAAACACTCACAAAATTTCAAAAAATTTACCGGCAGAAATCGTTTAAGTACCGCTCCAGGCAGGAGTTGATGATGACCTTTGCATCCTTCGGCCCCTTCACCTCGCTGATTTCCGTGGCCTTTCCGGCCTCCAGCTGTTTGTAGACGGAAAAGAAATGCTGCATCTCGTCAAAAATGTGAGCGGGCAGATCCTTGATATCCTGATAGCTGTTGTAGGTGGGATCGTCAAAGGGGATGGCAATGATCTTTTCATCCTTTTTGCCGCCGTCGTCCATAATGATCACGCCGATGGGGAAGCACCGCACCAGGGACATGGGAAGAATATTTTCCGAGCAGAGCACCAGCACGTCCAGAGGGTCGCCGTCGCTGGCATAGGTGCGGGGAATAAAGCCGTAGTTTGCCGGGTAGTGGGTAGAGGTGTAAAGCACCCGGTCCAGCTTCAGCAGGCCGGTCTCCTTATCCAGCTCATACTTTGCCTTTCCGCCCTTGGTGATCTCGATCACGGCGAAAAAGCTGTCCTCATTGATGCGTTTGGGAGAAATATCATGCCAAATGTTCATTTTGCTTTCATCCTTTCCAAGGCTTCCAAATTTTCATACAGTATAGCACCGAAAAAAGGAAAATGCAATTTTAGCGTGGGAATGGCATAAGGATAGAAAAGAGTTGTAGCTAAACCCTCTAACCAGAAAAAACGGAAGGGGGAAGAGTGTGAGAGGGGACCATCAGGGTCCCTCTCTCGCGTTCCAATCGCAACATGTTGAAGAAATCATAGATTTCTTCAACATGTTTGAGCGTGTCGAAAAAAGCTTTTTCGACACGCTCAGGAAAGAAGGGTGCTATCAAAATGTGGGGGTGCGTTATGAATTGTCGAATGGGAGAGCTGCGCAATAAGGAAGTCATCAACGTGAAGGATGGCGCCAGGATCGGCTTTGTTTCCGATGTGGAGATCGATACCCGCACCGCAGCGCTGACGGCGGTAGTGGTATACGGCAGGCTGCGGCTGTTCGGCCTGTTGGGCCGGGAACCGGATTTTGTGATCCCCTGGAAGGATATCTCCCTCATCGGAGACGATACCAT
>JAETPP010000045.1 GCA_021771115.1 Bacillota bacterium | reverse complement strand
GGTGTTGATTACGGCGAGGGTCCACCCGTTCCCATCCCGAACACGGAAGTTAAGCTCGTTCGTGCCGAAGATACTTGGCTGGTGACGGCCCGGGAAAATAGGTGTTCGCCAACACATTAAAAAAGCAGTTGTCCCAATAGGGACAGCTGCTTTTTTATTTTTGATCATGAAAGAATTCTTGCAAAGAATTCTTTTTGAAATAGGAACAGCTGCTTTTTTAATTTCTAAAAGGTAGTAAGATAAATTGGAATTTGACGGGCTAACAAAAAGCAGAAACCCTTGCCTCCCCTGAAAGGGGAGGTGGCACGGCGAAGCCGTGACGAAGGGGTTCCAGCTTGCCATGAGGAACCCCTCAGTCAGCCTATCGGCTGACAGCTCCCCTTTCAGGGGTGAGCGCGTGCCAGTGGCACGCTGGTGCGAACCGACCGAACCGACAGGCGAGAAGCCAAGAGGTGAGCGCTAAACAATAATTTATCGCTCTGCCTCTACCTGTCATCCTGAGGGCAGAGCCTGAAGGATCTCGTCCTTTTTACCCTCTACCTAGGGAATAAGGGAGAGATCCTTCACGAAGATGCGAAGCATCTTTTGCTCAGAGATGACAGACGGGGCCCTCGCTCTTCTCTAACAACTAACTACTCATGGCTGACAACTACCTCTCACCCCTGATACTTCGGCAGCCAGTCGCCGTGGGCCTCGATGAGATCGTCCACCATTTTGACGATGGTATCGATATCCAGCTCACTGCCGGTGTGGGGGTCCAGCATGGCGGCCTGATAGATATGCTCCTTTTTCCGGGTCACGGCGGCCTCGATGGTCAGCAGCTGGACGTTTATGTTTGTCATATTCATGGCGGCGCACTGCACGGGCAAACGGCCTACCCGGCAGGGGTGCACACCCATGCCGTCGATGAGGCAGGGCACCTCCACGCAGGCGTCAGCCGGCAGGTTTTCGATGAGCCCGCCCGTATTCAGCACATTGCCTCCGATTTGATAGGGGTTCCCGGTGACCACTGCCTCCATGATGTGAGAAGCATACTCCTTGGAGCGCTCGTGATGCAGCTCATGGCTTTTCCGCAGCTCGTCCCGCTCCTTGGCCCAGCCCTCGATCTGGTTGACACAGCGGCGGGGGTATTCGTCCAGGGGGATCTGGAAGCGGTCGATGAGCTCGGGATACCTGGATTTGATATAGAACATGTTGTATTCCGAATTGTGCTCGCTGGATTCCGTGCAGTAATAGCCGAATTTCTCGATATAGTCAAAGCGCACCATGTCCGTGTGCTTTTCCCGGGCGTTTTTCTCCTTTGCCCGGCGGCGTATCTCCGGATACAGGTCGTTCCCGTTTTTATCCTTGAGCTCCAGCAGCCAGCCCATGTGGTTGATGCCCGCAATCAGCTCCTTGCGCCCTTCCAGCTTATCCTCCATGCCCAGGGATTTCAGAAGCCCTTCGCTGCACACCTGCACGCTGTGGCACAGGCCCACTGTTTTCACGTGGGTGTAGCGCTGCATAAAGCCGGTGAGCATGGCCATGGGGTTGGTGTAGTTTAAAAACAGGGCGTCGGGGCACACCTCTTCCATGTCCCGGGCGAAATCCGCCATGACCGGAATGGTGCGCAGGGCCCGCATGATGCCGCCGATGCCCAGGGTATCTCCGATGGTTTGGCGCAGGCCGTATTTCTTCGGCACCTCAAAATCGATGATGGTGCAGGGGTCGTAAAGCCCCACCTGGATGGCGTTTACCACAAAATCTGCTCCCCGCAGAGCCTCTTTCCGGTTCTCCACCCCCAAAAAAGTGGTGACCTTGGCGTGCCCGCCCATGGTATCGTTCATGGTGCCGATGATCTCGGCGCTTTCTGCCAGCCGGGTGCCGTCAATGTCGTACAGGGCAAACTCCGCGTCCCGCAGCACCGGGCTGCACAGGCAGTCTCCCAAAACAGTGCGGACAAAATCCGTGCTTCCCGCACCCATAAAGGTGATTTTTTTCATGACTTTTCGCCATCCTTTTCCTTCACAGCCGCCGGAAAGATAGCCGCAGACCGCCGCGCTGTGATATTAAAGGTATGCTCCCGCAGACAGAGGAGCGCACCCCAGAAAGATCGTATCACGAAACCGGGAAAAAAGATATTGCAGGATGTGGCCTGATTTTAGTATAATGTGTCTTGCCACACAGCCGCCGAAAGGGGAAAAAGCAGAAAATGTCCACACACAGCTTACTTCTGAAAAACCTGGAATTACAGGAGGTAAACCCGATCCAGGCCGGATGGGAGCGCTGCCTGCCCGGCCACTCCTTCGGCCCGGCGCTCCGCTCCTTTGTGCTTTTGCATTATGTGGTTTCAGGCCGGGGAAGCTTTTCCACCGGGGGAAAAAGCTATTCGGTAGGCCCCGGGCAGATCTTTGTGATCCGGCCGGGGGAAACCACCTTTTATCAAGCCTCCCAAACGGAGCCCTGGTACTATATTTGGGTGGGGTTTGAACTGGGCCTCCCCCTTCCCAAGGCCCTGAAGCAGGATGTGCTTACCCTGCCCCGGGCGGAACCGGTCTTCTCCGGGATCCGGGAGCTTTCCCAGGTACAGGAGGGAAGGGAATACAGCCTTTGCGGGAAAATATGGGAGCTGTTTTCTCTGCTGGAGCAGGATACCGCGGGGGGCTCTTCTCACAGCCATTCTTCAGATCTCTACGTAAACAAGGCCAAAACCTATTTGGAAACGGAATATATGCGGGAAATTTCCGTGGCGGGGCTTGCAAGGCAGCTGAACCTGGACCGCAGCTATTTCAGCAAGCTCTTCAAAAAGGCCACGGGGAAAAGCCCCCAGCGCTATCTCACAGACCTGCGCCTGGAAAAAGCGGCCAAGCTTCTGCGGGAATACGGAAAAACCCCCGGGGAAGCCGCTTCCGCTTCCGGCTATCCCGATGTGTTCAGCTTTTCCCGGATGTTTAAGCGCCGCTACGGTGTGTCCCCCCGGGAATATCAACGCCTTGGGCGATAAAAAAACCTTTGTCAAGTTTTCCTGTTTTTTCCATCTTGCCTCCCGGCCTGTTTTCTCCGTTCCTTTTCCTTTCCGAAGCCCCGGTTTTTCCGGCTTTTTTTGCCCCTGCTCCGCTTTCGGTTTTCCGGATAATTTTTCCGAAAAGCGCTTGACCTTCCCTCTGTAATCCTGTAAACTTATAAATATATGACTGGGAGGTAAATCCTAATGAAAAAAGGAAGATTCGGCATCGTTTTGTATTGTTATCCCCTGTTGGCCTTTGCCGCAGTCATTTTGAAGGCCCCCTGGGTCTGCACCCTGCTGCTGGCTGTTTCCGCCTTTGTGGAAAAGGATGAATGGGCCAGCCGCCAGACCCTGCAGGCCTGGTTCCTTTCCCTGCTTGTGAGCTTTTTCTCCAACACCCTGATCACGGTGGTTTCCTGGGTCTCCATTCCCTTCTTCTCCAGCGCTCTCAGCGTGGCCGCCACCGTGCTTTCCGTCATCGTCTATTTGGGCGCCATCGTTCTCAGCATTTTAGCGATCACCAGGGTGATGAAGGAGCAGGAGGCGGATCTTCCCCTGCTCTGCGAGCTTGCTTACAGGATATACGGGAAAACCCGGCCCCGGCCGGTCACTTACGGGCAGCCCTTTTCCGCCCCGCCCCAGCCCGGGCAGCCTCCCTATACTCCGCCTCAGCAGCCCCCTCAGCCCGGCCCAGGCGTTCCGCCTGTGAATTCGGAGCAGAACGGGGAGCAGCGGTAAGCTGCCCTGTTTTTTGACCCGCCCGGATAGAGCATCATTTTAGGAAAAGGAGGAAAAAGTCGTGGTATTCTCGTCCCTTGTTTTTCTCTGCGTCTTTTTTCCCCTGCAAATGCTCCTCTATACCATAGCCCGAAGCATCGAAACAAAAAACACGGTGCTCATTCTTTTTTCCCTGGCGTTTTATGCCTGGGGAGAGCCCTTCTACATTGTCATTCTGCTCTTTATGGCCTTTGCCGACTGGCTGCTTTCCCGGCTGATCGGCAGATACAGAGGCACCGGAAAAAGCAAATTCTTCCTGGTGCTGGGCTGTATCCTGGACCTGGGGCTTCTCTCTTTTTTCAAATACGGCGTATTCGTTACGGAAAACACCCAGCGGTGGTTCGGCTTTCCGGAGGTCATCCCGCAGATCGCCCTGCCCATCGGCATTTCCTTTTACACCTTCCAGCTCCTTTCCTACCTGGTGGATGTTTACCGGGGAGAGGTGCCCGCCCAGCCGAAATTCAGGCGGCTGCTTCTCTATGTGTGTCTCTTTCATCAATGTATTGCCGGGCCCATCGTCCGCTACAAGGATGTATCGGAGCAGATCCTTTCCCGCCATGTGGACAGCGAGGACCTGAGAAACGGCATCAACCGCTTCGCCTCCGGCCTTGCGAAAAAGGTTTTGCTGGCAAATGTCTGCGGCAAGCTTGCTTCCCTGACGATTTTTGACGGGCTTTTAGAGCATCAGGCCGCAAATCTTCCAAAGCTTCAGGCAGCTCCTGTGCTTTCCCTGTGGCTTGGGTGTTTTGCCTACATGCTTCAAATTTATCTCGATTTCTCCGCCTACTCGGATATGGCCATCGGTATGGGCCTGATGGTGGGCTTTCGCTATAAAGAAAATTTCGACTATCCCTATTTATCCCGCTCTGTCACAGAATTCTGGCGCAGGTGGCACATGTCCCTTTCCAGCTTTTTCCGGGATTATGTGTACATTCCCCTGGGCGGCAACCGCAAAGGGAAGCCCCGGCAGGCGCTGAATCTTTTTATTGTGTGGCTGCTCACCGGTATGTGGCACGGGGCGGACTGGAATTTCATTTTGTGGGGGCTGTACTACTTTGTGTTTTTAGCCCTGGAAAAATTCCTGATCCCGTGGTTACAGCGGCTTCCCGCCTTTTTCGGCCACCTATACACCCTGCTGGTGGTATTTTTCGGTTGGATCTTATTCTATTTCCGGGATTTTACCCAGGCTTGGGTAGTGGTAAAGGGTCTGTTTGGCTTAAACGGAAACCCGCTTACCAGCTTTGAAGCCTCCAATCAGGCTTTGAATTACTGCTTCTTCCTGCTGGTGGCCGTGGTGGCCTGCACGCCTCTTATGCGCACGCTGTATCACCGGATCTGCTCCTCTACCCATGCGGTGCCCGTGGTTTTCGGGACCGTGCTGGAATGGGTGCTGCCGGTGGCGGCGCTGGTGCTTTCCGCCGGCTTCTTAGTGGGAGATTCCTACAATCCCTTCCTGTACCTGCAATTTTAGAGATCGTACCGGCACGCCAAGTTTTTCCCAGGCTTTGATAGCAAAAATCAAGGGAAAAGGAGTGAAAAAACATGCGCCACGCAAAAGAACATCAGCGGGGTTCCCGGATCAAGGCGGTTTTGTTTTTTGCCGTTTTGTTCTGCGGCATGGTATTTTCTCTTCTTCTTCCCCTGCGCCCCACCGAGTCTCTTCAGGAAAAGCGGAAGCTTACTCCCTTCCCGGAATTTTCCGTGGAAAGCCTTCTAAACGGCCGCTATTTTCGGGGGATTGACGACTGGTTTTCCGATACCTTTCCTGGGCGGGATACCTTTTTGGAGACCAACAAAAAGGTGCGCTCTTTTTACGGGATCCGTTCGGTAGAGATCCACGGCGAGGTAGAACAAGGAGACGATATCCCGGACAAGCCCTTTACCGGAAAATAAGATATTACAGCCCTTCCCTCTGTTTCCTCCGCCTTTTTGACTGCGATGTAAAGAAACCGTGTGAATGGCTCCTAAATAAAAACAGGGAATGAGAAAGGAAGTTTACGTATGGAAAGAGAGTATGTCCGCCGCAGAAACCCCTCTGTGCCTTCCACCAGGCGCAGGGCGCCCTTGCAGCCCTACAGGAGAAATAACCGAAAGAAAAGCGGGCCTCCTCCTTTCCTGTACCTTGCTTTGGTTTTGATCGTCGTGATCGTGGCAGTCGTCCTCATTGTCACCCTGGCAGGCCGTGGGAACCGGGAGAAGGAGCCGAACTCTTCTCTGCCGTCCTCCTCTTCCTCCGGCACATCTTCCGCGCCAACCAGTACGCCCTCTTCCGGTCTTCCTTCTCAGGCCGCGCAGACCCCGCCCCCGGAGAAGATCCCCTCCGGCTCCGCGGAAAAGCTGAGCACCCTTTTGAAGATCGGGGACACGGGCTATGAATACTACAATTTCGTAGAGAGCCTGGCCAATGGCTACATCACCACGGTATGCGATGCGGAAAAGCAGCTGGGCGGCTCTGTGACGCTGTATAACATGATCGTTCCCACCAGCATGGATATCATGCTGCCGGAAAGCTATCTGGAGCAAAATGAAATCAACAGCCAGGATCAGAACAAGGCCATAAACTACATGTATTCTTCCATGGCCGCCATCAATTCCGAAGTAAAGACCGTTTCCATTTTCGACGCGCTGAAGCTTCACAACAATGAATACCTTTACTTCCGTACCGATCACCACTGGACGCAGCTGGGCGCTTATTATGCCTATGTGGAATTCTGCAAGGCAAAGGGCATTACCCCCAAAGCGCTGGAGGAATATGAAAAGGAGACCTACAGCGGCTTTTTGGGAAGCTTTTATTCCAGCGACCCCAACAGCGATATGGAAAATAACCCCGACACGGTGGAGGCCTACCGCTCCAAGGCCAATGCCTCCCTTTCCTATACCGATTCCGACGGCAACACCGTGGAGGACTGGCCGGTGATCCAGGACGGCACGGATTACGGTACGGAAAACAAGTACCTGATCTTCTGCGCCGCCGACCAGCCCTATGAGGAGATCGTCAACAGCGACCTTTCCGACGGCTCCGCCTGTCTGGTGGTGAAGGAATCCTTCGGCAATGTGTTTATCCCCTTCCTGGTGGATCACTATCAGACCGTTTATGTGGTGGACTACCGCTATTACGACGGCGATATCTCCGACCTGGCGGCGGAGAAAAACGTCAGCGATGTGATCCTTCTGAACAACATTTCCATGACCCGCAACGAAGAGCTGATCGACGCCCTGGGCGAAAAATTCTAGGCGGCTGCGCTGCTGGCACTCGGCGGCTGCGCCGCAGGCACTCGTGAACCCTCTTGGTGCGGGAGGAAAGCTTCTGACCCGACCGGCAGCTGCGCTGCTGGCACTCGGCACCTGCGGTGCGGCACTCGTGGACCTTCTTGGTACGAGAGGATATTTTCTGACCCGACCGGCGGCACCTGCGGTGTGGTACTTGGCAGCTGTGTGGTTTTGTTGTCAGCCTGTAGCCTGTGTTTCGTCACTGAAAATCTTTGAAACAGCAAACCCCCGAAGGCGCCGGGCGCTTTCGGGGGTTTTTCAGAATAGGGGCGCAGCAGATTTTTCGCAACTGATGGTAAGACTCCGCCGGAAAGGGTATGCTATACTGGGGCTGCCAAGGGGGGAAAAGCATGTACAGGTATCATGAGACCGTTCAGAAAATGGTCCGCTGGGTGGAAAGCAATCTGCGAGGGAATCCGACCTTGCTGGAATTGTCAAAGCAGGTGGGATATTCGCCGTGGTACTGTTCCTCCATGTTCCACCAGGTATACGGATGTACTCTGAGAAGCTATGTGGCCCGCAGGCGGCTGACCCAGGCGGCCATAGAGCTTCGGGACAGCCGGCGCCGTATTCTGGACATCGCCCTGGATTGGGGCTTCTCCGGCCAGGAAGCTTTGACCAGGGCCTTTCGGGAGGAATTCGGCCTTTCTCCTGCCGCTTATCGGAAGCAGCCTGTACCGATCCCGCTCACCACGAGCAGGGATGTGTTTCACCCCTGGCAATATTCCGCGATGTATCCATCGCAAAAAGGAGATGGCAGCATGAACACAAAGGAACTGCGGGAAGCCCGGATAAAAACGGAGTATATCCCGGCCCACAAATACATCGGCATTTGGGAGCCCCGCGCCCAAAACTACGGAGACTTTTGGAGCTATCACGATTGTGACCGGGTCTGCGGCATCATAGAAAGCATGCGGGACAGCGCCCATCCGGTGGTCACCCCCCACACCGCGGGCTGGGTGCACACAAGCGGCAGGCGCGAATACTTTTATGGCTTTGGAGTTCAGGAGGATTACAGCGGCCCCGTGCCCGAAGGCTTTGCAATCAAAAGCTTTCCGGGAAGCTACTACCTGGTATTTTATCATCCGCCCTTTGACTACATGGAAAATAACGGAGAAGTCATGCGGCGGGTAGAGGAGCTGGCGTGGAATTACGACCTGAACAAAGCGCCCGGCGACCCCAGCGGCATCAGTACTGCGGAGATCCTTGGAAAATTTCAGTGGAACGAGGACGCTTGCCAATGCTACCAACGCCACTACCCCGAGGGGATCGGCTATCAGATCCTGCGCCCGGTGCGGCTGAAGGGCAATGGGGAATTAGTAATTAGCAATTAGTAATTAGTAATGAAGGGCAAGGGCTTTTCCTTGTCATTCTGGGTTCCTCTGTCATCCTGTCCCCTTTTTCTGTCATCCTGAGCGAAGCGAAGGATCTCGTCCTTGGCCCTTGCCCAGGGATTATGGGCGAGATCCTTCGTCACTTCGTTCCTCAGGATGACAGAAAAGGGGCCCTTGCTCTTTGTCTAACAACTAACTACTCATAACTAACAACTAGTTCGCCAAACAATAATTTGCCGCTTCTCCTTTACCCTGCCTTCCACACACCCCCAAAACGCAAAAATGCTGCTGCAAAATGGAACATTTTGCAGCAGCACCTTTTTATTTCAGAAAAACTCAGCGTCTGTCATGATCTCTCCTGGGGCGGCGGTCGCGGTCGCCGCGGTCACGGCGGGGGCCTCTATCCTCGGAAATGTCGTTTTCCGGCACCGCGCCGTCCAGGTCGATGAGGGCGTCACGGCGGCTCAGGTTCAGCCTGCCCTTGTCATCGATCTCCAGCACCTTGACCTTTACCACATCGCCTACGTTTACCACATCGGTCACGTTTTCCGTGCGCTTGATATCCAGGCGGGAAATATGCACCAGGCCTTCCTTGCCGGGAGCGATCTCCACAAAGGCGCCGAAATCCATAATGCGGGTGACCTTGCCGTTATAGTAGGAGCCTGGCTCCGGGTCGTTGACAATGGTATCCACAATATCCAGGGCTCTCTGGCATTTCTCCAGATCCAGGCCGGAAATGTAGACATGCCCGTCCTCTTCCACGTCCATGGTGATCTCGCACTCGGCGCAGATCTTCTGAATGACCTTGCCGCCGGTGCCGATGACCTCCCGGATCTTGTCCACCGGGATCTGGGTGGAGAGCATTTTGGGCGCGTACTTGGAAAGCTCGGGCCGCACCTCGGGAATGGCCTTCAGAATGATCTCATCGATAATATAGTTTCTGGCCTTGTGGGTCTTCTCCAGGGCTTCCTTTACCATTTCGGGGGTCAGGCCGGAGATCTTCAGGTCCATCTGAATGGCGGTGATGCCCTTCTTGGTGCCGCCCACCTTAAAGTCCATATCGCCGAAGAAATCTTCAATGCCCTGAATATCCACCATGGTCATCCAGCGGTCGCCCTCGGTGATCAGGCCGCAGGAAATACCTGCAACCGGGGCCTTGATGGGCACGCCCGCATCCATCAGCGCCAGGGTGGAGCCGCAAATGGAGGCCTGAGAGGTGGAGCCGTTGGAGGAAAGCACCTCGGACACCAGGCGAATGGTGTAGGGGAATTCATCTACACCGGGCACAACGGGCACCAAGGCCCGCTCCGCCAAAGCGCCATGGCCGATCTCCCGGCGGCCGGGGCCACGGCTGGGCCTGGTCTCACCCACGGAATAGGAGGGGAAATTGTAGTGGTGGATGTACCGCTTGCTTTCCTCCTCGTCAATGCCGTCCAGCAGCTGATTGTCCCGGAGAGAGCCCAGGGTGGCTACGGTGAGCACCTGGGTTTGGCCTCTGGTAAACATGCCGGAGCCGTGCACACGGGGCAGCAGCGCGACTTCCGCGGCCAGGGGGCGCATATCGTCCATGCCGCGGCCGTCCACACGCTTCTGCTCATCCAGCAGCCAGCGGCGTACCACGTACTTCTGGGTCAGGTACATGCACTCGTCGATCTTGGCTTCCTGCTCCGGATAGACTTCATCGAACTTCTCATGGACCTTTTCATAAACGGGCTTCAAGCGCTCGTCCCGCACATTTTTATCATCGGTATCCAGCGCGGCCCGCACATCCTCTTCGGCAAAGGCCTTGATGGCCTCAAACATTTCCTCTTCCGGCTTATTGGAGGGATAGGTAAACTTATCCTTGCCGATCTCCGCCTGAATGCCCTTGATAAACTCAATGATCTTCTGGTTTGCTTCATGACCCGCCATGATGCCGTTGTACATATCCTCATCAGATACCTCATTGGCGCCAGCCTCGATCATGGCGATGCGCTCCGAGGTGGAGGCAACGGTCACGGCCATCTGAGAAACCTCACGCTGCTTCGCGCTGGGGTTTATCACGAACTCGCCGTCAACGAGACCCACGGAAACGCCGGAAATCGGGCCGTTCCAGGGAATATCGGAAATGGAAAGGGCAATGGAGGTACCCACCATGGCGGCGATTTCCGGGGAGCAATCCTGCTCTACCGACATCACCGTGCAGACGATGGACACATCGTTGCGCATATCCTTGGGGAACAGGGGACGGATGGGGCGGTCGATCATGCGGCAGACCAGGGTGGCCTTTTCGCTGGGCCTGCCCTCACGCTTTAAGAAGGAGCCGGGGATCTTACCCACGGAGTACAGCTTTTCCTCAAAATCCACGGAAAGCGGGAAGAAATCGATCCCGTCCCTGGGCTTTGCGGACGCGGTGGCCGCCACATGCACCACGGTTTCTCCATAACGCACCAGGCATTCGCCGTTTGCCAGCTGGCCCATTTTACCGGTCTCCACCACCAGGGGACGCCCGGCAAAGTCTGTTTCATACACCTTGAAATTCTCAAACATACTGATACACTTTCCTTTCCTCCCCGCACCCGCGGGGCCTTCTCTTCTCCGCGGCACTACCCTTCTGCCGCTCAAAAACCCTGTAAAAAGAACAAAAGGCTGTGCCGCCGGCCGGACGGCCTGCAACTACAGCCTTTGTTTTCAAAATTATTTCCGCAAGCCAAGCTCTGCAACGATGGCACGATACCGCTCGATATCGATCTTCGTCAGGTAGTTCAAAAGGCTCCTTCTCTGGCCTACCATCTTCAGCAGGCCCCGGCGGGAGTGATGATCCTTCTTGTTCTCGCGCAGATGCTCGGTGAGGTCGTTGATCCGCTTGGTCAAAACGGCGATCTGTACCTCAGGGGAACCGGTATCTCCCTCGTGGCGGGCATACTTCTGAATAATCTCTGTCTTTTCTGCTTTTGTCATACTTTTCACCTTTCCGCGGCTTTGCCGCTCAAAAATTCACCCAGACGATTCAGAGAATCGTTTATTCCCAGATCGAGGTCGGTGCGTCCACGACCCGAGAATAGGGCAGCTTGTTTATTTTACCACAGCTTTTGGGCTTTGTAAAGCATTTTCCTGAGGTTTTTATTTTTCCCTTTTCTGAATGATTTTTCCGCATTTTCACGTTTTGATATCAAGTTTCAGAAGGTTTCCTGTATGCAAAAGAAAATTTTGCAGCACGTGGTATTGTATCAGCTTCTCAGCCAGAGCGGAAAATTCTTTCCCTGAGATCGTTTCCATCATAGAAAAAGCCTGCTTGCGGGCCAGATATTTCCGGTTTTTGCAAGCGGGCTTTTTCTCTTAAAATTTCAAAAACTCCACAGCTCTCAAATTTCCCCTGTTTTTCCTTCCTTGATCTCCTGCAGGCGGCGTTCCACGTAGCTGGGGTCGTCATACTTGGCGAAGAAATCGTCATTTACGCTGGGGATCTCCACACTGGTGACCACATGGGAGGAAGGTGCGGTTTTTACCGCTTGCGGGGCCTGCTGTCTGACAGGAGCGGGCTGAGTAGGCCCGGCAGCCGGTGTGGAGCTGTTTCTCACCGTTCTCTGGGGTCTTGCCGCCGTCTGCCGCGGAGCTGCCTGGGGAGCGGGCTGCCTTGTTCTCATTTCAGGAGTGGGAGCGGGCCTTTGGGGCCTGGAAATGGGAACCTCCACCACGGAGGTTTTTTCCAGATCCTCCTGATAGGCAGGCTTCTGGGTGCGGGCGGGAAGCCTTTGGTCGTGCCCGCCTTCCATTTGAGGCAGGGGGCCGGTACGGTATTCCCCCTTCGGGAGATATTCCTCTCCGCGGAAGGACAGCTGCTCCTTTTGCACCGGGGAACCGGCGGCGGGCCCGGGCATGCGGCGGTCCTCCAGGCTGCTTCTTCCCACTTTTTTCCGCCCCGTTTCTCCGCGGGGGACTTTCTTGATCACGGGCTTTTCCAAATTTACCATAAAGAGGCTGAGAAGGAAAAATACCGCAAAGGGGGTCAGCACCTGTCCCAGCGTGGAAAGGGAAATATCGTCCAAGATGAATTTGTGGAAAAAGTAAACGGCCCCTCCTGCAAAAATTGCCAGCAGGGCAAACACATAGATCAGCGGGGAAAGAAAAATATTGGAGATCCCTCCGCACCGGGGGCATTGATATTCTCCCTGCCGTTTCAGTGACCAGGATCTGATCAGGTTTACCCGCTTTTTACAGTAAGGGCAGGCAGAAATTCCAAAATATTTCATGGCTCTTTTCCTTCCTTTCCGATCAAAAATGCTGTTTTGGGCCTACTGCGGAGCGTTTCTCCACCAAAGTCACAGAAGCCCCTCCAAAGAGCTTCCTCCCTTTGCTCTGCGCAGCAGAGTGGACGGCGCGATCTGGGAGATATAGATGGTCTGCCTTCCGTTTTTTTCACAGACGATAAAGGATTTCGGCAGCTCCATCGATACGTTTACCACTCGTTTTTCCTTCTGGGCGTTTCCGAGAAATTTCCTGGTGTGCTTCGATACCGTCGAGTTGTCCAGGTCGAACACGCCCAGGATCTCATCTGTTCTCACCACCGTATTCTGTCCCAAATGCAGATACATTTATCCGATCTCCTCCGGCTGCACACAGCCCGCCACTACATGGAACCGCTTTCCCGTTTCCTGCAGGCTTACGGTTTCCGGGCTGCAGCAGGTGATAAATACCTGCCGCCCGTGCAGATGATTGAGTAAATAATCCTGGCGGCTTTGATCCAGCTCGCTCATCACATCATCTAAAAGGACAATGGGCGCCTCTCCGGAGATCCCGGCAAGGGTTTCCGCTTCCGCCAGCTTCATGGCCAGCACAGCGCTTCGCTGCTGTCCCTGAGACCCGTAAATTCGAGCAGAGATCTGATCCAGCTCCAGCTCCAAATCGTCCCGGTGCGGGCCGCAGGAGGTAAAGCCGGAACGGATATCGGAGCGCAGGGTCCGTTTCAGCTCCTTCAAAAACGCCTCTTCCGCTTCCAACAAGGAAAAGTTTTCCACAGAAGGCTTTACCGATGGGGAATACCCAACGCTGATGGTTTCCTTTCCCTTGGAAATTCCTTCATAGATAGCTTGCACCCTTGGAGCCAGCTTATCCACATAGTCTCTTCTTTCTATCATGACCCCGGCGCCAAGCTTTGCAAGCCGCAGGTCCCACACCTCCAGGGTGTCCTGCAGCTCGGGAAACCGGGAAATATCCTTCAGCAGGGCATTCCTTTGCAGCAGGGTGCGGTTATAGGTGCTGAGAGCTCTGGCAAAGGCGGGCTTTAACTGGCAGAGAGCTCCGTCTAAAAAGCCCCGGCGGCGGGATGGGCCTTCCTTGACAAGAAGCAGGTGCTCCGGGGAAAAGATCACAGCCCGTACCTTTCCCACCAGTGCGGAGCCGGTTTTTTTCTTTACTCCGTTTATCACAGAGCTTCTTCTGCCGTTTTCGATTTGAAGCACTGCCTTTTGGGGCCTTCCTTCGCTGAAAAAATCCAAAGCCAAGGAAGCAATGGGGGCGTTTTCTCCCTTTTCCCGATCCAGCCGGGGCAGTTCCCCGTCCTTTGCTCCCCGAAAGGAATGGCCTCCGGTAAAAAGCCACAGGGCCTCTAACAGATTGGTTTTTCCCTGGGCGTTGTCCCCGTAAATGACATTGACTCCCTCACAGGGGAACAGCTCTCCATCCTTCAGGTTTCGAAACCCCAGGGTTTCCAAGCGCTGTACCACCATGGCTACTCCACCTGAAACTCTTTGCCGGCGTAAGACACCGTGTCGCCGGGCCGCAGCTTTTTCCCCCGCATCAGGCAGGTTTCCCGATTTACCAGGACCTCTCCGCCCTGGATCAAAAATTTTGCCTGTCCGCCGGTATCCACCATACCGGAAAGCTTCAGAAAGGAATCCAGCCGGATAAATTCAGTTTCTATCTTGATTTTTTCCACAAATTCCGCCGCTCCTTTCCAAAAACAGGGGAAGGTCAAAAAAGCTCCTATATAGAAAAGCTTAGTCGTTTTTCAGTCTTACGGGCAGCACCAGGAACAGGAAGCTGTCGCCTTCCTTCGGAACGATCTTCATGGGGCTCAGGGGCCCGCCCAGCTGAATTTTTACCTCGTCGCATTCCGTATTCCGCAGGGCGTCCAGCAGATAGCGGTTGTTAAAGCCGATCTCCACATCGTCCCCTGTGATCTCGGCGGCAAGCTGGTCGCTGGCCCGTCCCATGGCGGTGGTGCAAAGAAGCTTGATCTCATTTTCCGAGAACTGGCAGCGCACCGGGCTCTTCAGCCGGTCGGTGATCAGAAGGGAAACACGCTCCACACTTTCAATCACTTCTCTTGTTTTCACAATGACCTCGGTTTTACTGTCCGGCGGGATCGCGGCCTTGTAATTGAGGAATTCACCCTCCAGAAGGCTGGAGATCACGGTATAGTTTTCAATATGGAATAAAATATGTCTGCGGCCCGCGGAAATTTCCACCGCATCGTCGCTGTCCTTTAACAGCCGCAGGATCTCGCCCAGGGTTTTCCCAGGAGCAACAAAGGAGAGATCCTCTTTGATTTCTACCGGTTCACTGCGCTTTGCCAGGCGGTAGCCGTCCACCGATACCACATCCAGCACCCCGGCCTCCATGTGGAACAGGCTGCCCTGATGAATGGGCTTGGCGTCGCTTTCCGCCACGGCAAACAGGGTTTGGCGGATCATGCTCTTTAAAACATTCGAGGGAAGCTCGATTTTTGTGGAATCCGTCAGCTTCGGCAGCTCCGGAAATTCCTGGGCCGGCGTGGCGATAATGGAAAATTTGCTGTAGCCGCTTTCAATGGAAGCCATGTTTTTCTCGTCCACTGTTACGGTGACGGTCTCATCCGGCGTTTTCCTGACGATATCGGAAAATATCTTTGCCGTCAGCGCCGCTTTTCCGGGCTCCTCAACCCTTGCGGGGATCACTGTGGTCATACCCAGCTCCAAATCATAGGCACACAGCTCCAGGCTGCCCTCCGAAGCGGTAAGCAAAATACATTCCAGCGCGGGAATCGAGGTTTTGCTGGAGACTGCCCTTTGAATATTGGAAACCGCCTCCGTAATATCGTTTTTATTGACTGTGAATTTCATCTGCTGTTCCTTTCCGGCCTGCCGCGGCGAGCCTGTTGTATTGTTTCCTTCTAATAAGGTATTCTTTAAGAACCTATCCGAAAATAATCCACGCACAGCTGCTTGCATATTTCGGAACAGACTCTCAGAGTCTGCGTTCCTCGATCGGGAAATATATTCCTTATATAGTAAGATAGATTTAGCAGTCATAGTAGGGGCTGTGAAAATGTGTAAAAAGAGAAAGTGTTCCCGAAAATCCTGAAAATATTCCAGGAAATTTTTTCAAGGGGAGCTGTGAACAAATTGTGAAAAAAGTGAAAAGAATTTTTTCTTTCCACAGAGCTGTGGAATCAAAAAAGTGGAATGTGGAAAAAACAGTGCAAAACTTCAGAGGCTGTTTTTCTGCTTCAAGGGAGTGGAGATGAGAGGTATTCCCCCACAGAACACACAGATTTAATGGCTGCGCACATTTTTGATGATATCGTTTACGATATCTCTGGTATGGGAATCCTGATTGACCTTTTTTTCTACCTGACGGATGGCATAGACCACTGTGGAATGATCTCTTCCTCCAAAGGTTTCACCGATCTCCACCATGGAAAGATCGGTAATTTCCCGTATGATATACATGGAGATCTGTCTTGCTCCGGAAATATTGGAATTTCTCTTTTGAGAAAGGATATCCTCCGGTGTGACGTTTCCGTAGGTCCTGGCCACTTCCTCCACGATCCGTTCCACTGTGACGGGGGTGGGCTGACTGTTGTTGATGATATCGCTGATGGCCGCTTGGGCGGTGGCGATATTGATGGGCTTGTCTTCCAAAAGATGGAAAGCCCGCAGCTTTTTTACGGCGCCCTCCAGCTGGCGAATATTGTTTTTCAGCTTTGTGGCAATGTATTCCGAAACGTTGTTTGGAAGTTCAAAACCGAGAGACTCCGCCTTTTTGATGACGATGGCGGTGCGGGTCTCAAAATCGGGAACGCCGATATCGGCGATCAGCCCCGATTCAAACCGGGACTGCAAGCGCTCCTCCAGCGTGGCGATCTCCTTCGGGGGACGGTCCGAGGTGAGTACGATCTGCTTTTTGGCTTCGTGCAGCGTTTCATAGGTGTGGAAAAATTCCTCCTGGGTGGAGTTTTTTCCGGCGATGAACTGCACATCGTCAAACAGGAGCAGATCCACGGTGCGGTATTTTTCCCGAATCGCCGGCATGGTGCCGCCTTTGATCCCTTCGATCACCTCGTTGGCAAAGTGCTCTCCCTTGATGTAAAGGGTGGTGAGATTCGGAAAGTTTTTCTTGAATTTATTTGCCACGGCGTTTAAAAGATGGGTCTTTCCGAGGCCGGGGTTGCCATAAATGAACAAAGGGTTATACAGCACGGCAGGCTGGGCCGCCACTGCTTGACAAGCGGCGTGAGTAAAGCTGTTGGAAGGGCCCACCACAAAGTTTTCAAAGGTAAAATCCTCACTTTTTTCCTCTGTGGCGTCCATATTCTGTTTTCTTTCCGGCTTTTCTTGCTGTACGCACAGAGAGAAGCTGATTTTAGGGCCGTACACACTCTGCACCGCTTCCTGCAGCAGGTCGCTGTAGCAGCGCAGAAGCGTATTTTTATGAAATTCGTTTGGCGCTTCGATAATGGCTAAACCCTGCTCAAAATCCAGTGACACAGGCTTTAACCGGCTGAACCAGGTTTTATAGGCCACATCGGTGATCCTGGACTGGCAGAAATCACAAATCAGCTCCCAGGTTTGGTCGAAAGAATCCAAGGTGTTCCCCTCCAGAAAGATGATTTCCACAAAAAGTAAGAAAAAATGCCGATATACAAATAAGAGTATAACATAAATGAGAGGGTTTTGCACTACAAAATTTCAAAAAATTTTTTAGAGAAAGCTGGAATTTTTGCCTTCCTGTAAAAAACACAAGAACTTGTATTTTTCTTTTTCAAAAGCGCTACCGATATTAAATTTTTGAAAAAAAGAAATCGGAAAAGAAAAGGGAGGTTCTTTTTCGGGAAAAGGAAGGAAAAAATTTAGTTGACAGAGGCGGCAGGGTTACGGTATAATACTAAATCGCAAGGAAGCAGAGATTGCTTCTCTTTGGGAAAGAAGCCCGAAAGGAGGGTTTTTAGTATGTTGAGAACCTATCAGCCGAAGAAGCTTCACAGAAAGAAGGAGCACGGGTTCCGGAAAAGAATGTCCGACAGAAACGGACGCAAGGTACTTGCACGCCGCAGAGCAAAAGGCAGAGCGCGCCTTTCTTACTAAAAAGGCGCTTCAAAGGTCACCTCGCGTGGCCTTTCTTTGTTTTGTATTTTTTTGAAGCCGGCGATGTGCCGGGAGAGCGGTTCAGTATGGAAAAAATCGTATCCTTATGCAGAAATAATGACTTTCGGCTGGCCTACACAAAAGGAAAAAGCTTTGTGGGCCCCCTGTCGGTAACTTACGTAAGAAAGAACCGGCTGGGGATCACCAGGGTGGGGATCACCACCAGTAAGAAAATAGGAAACGCCGTGATGAGAAACCGTTCCAGAAGGGTGATCCGGGAGGCGTTCCGACAGCTTTTTCCAAGGGTAGGGCCGGGATACGACCTTGTTTTCGTAGCCAGGGGGAAAACGCCCCATAAAAAAAGTACGGAAGTAAAAAAGCAGCTGGAAAAGCAGCTTTCCGCCGCTGGAGTGCTGACGCGCCGGGAGGCGGAAAAGAAGGAAAGGGAGCTTTCGTGAAGCGGGTTTTGATCGGCCTGATCAGATTTTATCGCTCCGCTATTTCTTCCCGTACCGCTCCCTCCTGCAAGTATATCCCCACCTGCTCGCAGTACGGGATCGAGGCGATCGAACGGTTTGGCGCCCTGAAGGGCAGCCTCCTTACCCTGTGGCGTATTCTGCGGTGTAATCCCTGGAGCCGGGGCGGATACGACCCTGTGCCGGAGAAAAAAGAAAAAAAGCTGGGAAGCTGAAATAGAGGAGCCGTTGCGTTACCATGGCAATATTTAATTTTTTCGGAAGCATTCTCGGGTATCTCCTGTGGTTTCTGTATACCATATTCAGAAACTACGGCGTTGCCATTATTCTTTTTACCATTATCTTAAAGCTGGCTCTTTTTCCCACCTCTCTAAAGCAGCAGAGAAGCATGGCTTCTCAAAGCAAGCTGCAGGAAAAGCAGAAGGAGCTGCAAAAAAAATACGCGAACAACAAACAGAAATATAATGACGAGCTGATGAAGCTCTATGAAAAGGAAGGGGTCAGCCCCACAAACGGCTGTCTCACCACCCTTCTTCCCTTCCCGATCATGCTGGGCATTTATTATTCCGTGATCATGCCGCTGTCCAATACCCTGCATATTGCTTCGGATACGGTAAATAAGGCCACGGAATACATTTCCAAGATCCCCGGCATGGTTTCTACCGGAGGAATTTATTCCGAGCTGCAGATCATTCGCAATTTCAGCGCTCTGCGGGACAACCTGACCATGTTTTCCGCCGCCGATATCGCGAAGATCGAGGATTTTTCCAAGGGCTTTAAGTTTCTGGGCCTGGATCTGCTTTCCACGCCTCAGGGCTCTGATTTCAGCACCTTCCTGTGGCTGATCCCCGCTCTTTCCCTGGTGAGCAGCGTGGCCTTTCAGATCTATACCATGCTCTATCAGAAAAAGACCACCGGGCAAAATCCCATGGGCTGTATGATGGCCATGACCATCGTGTTCCCGTTGATCAGCCTGTACTGGGCATATACCATGCCTGCCGCCGTGGGCTTTTACTGGACCGTTTCTTCTCTGATCAGCTGGGCGCAGAGCGTTGTGACCAACAAGTATTTCAGCGCCGCGCAGATGACGGCAATGACAGAAGCACAGCGCGCCGTAACGTTGGAGCTGGCGGAAGCAAACGTACGTCC
>JAETPP010000279.1 GCA_021771115.1 Bacillota bacterium | reverse complement strand
GGGTGGGGGCCACCATCACGGTGGGCAGCTGTGTACTTCCGGCGCTTATCCGCCGTTTTGAGCAGGAGCATCCCGGCGTGCGCGTCCAGGTGGAGGTGGAAAGCGCCCGGCGCATCGAGCAGAAAATCCTGAACAGTGAGCTGGATTTGGCGGTATCGGAAGGGGAGCCGGAGAGCGGGGAGCTGCTGGCGGTTCCCGTTATCCGGGATGAGCTGGTGCTCATCAGCAGCCCGGCGCATCCTCTGGCCGGGCGAGAGACCGTGCCGCCCGCCGCCCTGAACGGGGAGCCCTTCGTCCTGCGGGAGGAGGGGAGCGGCACCCGGGCGGGGCTGGATCGATTTCTGCAGGACAACGGGCTGCAGGTGTACCCCAAATGGACGTGCCAGAGCTTCGACGCCGTACTGCGGGCGGTGGAGGAGGGACAGGGGCTGTCGGCGGTATCCCGCCGGTGGGCGGATCCCCTCATCGCCCAGGAACGCTTATGCCGCCTAAACCTGGAGGGGCCGCCGCTTATTCGGTACTTCCAGCTCATCCGGCATCGCGGCAAGCAGCTGACCCCGGCCATGGAGGCGTTCTGCGCGGCGGTGGAAAAGGAAGAAAATGCCTCGCTTCTATCAGTATAGGCGGTTTACCCCATTCTGTAAAATATCAATATCGGATAACTCTCATAGATAAATATGCATAAGATGAATGAAAAAAAGCGGAAACACATCGGTTTCCGCTTTTATCTGCTCAGGGGATGCGCTTGATGGGCGGGCGGGGGCGGACATCGCCGGTATCGAAGCGTTTTTTCAATTTGGACAGGGCCTTCTTTTCGATCCGGCTGACATAGGAGCGGGAGATATTCAGCTTTTTGGCCACTTCTCTCTGGGTTAAGCCGTCGCCGATAAGCCCATAGCGCCACTCGATAATCTCCTGTTCCCGGTCGTCGAGGGATTCCCGGATATACCGGTAGAGCTTTTCCGCGTTGATTTTCAGATCCAGATCGTCCAGAATGGTGTCGTCTTCGGAAATCACGTCCATCAAGGTGAGAGGGTTCCCTTCCTTGTCGGTATCGATGGGATCGGAGATGGACACATCCTGGGCAGTTTTTTTGCTGGCGCGGAAATGCATGAGGATTTCGTTTTCAATGCCGCGGGAGGCGTATGTAGCGAAGCGGGTGCCCTTGGTGTAGTCGAAGGTGCCGACGGCCTTGATGAGGCCAATGGTGCCGATGGATATCAAATCGTCCTGATCCCGCACGGAGCTGTAATATTTTTTAATGATGTGCGCCACCAGGCGAAGGTTGTGCTCAATGAGGGTGTTGCGAGCCTCCATATCGTTGCGAAGATGGTATGCTTCCAGGCATTCCCTCTCCTGGGCGGCTGTCAGAGGCCGGGGGAAGGAACCGGAATTGACCACATGGAGCGCCATGTAAAAAATATGCGACAGGGAATTCAAAAGTTCAAAAAGCATAACGGCCTACCTCCAATCACTTCCTATCCTATGCGGAAGGACAAGAAGGCGTGCCTGTCCCGGGCAAAAGAGGACAGGACAAAAAAGGCAGACGAAACTGGGAAAAACACTGAATTTTCATTTGGGAAAGCCTCCCGACGGGCCGCTTAGGGCTTACCGGGAGGCAGTTTGAGGCCGCACAGAGGAATTAGTCCCCGTTATGAACACAGTTGTCAATGGCGATGAGCAG
>JAETPP010000278.1 GCA_021771115.1 Bacillota bacterium | reverse complement strand
GGTCTGCTCCCCGGTGGCTTGGTTGGTTTCCACAACGCCGTCACGGGTCATTTTCTGCGTGGTCTTTGCCTTTGCCTTAAATTCCTGCAAGCCCTGTTACCTCCTTTCTGCCTGCCCGTATTTTTGCGGGTTGTAGCGGCATACGTCCCGGTCGAAAAGGGGCGGCGGTATCTGCCTGTACTGCCTTTGCCCGGTACGGACGGCAAAATATAAATCTTTGTCTTTGGGGTAGGGCATGGCGTTATACTGCGGGTAGCTGTTCAAGATTTTCTTCGCTTCCCCGGTCAGCGGGTAGATGTAGCGGAACATTCGCCCGTTGATCTTCTCAATCCCCTTTGCGGCGCAAAAGTCATGGGTCAGCCAGTTCTTTTTTGCAATGCCCTCCAACGCCGCATTTTCTGAAAGGAGCTGCCCGGCACTCCGGGGGTGTATCTTCTCCCCGGTGGCTGTGTCCCGGTAAACGCTTGTTGTGAAATGCCCCAAATAGCGGAAATTCGCCGCTTGGTACACATACCCGCATTTCCCCATAATGCCGTCCGCAAGGGTGTAAAGGAAAAGGCAGCCCGTGTTGTCCCGTACCCATTTTGTGAGTGCGGAGAGTGCAAGGCTGCCGAAATACCCGGTGTGGTTCAGTTCCGGGAGAAAGCACATTTTTCCAATCTCCAAATAGTCAGAGGTCAGAAAGCTATGCCGTGGGAAAATCTTTCTTATCGTCTGTAAAGGCTGCGTCCCCCAACCTAAGAGGACAACGCCGGAAAGCTCCCCGCCTGCGTAAATGCCTAAGTAGTGGCGGGTAAGGCGGGGCAGCACTTTTGAATAGTGGTATTTTCTGATAAACGCAACCGCCGTTTCCGGGTCAGTCCTTTGTACGGTAAGGGCGGTTTTCTTATCCATTGGCAAGTTCCTCCGGGCGGGTCGTCATTATGCGGTAAAGCTCGGTGTCGGTCGGGAAGCGGTCTACAAAGGGCAGTATCACGTTTCCGTAGAAGATAAGCCCCTGCCCGGCTTCGGAGTGGGTCACATAGGATAGCTGTTTATTGGATATGCCTAACTGCTTCGCCAAAATCTGCCTGTCGCCGCCTGCTTGGTTCAGCATATAGATAAAGTCGCTGTTTTCAAAGATGTTTTCAATCTCCCGGCTTGCAAGCAAATCTTTGACGTTCTGTGTAATTCCCGTGGGTATGCCGCCCCATTTTCTGAAACGCTTCCAAATCTCCACGGAATAAGCCGCCGTCTGTTCCTCTTTTAGTAACAAGTGAAATTCATCACAATAGAACCATGTGTTAGCGTGCAGCTCCCGGTTCTCGGTCACACGCCCCCAAACTTGGTCTTGTATGATAAGCATACCTAACTTTTTGAGCTGCTTGCCTAATTCCTTAATGTCAAAGCAGACAAGGCGGTTATGTATGTCTATGTTGGTGCGGTGGTTGAACACGTTAAGGCTTCCATGCACATATAATTCAAGGGCTGCGGCTACCCGTGCGGCTTCCGCTTCCGGCTGCTTCTTTAGTGCATTATACAAGTCCTCTAAAATCGGCATTTTCGCCGGGTCGGGGTCGGCAAGGTACTCACGGTAAACCTCCCGCACGGCTCGGTCAATCACGGTCTTTTCGATAGGCTCTAAGCCGCTTTTGCCGCCAACAACAAGCTCACAAAGGGAAAGGATAAAATCGCTTTTCAGCGA
>JAETPP010000277.1 GCA_021771115.1 Bacillota bacterium | reverse complement strand
TTCACACAGAAAGCACAGAAGGAACAGTTTGGCGTTTCCAAAGACCAGAAGGTGCCGAAGGGCTATGCAATCCATTTCAATGACGGGAAGAATACCTATTCCAAAAATAATGACTGGAAACCTGATACCTATTATGTGACGAAGGGTTATTCCATCTTACAGACAAATTTTGAAACGCGGGAGGCTGCCCTGAAATGGGTGCAGGAGCTGGCAAAAGGCCGCAGCAAAAGCGGAAAAATGCGGTTTGTGCCTCCCCAGCTCTCCCATGTGAGGCGAACCGGGCCGGATTACAGAAACGGCACAGAGATCACCGGGCAGCACTACCTTGATACCTTCGGGTTCCGCGGCGGTGAGTTTGGGAACTGGATGAACCAGAATGACCGGCAGGCTTCCCTCAACATGGGTTTTGAAGCGCTCAAAGATTTGGCGGCAGCCCTGCAGGTCAGCGATAAGGATATTGCCTATCAGGGAACGCTTGCTATCGCTTTCGGCGCCAGAGGCAGCGGAAACGCGGCAGCCCATTATGAACCGCTGCGCAAGGTTATCAATCTTACGAAGATGCACGGGGCCGGTTCCCTGGCCCATGAATGGTGGCACGGATTGGACGATTACCTGGGTACGAAAATGGGTGCAAAGGGGATGCTCTCGGAACAGCCCCGTTTCTATGCCCCGTTTCAAAAGCTGATTGATACCATGAAATATAAGCCGGAGACGCCGGAGCAGGCGGCGAAACGCACCGAAGCACAGACAGAGCGCACCCGGAAAAATGCTGCAAGCTGGCTGGATTCGGCGGTGCTCGGTTCCCTGAAACGTCATGGCAATGAGGAACAGATGGAAACCTACGCGGTTCTCAGGGAGGCGTTCTTGTCCGGCGAGGCCGGCTCCGTGGAACAGATCAGTGCCTTTAAGAAGTCTGTCACCGGGCGGGTGATCCCAAAAAGTGAGCGGGAACGGCTGGAAATATTCGAGCACATGCTGTCTGGGATGCAGGCACAGGAGGCGCCGCAGATCGGACGGGTGGAAACTGATTTTTACCGGAATTCCATGCGCATGGGTAAGGAATGTGAAAAGGACGGCGGCTATTGGGACAGCAACACGGAAATGACCGCCAGGGCCTTTGCCTGTTACATCAAGGATAAGCTGCCCTACAATTCCGATTATTTGGCGGGCCATGCGGATTGTGCCGTTACCTTCGTGACAGATAAAAGCGGAGAAATGGAAGTTTTGAAAGCCTATCCTGAAGGTGAGGAACGGAAAGCTATCAATGCGGTGTTTGACGAGATCGTGGCAGACCTGAAACGGGAGCAGATACTTACCCATTCGGATGTGACGCTGCCCCTTCCGGTGCAGCCATTGGTGGAGAATGAGCAGATTTCCATATTTACAGTGGATCGGCCTTCGGTCATGGCGCAGCTTGCAGCGGCAAAGCCGGCAGAAAAAACGGTCCCGGCACAGGCGGCCCCGAAAAAGAGCCGTGCGCCGGAGATTTAAGGAGGTGTAAAAAAATTTGGAAGAAAATAAAGATTACCGCGCTTACCGGTACGGCGATCATTTGGAACCAGGTGCAGAGTTGAAAATCGAGCACAGTGTTTCTTGTGAAGATGTGGATATTTCCTCCCTGATTACAATGGGCGCCGAAAATCTGGAGGCCATGCGCCAGGGAAGTATCGACGGTGAACAGAAAGCC
>JAETPP010000044.1 GCA_021771115.1 Bacillota bacterium | reverse complement strand
CCCAGCCAGTGGCTATAAATTCCTCTTTATGTGCCGGTTGCTGCTAGTCGAGATTCTTCGTCACTGCGTTCCTCAGAATGACAGTGGGGGGAAGGTCTCCGGTGGAGGCGCTGGTCGCCGGTGGAGGGGAAGGTCTCCAGTGGAGGCGCTGGTCTCCGGTGGAGACCGTTCAGCGCTGACCGAACCGACAGGTGAGACGTTCTGACCCGACCGAACCGACAGGTGAGACGTTCTGACCCGACCGAGCCGACAGGCGAGACGAGGCAATTGGTGTGCTAAACAATAATTTATCAGCTACTTCCGGTCGGGTCGAAAGCCTTCCTTCCGCACAAAGAGGCTTCACGAGTGCCTGCGGCGGCTCGCCGCTAAACCATATTTTAGCATTCCCTTTCAGCCGAGTCCCAATTTGTGCCCTCCGTCCTTTACAAAACACAAATTGTAAAGTAAAATAGGAAACATCTTCCCACCCCAAAAAGGAGGTTTCCCCATGCCATTTGATTTCAAAAAGGAATATAAGGATCTGTACCAGCCCAAAACCATTCCCACTATCGTGAATGTCCCCGGGGCAAATTACGTCGCGGTAAAGGGCGTTGGCGATCCCAATGAGCCGAACGGCGCGTACCAGGACGCCATTTCTGTTCTGTATGCCGTGGCGTACACCTTGAAAATGAGCTATAAAACAGACCATAAAATAGAGGGCTTTTTCGAGTATGTGGTGCCGCCGCTGGAAGGCTTCTGGTGGCAGGAACACACCGCCTCCATAGACTATTCCCGGAAATCCTCCTTTCACTGGATCTCCGTGCTGCGCCTTCCGGAGTTTGTGACAGAAGAGCATTTTGCCTGGGCGGTGGAAACGGCCTCAAAAAAGAAAAAGATCGACTGCTCTCCCGCAGAGCTTCTCACCGTAGAGGAAGGCCTGTGCGTTCAGATCCTGCACCTGGGCTCCTATGACGATGAGCCTGCCTCCATAGCGGCCATGGACGATTTTCTTTCCGAAAACGGCTATGAAAATGATATCAACGAAAAGCGGCTCCACCATGAAATTTATCTTTCCGATCCCAGAAAAACCCCGCCGGAAAAGTGGAAAACCGTGATCCGTCACCCTATTAAAAAGGCATGACGCTTTTTCTTGCTTGTACAGCAAAAGCTGCCGCAAAACACACCGGTTTGCGGCAGCTCTTTTCTTTCTGAAAGGTACGCTCTTTTACAGCTCCAGCAAAACGACCTTGCCCTCCCGGCGGGTGGCATTCATGTCGATGACCCGCTGGTTCTCGCTGCCCCGGAACACAAGCTCCAGGTTTTTCTGGGCCTCCACAAAGGGCCCGTCGATGAGCACGTCCGTTTCTGCCAGCAGGGCGTCTGTCGCCGGGTCGTGCTTCTCCAGGAGCTGCTCATAGGTATAGCCGGTATAGACCGTCACGTCCTTCCCAATGCCGTGAACCAGCCGGGCAAGTTCTGTCAGGGGCTCGGGCTGGGAAAAGGGCTCGCCCCCGCTGAAGGTGATTCCCTTGAGCAGGGGATTGCTCTGAAATTCCTCAAAAATCTCTGCCGGTGTGATTTCCCTTCCGCCCTCAAAGGGCCAGGTCTGGGGGTTGTGACAGCCGGGGCAGTGGTGGGGGCAGCCCTGGGTAAACACCGTGTAGCGAATCCCTTTTCCGTCCACGATGGATTCCTTTATCAGGCCGGAAATTTGCAGTTTCATAAGCTTACCGTCCTTTCTCTGATCCCTTTTCTGAAAGAAAAAAGGCGGTAAATCCCGCCTTTTTCGGTTTTTGCTATTTAAGCGTTCAGGGAAAACTCCTTTTCGGAAAACCCTTTGTCATCGGTAAAACGAAAACTGACCGGCGTCAATGCCGCATAGCCGTGAAGCACGGCGGTCACGTCCGTGCCGGTATCGTCGGTGTCCGGACAAACCGTTCCCTTGACACGGTACTGCCAGGAAGCCTTTTCGGAAGCTTCGCGCTCGTAGTGATCGACCCAGGGAAAGAACAACCCCTGGGGCACCCACTTGACGCCCTTCACCTGCTCCAGCGGCAATGCCGGGAGATTAATGTTCAGAGCATGGCGAATCTCGTTTTCCACATCCAGCTGCTCCAACAGGCAGAGGAAAATCCGGACGACCTCC
The DNA here is from genome assembly GCA_021771115.1 of Bacillota bacterium. Taxonomy (GTDB): domain Bacteria; phylum Bacillota; class Clostridia; order Oscillospirales; family Acutalibacteraceae; genus Acutalibacter. The sequence continues at coordinate 17,281 of JAETPP010000044.1, read as the reverse complement.
GCAGGCTCCGCACCGGGCGGCGCGGAAAGGGCAATCGCCTTTTTCCCCTGCATGGCGGCCTCCAAGGCAGCCGACACCGTACCGGAATAATGCAGATCCATTCCCACGTTCAGGCCCACATTGGGGCCGGAAATCACCAGATCCACCGGCTCCCTCATCAGGACGTCCAGTGCCAGGCGGACACAGTCCCCTGGCGTGCCGGAAACCGCATAGGCGTTTTCCGCACCGGGCAGCTGCCGCTTCTCCACGGTCAAAGAGGAGTGCAGCGTGATTCCATGACCCACTGCGCTGCGGTTCCCATCGGGAGCACAAACGGTCACCCGATGCTTCTTTCCCAGCTCCGCTGCCAGCAGGCCCAGACCGGGAGAATCGATGCCGTCATCGTTTACCAGCAGAATATTCATCTTATTTGGCAGACATAGTATGCTTTACCCGATCCTTCTCCTCGGCGCGCTTGGCGTTATTCCAGCGATCCATGGTACCTACCAGATACCCGGTGATCCGGCGGATCCGCTCGAAATCTCTGCCCTCGCCTACCAGTACTTCCTTGCTCTTTACAGTCTTTTTCGCTGCCATATTCCATTCCTCCTAAAAGTAAAATCAAAAATGAGAATGATTCTTGTTTTTATTATACCCTATCCCTGCCGGTTTGTCCAGAGAAATTTTCCAATTTTTCAAACATTTTTTCCTGAAAAGTTTAGGGGCTGTTTGAAAATAGAGAAAATGCCGGATTTTTGTTCAGGAGTAGGTGATTCCAAGACAAAAACCGCAAGAAAACCTTTCGGTTTTCGAGGATTTTTGGCGCAGAAAGTGCCTGCTTCTGGGCAATAAGACGGTGTTTTTGATTTTTCAAACAGCCCCTAGTGGATCAAGCAGGAGTAATCCGGCACATCGTGATACTTCTTCCGCAGCTCCAGGAGCTTGGAAACGGGCACGCCTTCGCCGGAATGCCTGCCGCAGCGCGGGCAGACATCGTCGATAATGCCGTTATAGCCGCACACCGGGTCTCTGTCTACCGGGTGGTTCACAGAGCCGTATCCGATCCCCGCCTCCTTCATGCAGCGGATCACGCTTTCAAAGGCGTCGATGTTCTTGCACACGTCGCCGTCCAGCTCCACATAGCTGATATGGCCGGCGTTGGTGAGAGCGTGGAAGGGCGCTTCCTTCTTGATCTTTTCAAAGGCGTTGATGGGATAATACACCGGCACATGGAAGGAGTTGGTGTAGTAGTCCCTGTCCGTCACGCCGGGGATCTTGCCGAATTTCTTCTGGTCGATCCGCACAAAGGTGCCGGAAAGCCCCTCCGCCGGGGTGGCAAGCAGGGTGAAATTCAGCCCTGTCTCCTTGGACTTGTCGTCCATCCGCTTGCGCATATAGGTGACGATCTCCAGGCCCAGCTTGTAGCTTTCCTCGCTTTCGCCGTGGTGCTTGCCGGTCAGGGCCTTCAGGGTCTCCGCCAGGCCGATAAAGCCCACGGACAGGGTGCCGTGCTTTAAGACCTCCGCCACGGAATCGTTGCGGCCCAGCTTGTCGGAATCGATCCACACGCCCTGGCCCATCAGGAAGGGATAGTTATAGGCCTTCTTGCTGCACTGGATCTTAAAGCGGTGCAAAAGCTGCTCGATGCACAGGTCGATGCGCTCGTCCAAAATCTCGTAAAATTTCTTGATATCGCCCTTGGCTTCAATGCCGATCCGGGGCAGGTTTACAGAGGTAAAGCTCAGATTGCCTCTGCCGCAGGTGGTTTCCCGCTTTTTGTCGTGGACATTGCCCATCACCCTGGTGCGGCAGCCCATGTAGGCAATTTCGGTATCGTAATCGCCGGGCTTATAATACTGCAGATTGAAGGGGGCGTCGATAAAGCTGAAATTGGGGAACAGCCGCTTTGCGGAAACCCGCATGGCCAGCTTGAACAGATCGTAGTTGGGATCTCCCTCGTTGTAGTTGACCCCCTCCTTGACCTTGAAGATCTGTACCGGGAAAATGGGGGTCTCCCCATCTCCCAGGCCGTCCTCTGTGGCAAGCAGCAGGTTTCGAATGACCATTCTGCCCTGCTCGGAGGTATCGGTGCCGTAGTTCAGGGAGGAGAAGGGCACCTGGGCGCCCGCTCTGGAATTCATGGTGTTCAGGTTGTGTACCAGCGCCTCCATGGCCTGGAAGGTGGCGTGGTCGGTCTCCCGCCATGCCGTTTCCTTGGCGTACTGCGCGGCGTCAAAAGCCTCCTCGGCTGTGATCTCCTCAAAGCCGTTTTCCTTCTGGTGGCGGGGCAGGTACTCGGCAAATTTTTCTCCGTACTCCTGAGCCCGGTCCATAGTGACAATATGTCCCAGCTCTTCCTTCGCCGCGGCCACCAGGGCCTTGGCGTCCTCATAGGGCATGCCGTTGTGAACGCGAAGGAACTCGATGAGGGCCTTGAAATATTCTTTGCAGTAGGTCTTATCCACACCCTGGGCCATGGCATAGTCGAAAATCGGCACGCTCTGGCCGCCGTGCATCTCATTCTGGTTGGCCTGAATGGCGATACAGGCCAGGGCGGCGTAGCTGCGGATATCGTTGGGCTCCCGCAGATAGCCGTGACCGGTGGAAAAACCGTTGTGGAAAAGCTTGATCAAGTCGATCTGACAGCAGGTTTCCGTCAGCGTATAAAAATCCTTATCGTGAATGTGGATATCTCCATCGATATCCGCCCTGGCGATCTCCGGGGGGATCACGTATTTTTCATAGAAGCTCTTGGAGCCCTCCGAGCCGTACTTCAGCATGGTGCCCATGGCGGTATCCGCGTTGATGTTGGCGTTTTCCCGCTTGAGGTCGGAATCCTCGGCGGAAACAAAGGTCAGCGCCGAATACACCTTCACCAGCTCATCGTCCATTTCGCGGATCTTCTGGTGCTCCGCGCGGTACAGGATATAGGCCTTGGCGGTTTTGGGGTAATCGGCGGCGATCAGCTCCTCCTCCACCAGGTCCTGGATCTGCTCTACCGTGGGTACCTTCTTCAGCTTATTCAGCTTTTCCACCACGTTGTTTGTCAGTCTGTCCAGCTCCTCGTCGCTGAACTTCTCCGTGGCGTTGCGCACATTGGCCTTAAAAATAGCGCCCCGAATTTTGGACGCGTCAAAGCTTACCTTTTCTCCGCTTCTTTTGACGATGGACTTCAACATTCCCGAATCAACCCTTCTTCTCTATTTCGGCTCCCCTGTTTTCGGCTCTCTGCCAGTGCCGCAGGCAGCGGCACGTTTTCAGGGAGAACGTCTCCTATTATATGCGTTGGATCGAGTTATGTCAATACAATATATGGTGGTTTTTTCAATTTTTTTCCTTTTTGGGCCCAAAATATTCCGCCTCCGGGATTGTTTCACAACTCTCCCGGAGGCGGCTTTTTCAGGTATCTTCTGGCTTTTTTACTCCTGTTCGGAATGTTCCACAGTGCGGATCTGCAATTCGTCCAATTGTGCCTGCTCCACCGTGGAGGGAGCGTCCATCATCACATCCTGGGCGCTCTTGTTCATGGGGAAGGCAATTACCTCCCGGATGGAGGCTTCTCCGGAAAGCAGCATGACCATTCTGTCCACGCCGGGGGCAATGCCCGCGTGAGGCGGCGCGCCATAGCAGAAGGCGTTGTACATGGCGGGGAATTTCTGCTTGACGTCCTCTTCGCCCAATCCCACCAGCTCAAAGGCCTTCACCATGATCTCCGGGTCGTGGTTTCGCACCGCGCCGGAGGAAAGCTCAATGCCGTTGCAGACCAGGTCGTACTGCTCGGCCAGCAGCGTCAGAGGATCTATTTCTCCCCGCTCCGCCTTTTCCAGGGCTTCCACCCCGCCGGAGGGCATGGAGAAGGGGTTGTGGCAGAATTCCAGCTTCCCGCTTTCCTCGCCGATCTCATACATGGGGAAATCCACGATCCAGCAGAATTCATAGCGCTCCTTGTCCATGTGGCCCTCACAGGCCGCGCCCAGCAGCTTCACCGCCACACCGGCGGTTTTCCTGGCCTCGTTTTTGGAGCCCGCGGAAAGCATGACCAAAGCGCCCGGCCCGAGGCCCAGGGTTTCCTTTACCTTGGCGGCCAGGGCGGGGTCGGCGTTCACAAACTTGGCAATCCCCCCCGCGATCTCTCCTGCCTCGTCCAGCTTGAACCAGTAGGGCTTCTGCCCGGCCTGCACCTCAATTTCCTCACATAGTTTGTCGATCTGCTTCCGGGTCAGGGTACAGCCCGATACCGGCACCGCCTTAATGGTGCTGTTTTCAAAGGGGCCAAAGCCGCAGCCGGAAAGCAGCTCCGTCACATCGGCGACCCGCAGGTCGATGCGAAGATCCGGCTTGTCCGTACCGAATTCCTCCATGGCCTGTAAGTAAGGGATCCTCTGGAAAGGCGCGGAGGAAGCGGTGTCATAGGCCCCATACCTTGCAAACACCGGAGGCAGCACCTGCTCCATGACGGCGAACACATCCTCCTGACCGGCAAAGGCCATTTCCATATCCAGCTGGTAAAACTCCCCGGGAGAGCGGTCTCCCCTGGCGTCCTCATCCCGGAAGCAGGGGGCGATTTGGAAATATTTGTCAAAGCCCGAGGCCATCAGCAGCTGCTTAAACTGCTGGGGCGCCTGGGGCAGGGCGTAAAATTTGCCCGGATGCTTTCGGGAGGGCACCAGATAATCCCTTGCCCCCTCCGGAGAAGAGGCGGTCAGAATAGGGGTGGTGATCTCCAGAAAGCCCTGCTCCTCCATGGCCCGGCGCAAAGCGGAAACCACCTGAGAGCGCATGACGATATTGCTTTTGACCTGGGGATTTCTCAAATCCAGATAGCGGTAGCGAAGGCGCTGGGCCTCGTCCGCGTCCTTGGAGAAATTCACCTCAAAGGGCAGCTCGTTATACCGGCAGCGGCCCAGCACCTGAATGGTTTCCGGCACGATCTCGATCTCCCCGGTGGGGATCTTGGGGTTCTTGTTGGTACGCTCCCGCACCTTTCCCGTCACCTGGATGGTGGTCTCCTTGTTCAGCGCCTTTACCTGCTGTAAAAGCGCCTCGGTTTCCACCACCACCTGGGTGATGCCGTAAAAATCCCGGAGCACCAGAAAGCCGATGCCGCCGCCTACCTCCCGCAGATTTTCCATCCACCCGGAAAGGGTCACCTTTTCCCCCGCGTCAGAAAGCCGCAGCTCCCCGCAGGTATGAGTCCTGTACTTTGTCATATGGTTTCCTCTTTTCTAAATATGATAGTTTAACACTCACCCCTTGGCCCCCCTGAAAGGGGGGCTGTCGCCCGATAGGGCGACTGGAGGGTTCCGTGGCAAGAGTGCATAAAACCTAGGCTTTGTGCAACCTTCAAGCGAGCTGGAACCCTTCCACCATGCAAAGCATGGTCCCCCTCCCCTTTCAGGGGAGGCAAGGGTTTTCTGCTTTTTGGTAGCGCCCCCAAATTCCAATTTAGCGCACTAGCCACCCGTCTCGCCCGTCGGCTCGGTTGCTGTGCCCCGGTGGGGCACGTCCAGCAACGACCGAAGCGAAGCGTAGACCGGTTCGCACCAGCGGTCTCAGCTGTCGCTTCGGTCGGGTCAGAACGGTCTCCGCCGGAGACCCCCCCACCGGGACGCGCTCACCCCACTGTCATCCTGAGGAGCGTAGCGACGAAGGATCTCGTCCTTTCTTCTTGAAGAAAAGGGCAAAGGACGAGATCCTTCACTGAAAGCAAAGCTTGCTTTGCTTTTGTTCAGAGATGACAGGAAAAGGAGTCAGGATAACAGGGCGGGTGTGACCTTTTCCCTTACGCCCTTCTCTAACAACTAATTACTAACAGCTAACAACTAAAACGCCAAGTCCTCCTGCCCGGTGCAGGCGGTAAGATATTCGTCTGTAAAATCCTCTCCCAGGGAAATTTTCTTCTTTTCTCCGGTCTTCATATTTTTCAGCTCCGCCTTATTTTCCCGCAGCTCGTCCTCGCCAAGCACCAGGGTGTAGGCGGCGCCTATTTTATCGGCATATTTCATCTGGGCCTTCAGGCCCCTGCCGCACAGGTCGCAGTCTGCGGCAATCCCGCATTTGTGCAGGGCGTCTGTCAGCCCCATGGCCTTTTCCAGCGCTTCCTCTCCGATAGAGGCAAGATAAACCTCGCAGCGGGAAGGCTCCGGAAATTCCGTTCCGCTTTTCTCCAAGGCAAGCATAATGCGGTCCAGCCCCAAACCAAAGCCCAGGCCCGGGGTGGGGTTGCCTCCCAGCTCTTCCACCAGGCCGTCGTACCGGCCGCCGCCGCCCAGGGCAAGGCCCAGGCTTTTGGAGGGAAATTCAAACACCGTGCGGGTGTAGTAATCCAGGCCCCGCACCAGGCCGGGATCCAGCTCAAAGGGGATCCCCAAGCCGGTGAGATACTTCTGCACCTGCTCGAAATGGGCCCGGCAGTCCTCGCAAAGGTAGTCTGTAATTTTCGGCGCGCCCTTGGCGATCTCTCCGCAAGCCGGGCTTTTGCAGTCCAGAATCCGCATGGGGTTCCGATCCAGCCTGGAAAGGCAGGTCTCGCAGAGCTGGTCCTTATAGGAGGTAAAATACTCTGTCAGGGCCTTGTGGTATTCCTTCCGGCAAGTGGGGCAGCCGATGGAATTGAGCTGCAAACCCACATCATCGAGGCCCAGCCTGTGAAAGCCGGAAAGGGCCATGGCAATGATCTGGGCGTCCGCCGCGGGCTCTGCCGCGCCGAACATTTCCACGCCAAACTGATGGAGCTCACGAAGCCTGCCTGCCTGGGGCTTTTCATAGCGATAGCAGGTATCCGTATAGTAGAGCTTTACGGGATACCCGGCATTATAGAGCCCGCTTTCCAGCATGGCCCGCACCGCTCCGGCAGTGCCCTCCGGCCGCAGCGTGATAGAGCGTCCGCCCTTGTCTTCAAAGGTATACATTTGCTTTTCCACCACATCGGTGGTATCTCCCACACCCCGCAGGAAAAGCTCGGTGTGCTCAAACACCGGGGTGCGTACCTCCCCGAAGCCGTTTAATTCCGCTTCACTGCGGAACACATTCTCCACGATCTGCCATTTTTCCGAGGACGCCCAGCGGCCGTCCTTTGTGCCGGGCATCACATCATCTGTGCCCTTCGGCGCTTTTGTGATCAGTTCCATCTTCTTCTTCCTTTCTGTATTCTGATACCTTTATCTTCCGCTTCCTATCCCGCCCTTTTCGGCAAACCGCTTCCGGTATTTTTCCAAAGCGATGTGAAGGGCGTTTTCTCCGTCCAGCTGAAGAGAATCACACAGGCACAGCAGGGAAAAGATACAATCTCCCAATTCCTCTTCCATTTCTTCTGTGACTACCGGAGACTGTTTTCCATAATCGGAAGCTTTCAGTAGTTCCTTTGACAGCTCTCCCAATTCGGAGCTCAGGTCCAAAAACCGCACCTGTGGGTCCATCGTCAGCTCATGGGCCCGGGCGAACTCCGCCGCTATTCGCTGTTCTTCCCGCATTGTACCACCCTCTTTCAAAAAATACCGTACACCTCAATTGGGCTGACAAACCGGGCAATAATACACTGACCCGCCCAGATACGCTTCTTTCGTGATAGGCCCGCCGCAAACCGGGCATCCCGATCGATAAGTGATTTTCGACAGCTTTGTCCGATACCCTCCGGGGCTTCCGAAAAGATCCTTTTCCGTATCACGTCCGCCCTTTTCCCACATTTTCCGCAGCACAGAACCCGTGGTGTGAAGCAGCCTGTCCCATTCCGCCTCCGTAAATGTTCCTACTTTCCTTTTTGGGGGTATCCCCGCTTCAAATAAAATATCCTGCAGTACCCCATTGCCAATGCCGGGAAACCTCTGCTCCGTGGCTAAAAAGGCCTTCACGCTCAAGATCGGCTTGCTTTCCCTTCTGACCGCCTGAAAGTGCGTTTCAAATTCCGGGCTGAACACGGAAACCGCCTGTTTGCTTTTTTTGGTAATACTCATTGTCATAACTTCCGTCATGCAGAAAAATTCCTCCGTACATAGCCACAGTAAATACCAGCGCGGTTTCATTTTCCAGCTCTATCATCAGCTGATGCGTTTGAGGCGCTTTTACTATCGGCATAACACGCACGTTCACGCCGTCGTTAAAGCAAAGCTTCTTCCCATCTTCCAGAAGGATCTCCACATACATGCCAAAGCCTTCCGCCCCGATGATCCTTTTTCCCGCCGCGGCGGCGTCATACTCTGCGGGATCGCCGTGATACCAGCAAAATTTGTGGGCCTTGGTTGGCGGCGATATCCTGTTTACCTTGTTTCCCACCACAGCCTTATCCAGCTGTCCGGCTATCGTCAGCACCTCCGGTAATTCCAGCACCGGCATTCCCTCCTATCTACACTGAAATAAATAAAAACCCTCTTCCCCCCGGCAAGGCCGGAATAAGGGACGAAGGTATCTCCGTGGTGCCACCCTAATTCAAAAGCGAAACGCTGCTCAAAAAAAACAAGACGCCGCTTTCCTCAGCATATTCAGCTTTTCGGCTCAGCAGGCGTCTTTCCTCCGTTCCTTCCCGAAGGGGCTTCCAACCGGAAACACGCGCCTGTCTCCGGCCCCTACTCTCTGGCGGGCCTCCCAAAGTACTCATCCTGTATCATCGCCGCGTTCATTGCCTCAAATTATAAAGCAGAACCTGCCATTTTGCAAGCCCTAATTTTTCGCAGCGCTCCCGGCCGGAAAAATTCCCCGTAAAAAGAAAAAGCGTCTCCGCAAAAAACACGAAAACGCCGTTTTTCTTCTGTTTTCCGAAGCGCAGAACCTGCAGCTTTCTATCACAAGCTCTCAGGGCTCTCTTACGATATCCCGCCAGTCCAGATCGCCCCGCTCCAGGCCGTGGATCAGCACCTCCGCCGTGGCGATATTGGTAGCCACGGGGATGTTGTGCATATCGCACAGGCGCAGCAGGTTCATATCGTTGGGCTCCTGAGGCTTGGGGTTTAAGGGGTCCCGGAAAAACAACAGCAGGTCGATCTCGTTGCAGGCGATCCGCGCGGCAATCTGCTGGTCTCCTCCCTGAGACCCGCTCAAAAACCGCTGCAGCTTCAGCCCGGTAGCTTCCGAGATCATCTTTCCGGTGGTGCCTGTGCCGCACAGCGTGTGGCGGCTGAGGATCCCGCAGTAGGCAATGCAGAACTGCACCATCAGCTCCTTTTTGGCGTCGTGCGCTGTCAAAGCAATGTTCATGAAAAAGCTCCTCCTTTTCAAACCTTGATTTTCAATACTCTCCCAAAAGATCATTTCAAAGCGGGAATAGGGATCCCTTCTCCCTCTAACCGCCCCGCTATTCTGTGCAAGGCCATCATTCCCCGGGAAGCGTCCTTTGCCTTTTTCCCCTTCAGAAAGGCCGCCGCCAGGGAAAAATCCTCGGGCACCACGCCAAACAGCCGGATCCCGGCCGCGTCGATCACAGCGTCCAGGTCGCCGTACACCCCGGTTTCATCAAAAAATTCCCCGTTAAAGCGGTTGATGACAAGCCTTCTGTCAGATACCGCCAGCTTGCTGAGCAGGCCGCTGACGGAGTTTGCACCCCGCACACACACAGGGTCCGGGCTGCAGACGATCAGGGCCCGGTCCGCCGCGCAGGCCGCCGAGCGAAACCCGCCCCCCACTCCCGCGGGGGAATCCAGCAGCACATAGTCGTAATACCGTTTTAACAGCGGCACCAGCTTTCGCATGACTCCGGGGCGGATCATATTTTCCCCGGAAGAGGGTGCGGGCAGTAAAAACAGCCCCTCGGCACCGGCACAGGGATAGATCGCCTCCGCCGGAGCGCACCTGCCGTACACCACATCCGAGATATCAAACACCAGGTTTTCCTCTGTCCCCGTCATGCGGTCCAGGCTGCGCAGGCCCGCGTCACAGTCGATCAATAACACGCGCCGGCCCCGCTGGGCCAATGCTCTGCCCAGCCCCACAGACACCGTGGATTTTCCCACGCCGCCCTTTCCGGACGTTATCACAGTTGAAATCCCCATAGCTGCTTACCTCGTTCTTTTCATCTTATCACACCGGAAAGACTTTGTCAAAAACAAATATTTATTTTTGCAAATTTTAGGAAAAATACATAAAATTTTCTTTCTATTTTCGGCAGTTAATCAAGACGGCAATCACCCGCCGCTGTAATAGGGAGATCCCGGCTTCCTCTTGTCTCCCCCCGGAGCGGAGGAACTGCCGCTTTCCGGGGCGGAGCTTACCGGCGCGGAGGAGGTCTCTCCGGTAAAGGGCGTTGTGGGGATATCTCCCCTGCCGGAGCTCTCCGAGCCCTCCGGACTCTGGGAGGAAACAGGGTCTTCTCCCCCCGCCCCAACAGGGCTCTCGCCTCCGGTGGGATCTCCGCTCTCCAAAGCAGAGGACAAAAATTCATCCCGGTCCTTCTCCTCCTGCTTTGCCTTTTCCGCATCCAGCTGTTCCTTGGTTTTCAGCACCTTGCCCTCATCGTCCACCAGGTTTCCCTCGCTGTCATAGCGGTTGCCTTCCTCATCCCAGGTATAGTATCCAAAATACTGGTCTAAAATATCTTTCGCCACGTTCTGGGCATAGGGGCCCTTGTTGCCGTATTCCATCATCACCGCGATGGCGATCTCAGGATCGTCCGCCGGGGCATAGCAGATAAAGCTGATATTGGGCTCGGTGCGGTCGTCCTCCGATGTTTCCGCAGTACCCGTTTTGCAGGCAATGGAAACCGGGTAATCTCCAAATACATCGGAAGCCGTGCCGGAGGTGGCCACCATGCGCATGGCCTCCTTGACCACGCCCAGCACATCGGAGGAAAGGCCGGCGTCGAACAGCTCCTTTTTCTGGTGCGTCCGAATCGTTTCCTCCCCGCTGTAATCGGTGACCTTATCCAGGAAATGGGTCTCCAGCCGCTTGCCGTCGTTGGCAATGGTGGCGCAGTAGGCGGCAAGCTGCATGGGAGTAAACATATTGTCCGCCTGGCCGATAGCCGCTTGGGCGGTAACGCCGTCCACCCATTCCTCACCAGCATGGTTTTCCTTATATTCCTGGGGGTTCGCCATAATACCCGTCCGCTCGCCCAGCTCCACGCCGGTTTTTTCGCCCAGCCCGAAGTACTCGGCATAGGCGTCCATTTTCCGGATCTTCAGGTTCAGCCCCACATTGCAGAAAAACACATTGCAGGATTCGGCAATGGCGCTGTATACATTTTTGGGGCCCAGTATTTCATTCTGGCATTTTGTTTTCATATCATAATATTCAAACACGCCGTTGCAGTCATAGGTGGTATCAGCACCGATGACCCCCTCCTGCAAAGCCGCCAGCGCCACCATGGGCTTAAAGACCGAGCCCGGCGTATACACGCCGTCCAGCACCCGGTTCAGCATAGGCTGCTGCTTATCACTGTTTTTCCGGGTATTATAGTCGTCGTCTGTGGTATACAGGTTCATATCAAAGGTGGGATAAGAGGAATTCACCAGTACCCCGAAATCCTTCACATCCAGCACCGCCACAGCCCCGGCGGTGCAGTTTTTCGCCCGGGTATTGCTCTCGATATTTTTCTTCAGGGAGATGTTTGCCGCCCGCTGCAGGTCGGAATCCAGCGTGGTATAAACCGTGTTCCCTTCCTCCGGCTGCACCGTGACGGCGGTATTTTTCACTTCGCCCACATCGTCCACAAAAATGGTTTCCTGCCCCCGGCGGCCCCGAAGGTCCGTTTCAAAGGCCGCCTCCATGCCTCCCTTTCCCATGCGGTCCGTCCATTTGTAGCCGGAAATATTCTGTTTATAGTCATAAGCCGTCCCGTTTTCCACGGCGGCGTCATATTCCTCTTCCGAAATGGCGCCCACATTGCCTACCACATGGGGGGCGAGGGCGCCGTCCTCTCCATAGTACCGCGTCACAGATACCCTGGGCTCGATCCCTTTCAGCTCGTTCCCTCTCTGGCTGATGATCCCCACGGTTTCCGCCGATACGTTTTCCGCGATCACATAGGCGTTGGTTCGGGAATAGCCGTCCCGCTCCATGGAATACCGCACAGAGGCCACATCCCTAGTATCCTTTTTGGAAAACCCCTCGCAGCCGTACCGCCGGGCCAGCTCCGCGATACATTCCTCCGCCGTGGCGTATTCCGCCATATTCAGCATATCCTGACTCTTTAGGGTCTCGATCTCGCTTTCCCTGCCCTCGGCAAACTGGTACTCATTGTCCTCCGTGAGCACAATGGGAAGCCTGTCCCGCCACTTTTCCTCCCTGCTTTCCAGAAGATCGATCACCTTGATGATCGTGGCGTTGCGCTCCTCATAGACCATATGCAGGGCGTTATATACAATATCGTAGGAAATTTTGTTTCCCGCCAGCACCTTGCCGTTCCTGTCCAAAATCTGGCCCCTGGCGGCGTCCAGCTCAATGGTATCGGTACGGTCGTTCAGCGCCTCCTGCTCGAAATGCTCTCCCTCCAGGATCTGCCACTGAAACAGACGGAGCTCATACATTGCGAAAACCGCCAGAAGCAGCAGCACACAGAACGCGTATCTTCCTATTTTTCCGAATTTCGGCAGCTTCATCATACAGAAAGCCCTCTCTGAAGGTCAGTTCTCCTGGGTGCGCACCGCCTGAGACAGGCCCCGGTTCAGCAGATATACCAGGGGAACAAAGATCATGGTGTAAAAATACTTCGGCAGGTAGTGATGGACAAAGGCGTATTCCGGCATGGAATACGAAAAATAATACAGGAAAAACCACTGGGCGCATATGGTCAGCCCGATGGTCCAAATCCCGGTAATGACAGCGGTAACAATATTTACCTGCAAATAGACTCTGCTCAAAATGCTGACAAAATAGCACAGCGCCGCCAAAATCAAGGCGTGAAAGCCCATCACGCCGGACAATCCAAAATCACAAAACAATCCTCCTACCACGCCAAAAGCAATGGCAGGAATTTCCTCCTCAAACATGGCTATGGTGATCGCTGCCGGGAAAATCAGCACCGGACGAACACCGAAAATAGCGGGCAGCAGGCCGGGGGTCTCCTGCAGCATAAACAGCACTAAAAGCTCCAGCACATAGGCCAGATATCGGATCACACGGTTAAAGTCTCTCATTCCGCATCCTCCCCGCCCTGGGGCTGAGAGGAAAGGTCCACCTCCGGGCTTTCCTCCCCTTTTCCGGGGAAGCTGACGATGACAAACACATCCTTTACGGCGGAAAGGTCCTCGCAGGGCTGCACCACCGCGTACTTGGAAATATCGTTTTCCGCCTTCTCCACGCTTTTCACTTCGCCGATGAGAATCCCCTCCGGGTAATTCCTGCCTGCGCCGGAGGTGGTCACAATATCCCCCTCCTGCAGCTGAGTATCTCCGGAAAGATAGTTAAAGCGCAGCAGACCGGAGCTGGCGGTCATAATATCGCTGGTGATCACGCCGCTCTCCTGGCGCTCAATACATACCGCCGCCACCTTCACATCCTCGGAAAGCAGGCAGGATACCTTGCTGGTGGTGGCATAAGCCTGGGTTACAATGCCGACTAAGCCCCGGCTGGTGATCACGGGATCTCCCACGCTGATGCCCTCTAAGGTCCCCTTGTCAATGGAAAACCCGGAAAACACATCGTTTGGGTCCCGCCCGATCACGGAAGCCGCCAGAGATTTATTTTCAGGGCGCTGGCTGGTGATTTCCAGCAGCTCCTTCAGCTGCTCGTTTTCCTGCTTGGTGCCTTCCAGATCCGCCAGCTGCTGCTGGAGCTGGGCGTTTTTGTCCTGAAGCTTTGTCACCATATCCTTCAGCTCATCCTTGGAAAGCCCGTCCAGATCCAGAAATTCCGTGACATTTTCCGTTACCGTGGTGGCCACCCCCTGCATGGGGGAGGAAACGAAGCCCAAAAGGCTTGCCAGAAACGAGCCGCCCGCCGTGGCGGTAAAAATGATCAGCCCTAAAAGGACGAATACGGTGATCATCAGCACCTTAAACGAGCTGCTTTTGAAAAACTCCTTCAAGCCCAGGCCTCCCTTCTCGGAAAATTGCCGCGGCGCCCTTCGCGCCCCATGGTTCTCTCATTCAGTCAAAGGCGGACTGCCGCGGGGCGGAACGCGGTTTTCGCCGCTTGCCGCCTTCCACAGCAGTCCTCCTCTACTTCCCGATCAGCTGTTCGCTGTTCCTCACTTTTTTCTGGAGCGGTAATAGGACTTGGGCAGATCCACCTCCAGGCTCTTGCCCGTGCCTTCCACCACGCAGTCCAAAGGCCGCTCCGCCACATGGACGGGGATGCCTGTCTCCTGGCTCACCAGCTTGTCCAGGCCCCGCAGCAACGCGCCGCCGCCTGTGAGCATAATGCCCCGGTCGATGATATCCGCCGCCAGCTCCGGAGGCGTTTTCTCCAGGGTATCCTTGATGGCGTCCACTACGATCATCACGCTGTCCATCAAAGCCTCCCGCACCTCGTCGGCATGGATGGTCACATTTTTCGGCAGGCCGTCGATCAGGTTCCGGCCCTTGATCTCCACAAAGGAATTGATGGTGTCCTCCGTGGGGAAGGCCGAACCGATCTTTACCTTGATCTCCTCCGCGGTCCGCTCGCCGATGAGCAGGTTATACTTCTTTTTCACATAGGTGACGATGGCCTCGTCAAACTTATCTCCCGCCATGCGCACGGAAACGGCGGTGACGATATCTCCCAGGGAGATCACGGCCACCTCGGAGGTGCCGCCGCCGATATCCACCACCATGCTGCCGGTGGCTTCCCCTACCGGCAGGCCCGCGCCGATGGCCGCCGCCATGGGCTCCTCGATCAGATCCACATTGTTGGAGCCGGCCTGACGGGCGGCGTCCTCCACCGCACGGCGCTCCACCTCGGTCACGCCGGAGGGAATGCAGATCACGATCCTGGGCCGGCTGAAGGTGCCGGATTTCAGCGCCTTTTTGATAAAGTATTTCAGCATGGCCGCCGTCACATCAAAGTCGGCGATCACGCCGTCCTTCAAAGGCCGCACCGCCACAATGGAGCCGGGGGTCCTGCCCAGCATTTCCTTGGCCTGCTTGCCCACCGCCAGCACCTCATCGGTGCGTACATCCACAGCCACCACGGAGGGTTCCCGCATCACAATGCCCTTCCCCCGCATAAACACCAACGTATTGGCGGTTCCCAAATCGATACCGATATCCTTGGAAAACATAGAAAACATGGAAAAAAGTCCTGAAAGCCCTGCCATCTGCAAACTCTGCCTTTCCGGCCCGAACCCCGGGCCTGTCATATTCGATCCGCCGCGCGGACAATACCTTTTCTATCCTATCTTTTCCCAATTCAGCCAAAAATTCCTGGCCGCTCTTTTCTTTCTGAAAAACAAGGCGCAAAAAGCTCCCGGCAGCAGGGAAATGATAATTCATTATACATCATTTTTCCCGGTTTCTCAACAACAAAGTTTACATAAACTCATAAAAAACGTAAAATACCGCATATGTGCCGGGTGCTCCCGAACGCGGTACAATATTTTGGGCGTATTCACACAAACGGCGGCGCGCGCCTTTTGGAAAAATTTTTTTCAAAATCCCCATTCCTCCGCTTGTGTAAACACACCCTGGGTATTTGCCGTTGGCGATCTGTCATTCCTTATTTCGATCTTGGCAGAAAAAAGGAGGCCGCCCCGAAAACGGTCTCCTTTTTCTGCGGCTTCCGGAAAAAAATCACAGTTAAAATACTAATCGGGGCGGCCTGCGCTTTTGCATCTTCTGCCCCGAGCCGAGGTTAGCCTTATTTCCCCAAATACTCCAGGTTCTTCCGAATGAAGGATATCCGCTGTTTGACGCAGTCCACGCTGCGCAGGGGATCGGAGGGGGTGTGGAATACATAGTCGGTCAGGCGGGCAAGGTCTGTGGAGGCCACATGCAGGCGGGTGTCGGAGGAGGCGTAATAGATGTACACCTTGCCGTCCCGATCCACGATGGCGCCGTTTGTAAACACCACATTGCTCACATCGCCCACTCGCTCGCCGCCGTAGGGGGCGATCAAAAACCCGCCGGGCTCGGCGATCACCTTCGCCGGATCGTCCAGCGCGGTGGCAAAGGCGTAAACCACATACCGAAGCCCCGCCGCCGTGTTGCGCACGCCGTGGGCGATATGGATCCAGCCCTTTTCCGTTTTGATGGGCACTGCGCCCGCGCCGTTTTTGCTTTCAGTGATGGTATGATAGCGCCGGATGGAGGTCATGCGCTCCTCGTCAATGACCGCGTGGGTAATGTCGTCACACAGGCCGAAGCCAATGCCTCCGCCGCTGCCGGTTTCGATGAAATCGTCCATAGGCCGGGTGTAAAAGGCGTATTTTCCGTCCACAAATTCCGGGTGGAGCACCACATTGCGCTGCTGGGGAGAACGCTTTGTCAAGAGGTTCGGCAGGCGCTCCCAGGTTTTCAGATCCTTGGTGCGCACAATGCCCGCGGCGGCCACGGCGGCGGACAGGTCGCCGGAAGAGGTGTCCTTGCTCTCCGAGCAGAACACACCGTAGATCCAGCCGTCCTCATGCTGGGTCAGGCGCATATCATACACATTGGTTTCCTCTGGGCAGGAGTCGGGAAGAACCACCGGTTCGTCCCAGAAGCGGAAGCCCTCCGTGGGGCTGTCGCTTTGGGCCACGGCGAAAAAGCTTTTCCTGTCATAGCCCTCCATGCGGGCCACCAGGGTGTATTTCCCGTCCAGCAGGATAGCCCCGCTGTTAAAGGCGGCGTTTACGCCCAAGCGCTGCATCATGTAAGGGTTTGTTTCCGGATTTGGGTCGTACATCCAGAAGGGCGGCACGTGTTCCCGGGTCAGCACCGGGTTTTCCCAACGCTCATAGATGCCGTTGTGGTGCCTTTCGTCTATTGCATTCTTCCTGGCAATCAGTGCCTCGTAACGCTCGTTCAGTTCCTGGTAGGTCATGTTCAGTTGCTCCTTTCTTTGTTGCAGAATCAGCTATTCCGCCAGGCTGATCCTATCGATTCCTAAAATATTGCGGGAAGTGATATACAGGAAATCGTTCTCCAGATAGGCACACCCTGACAGGCTCAATGGAATTTCAAGCAGTCTTTTCTTCTCTAGCGTGTTTTTATCCCACAAAGCGATTTCCGAGCAGGGATAGGAAATTGTCACCAGCATATCCCGATACAGCCCGGCGCAGTGGAACATCTTCCCGTGCGCTTTTTTCTCCACAATGTACAGCATACCACAAAGCCTGATCCCTGTATATGGAAAAATAGTAATATATATAGTACATCCCCAGGTACATGGTACCTGGGGCCAGACTGTCGATAAACGCTCTAACTGTAAGACACGGAAGGAGGAAGAGTGTAAAAAAGCTGCTTCGCAGCTTCCGGGA
>JAETPP010000043.1 GCA_021771115.1 Bacillota bacterium | reverse complement strand
CAGCCAGTGGCTACAAATTCCCTTTATGCGCCGGTTGCTGCTAACCGAGATCCTTCGTCGCTATGCTCCTCAGGATGACAGTGTGTGGGGGTCGTTAGTGTGCTAAACAATAATTTGGCAGACAGGGGCCCTTGTCCTTTCTAACAACTAACAACTAACAACTCCAAGGGATTGAAATACAGGCCCGGCTTATGGTATACTTTATAATAATTTGGCTTTTTGTCTGCTTTTCATGAAAGAAAGGGGGCTTTTCCATGATCCGATGCGCTATTTTCGACGCAGACGGAACACTGATCGATTCCATGCCCATGTGGCGGGAGATCACCTATGAATACGCTGCCAGCAAGGGAATCCAGGCGCCTGAGGGGCTGCACCGCACCTTAAACCGCCTGAGCTTGGAGCAATGCGCGGAATATTACAAAAGCCTGGGCGCCTCCGGCACCGTTTCGCAGATCATAGACGAGCTGTCGGATTGGGCTTACCGGGGCTATTGCGACCGGGTGAAGGCAAAGCCCCACGCCGCAGAATTTGTGCGCCTGCTTCATGAAAACGGCATCAAAACCGCCGTTGCCACCGCTTCCCACGCGGATGGGGTCCGGGCCGCGCTGGAGCGCTCCGGCATTTTGCCCTGTATCGATTTTCTCACCACCTGCACAGAGGTGGGAAAAAGTAAAGAACACCCCGATATCTTTCTTCACTGCGCCAAAACCCTGGGCGCTTCTCCCCGGGAAAGCGTGGTGTTTGAGGACTCCGCCTATGCCCTGAGCACCGCCAGAAACGCCGGCTTTTCCACAGTCGCCATTGCGGACGGCATCTCCATGAGCGGAGACTGCCCCCAGGAAACCGCCGATGGCATTCGAAAGCTTTCCAACCGCTGTATTGCAGACTACGGGGAGCTGATCTCTGAGCTCTGCCCGCCGGATGAGCCCTTTGGGGAGAGCTTTTCCGGTATCCTGTAATTTTTGATTCATTCTTTTGAGGAGGAACTTCCTTTCATGTCTCAGTTTCGGAAAAAATACATAGGGGATAAGGCCTTTTACGCCACGGTGATGCAGCTGGTGCTGCCCATGATCGTGCAGCAGGGCATTACCCAGTTCGTGAATCTGCTGGACAATGTGATGGTAGGCCGCCTGGGCACCGCGCCCATGTCCGGCGTTGCCATTGTCAATCAAATCGTTTTTATTTTTAACCTCACCATTTTCGGGGGACTGTCCGGCGCTTCCATTTTCGGCGCTCAGTTTTTCGGCAAGGGAGATCACAAGGGCGTGCGGGACACCTTCCGCTTCCGCATTTTGTTTTCCTTTGTGGTGCTGCTTTTGGGAATCGGCGTGTTTCTGCTGTTCGGCGAGCAGCTTTTTAACCTCTACCTGAACAAGGAGGCCTCCAGCGCGGCGGATATTGCCGCGACCCTAAGCTATGCAAAAAGCTACATGAATGTGATCCTATGGGGTCTGCTCCCCTTTGTGGCGGTGCAGTGCTTCTCCAGTGTTCTGCGGGACGCCGGAGAGACCGTTTCTCCCATGATTGCCAGCGTGATCGCCATTTCCGTCAACCTGGTCCTGAACTATCTTTTGATCTTCGGCAGCTTCGGCTTCCCCAAAATGGGAGTGGCGGGCGCGGCGCTGGCCACCGTGATCGCCCGGTATCTGGAGGCCGTTTATCTCATTGTGCGCACCTACCGCCACAAGCACAAATTTCCCTTCCTGGAGGGGACCTTCCGCAGCTTCCGGGTGCCTCTGCCCTTGGTCAAGCGCATTGCCATCACCGGCACGCCCCTGCTTGTAAACGAAGCCCTGTGGGCCATGGGCATGGCGGCGATCCAGGTGTGCTATGCCACCAGGGGCCTTACCGCGGTGGCAGCCGCGAACATCGAATCCACCGTATACAATCTCTTCTCCATTTTGATCATGGCCTCGGGAAACGCCGTGGGCATTCTTTCCGGACAGCTTTTGGGGGCCAATGATATGGAAGGAGCGAAGGACGCCGTGCGGAAGCTGCTGTTTCTCACGGTGATCGCCAATTTGGGCGTGGGGCTCGTTATCATCGGCACCTCTCCCTTTATTCCCTATATTTACAACACCGAGCCCGCCGTGCGGGAAACCGCCACCCGGCTTTTGATGGTGGTAGGCGTGTTTATGCCACTGATGTCTTACATCAACGGCTGCTATTTCACCATTCGTTCCGGGGGAAAAACCTTTATCACCTTCCTGTTTGACTGTGTGTTCACCTGGGTGGTCTGCCTGCCTATCGCCTATCTCACCTGTACCTACACCAGCCTTTCCGTGGTGGGTGTGTTCTTCTGCGTCCAATGCGCGGATATTATCAAGGTGATCATCGGCGGGCTGATGCTCCGCTCCGGCATTTGGGCGAATAATGTCGTGAAGTAGTTTTTAGTTTTTAGTTGTTAGTTGTTAGTCGTTAGAAAGGGAAGTTTTTGTATGAAGAATTCTTCGGAGCTTTATCCTTACCGCTATGAAACGCACTGTCACTGCTGCTGGTGCAGCGCCTGCGCGCGGAGCTCTCCCCAGGAGATGGCGGAGGCGTACTGGCGGGCGGGGTATGCCGGCATGGTGCTTACCGACCACTTTCTGCGGGGCAACAGCGCGGTAGACCGCACCCTGCCCTGGGAGGAAAAAATGCGGCGCTATTACGATGCGTATGAAGCCGCCAGAGACTGGGGAAAAGAAAAGGGGTTTCATGTGCTCTTCGGCTTAGAGCACCACTATGGGGACGGCAAGGAGGTTCTCACCTATGGCATCGATCTTCCCTTCCTGCTGGAAAACCAGGGCCTGCACCTGCTGCCCCTGGAGGAATATGCCGGTCTCGTGCACCGGGCAGGCGGTTTTCTCTCCATGGCCCACCCCTTCCGGGACCGGGACTATATCAACATGGCGGTAAAGCCCCAGCCGGAATACCTGGACGGGGCCGAGATCTTCAATTTTTACAACACGGAGGAGGAAAACAAAAAGGCTGCGAAATTTGCAAAAAAGCACGGCCTTCTCCCCACCTCCGGCGGAGACGAGCACTTTGCCGGAGGTTCCTCCATCGGCAGAACGGGCATTGCCCTCAGAACCCCTGTGGATACCGGAAAAGAGCTGGTGGAAGCTTTGAAAAGCGGCGATTACGGGCTGATCGTCAACGGAGAGGTCATTCCCGTCAGCGGTTGACGGAAGCCGTCTGCTCTTTTCCTTGACTTTCCACCGGGAAAAGGGCATACTAACCCTATCGTTCCATTTGACAAAAACGGGTCTGAAAGTACTGTTCTGGGAGAGATCATATGGAATCACTGAAGGAATTATATCGGATCGGCAGAGGGCCCTCCAGCTCTCACACCATGGGGCCTTCTCACGCGGCGGCTTTGTTTCGGGAAGCTTTCCCCCAGGCGGACAGCTTTCAGGCCACGCTGTACGGTTCGCTTGCAAAAACGGGCCGGGGACACCTGACCGATGTGGCCATAAAAGACGCTTTTGCGCCCCTTTACGCCGGGGTGATCTTCAACACGGAGGTCACCGAGCTCAAGCATCCCAACACGATGGAACTGGAAGCTTTTGGGAACGGGACAAGCCTTGGTTCCTGGCGGGTGTACAGCGTGGGGGGAGGAAAAATCGAGATCGAGGGGCGGCCCTCCGAGGTCGCTCAGGATGTATACCCCTTAAACACCTTTGGGGAGATCAAGGCCTACTGCCAGGAAAAAAAGCTGCGGCTGTGGCAGTTCGCGGAGGAATGCGAAGGGCCGGAGCTGTGGGATTACCTCACGGAGGTTTGGGGCCGCATGAAAGCCGCCGCTCAAAACGGCCTGGAGGCGGAGGGCGTTCTCCGGGGCGGGCTGAACGTACAGCGAAAGGCAAAGTATCTCTTTCGCCAGCGGCATATCGATGAAAGCGCGGAAACCAGGGAAAACCGGGTGGTCTGCGCCTATGCCTTTGCCGTCAGCGAGGAAAACGCGGGCGGGGGCACCATCGTCACCGCTCCTACCTGCGGGGCCTGCGGCGTACTGCCCGCCGTGATGCTCTATAAGCAGGAGCAGCACGGCTTTTCCGATACGGAGATCATCCACGCGCTGGCCGCGGCCGGGATCATCGGCAACATCATCAAGACAAACGCCTCCATTTCCGGGGCGGAGTGCGGCTGCCAGGCAGAGATCGGCAGCGCCTGCTCCATGGCTTCCGCCGGACTCGGGGAACTGTTCGGCATGGACCTGGATCAGATCGAATACGCGGCGGAGGTGGCCATGGAGCATCACCTGGGCCTGACCTGCGACCCCATCGGCGGGCTGGTGCAGATCCCCTGTATCGAGCGCAACGCCGTGGCGGCCATGCGGGCCATCAATGCCCTGAGCCTGGCAAATTTCCTCACCTATACCCGGAAGATCAGCTTTGACATGGTGGTAAAAACCATGTACGAAACGGGGAGAGACCTGTTCAGCAAATACCGGGAAACCAGCGAAGGCGGACTTGCCAAGGTCTATACAGAATAAACGGAAGTCTTACTGGAAAGGAGAAGGTCTATGGAATCAAACGCCTTTACCGGCGGTGTGGAGCCGGGCGGACTTTGGAACCAAAACGATATCCGCATTTTGCTCTGTTACATTTTAAGCAGTGTAAACGGGCCGCTTTCCGGGGAGAGCATTTCCCAGATCGTGCAGGGAAAGGCCCTGGCAAATTATTTCGAGGTGGGGGACGCTTTGGCCGCCCTGCTGGCACAGGGCAATGTGGTTCAGAATGAAGAAGGCCTGTACACGGTAACTCCCGCCGGGCGGGAGATCGCCGACAGCCTGGACGCCACCCTTCCCCTTTCCGTGCGGGATAAGGCCCTGGAGGCCGCCCTGCGGCTGATGGCGGACAGCAAGGCCCGCCGGGAAAACCGGGTGGAGCTCACGGAAACGGAAAACGGCTTTCGCGTTACCTGCCATATTTCCGGAGGTGCGCTGGATCTGATGAGCATTTCCCTTTACGCGCCGGACAAAAGCCAGGCAAAGCTCATGGAGCAGAATTTCTATCAAAACCCCGAGGGCGTGTACAAGCTGCTCCTTTCCGCCCTGACCGGAGACACGGAATACGCCCGCTCCTATTTTGAGGAACAGGCAGGGCAGTGATATCGCTTCGCAGTGGTATTCGGCTGTGCCGAGTGATATTGCTGCGCAGTGATATTCGCCTACGGCGAGTGGTATTCGGCTGTGCCGAGTTTTTAAGGAAAAACTTTCCGCAGGAAAATACCACTGCAAACGAAGTTTGCAATATCACTTTCCGAAGGAAAATATCACTCCAAGCGCCAGCTTGGAATATCACTGGTTTGGAGAGCGGCTTCGTCCTTATCCGAATACCGGGTGAAATATTCTATCTCCTCTTCATAGCCCTCCAGCTTCTCCCGGCTGATCTCCCTGCCCCAGCTGATCTGGCAGGTGTTGTAATCACTGTTTACCTCCGCCACGGTAACGCCGGCTTCCGTTTTTTCCACCACCAGCATGGAATGCATTTCTACAGTCAAACGGATCTGGTCGCCGGGCCGAAGTTTTTCATAGCTTCGGTGCATGGTAACGGGGGCGTCCGCTCCAAAAATCCGGTCGCTGAGCATACTGCAAAAGCCCAGGCACTGGCTGCCCTCATAAAAGGGAAAGAATTCTCCCGTTACTCCGTGGTAGAAATTGCAGTATTCCTTTCCCATGGCGGCGTGATCACAGGGGGTGTCCGTCACGATGCCCCAGCTTTCCTCTCCGGGAGACAGCTCATACCCATAGTGGTTCCAGTATTTTCCGGAGGGGAACTGTGCTTCCAGCTCAGCAAGGCGGGCCTCGATGGTTTCCTCACCGGAGCTCTCTCCGGGCGCCAAAGAAGACTCCGGCCGCGCGGGGGACGCGGCAGCGTTTCCCTGAAACAAAAGCTGTGCGGAAAACAAAAACGCCGCCATCATAAGACCGATCAGAACCAAAAGCCCTCTCCCGAAATATCCCCTTCTTCCACGCCTTCGCCGCTGTCTTGTCATAGCGCTTCCTCCTTTCTCTGTCAATACAGAGTGACAAAAAGTGCCAAAAGCAACCGGTCAGGGAAAAAATCACATTTTCTGCCGGAAAAACAAGTTTCTTTTCCAAAAGCCTTGTTCCCCGGTTTTTGCTGTGCTAGAATGGTTGCATACTCATAAATACGGAGGCGTTTTTATGCCCATCAGCTTTGACGAAAAATCAAAAATTTTTAAGCTGGATTCCAAAACCTCTACTTATGCTTTTCTGATACATGAACAGGGCTATCTGGTGCACCTCTATTACGGCGCGCGGCTGCCGGATGCCAATTTGAAGCACCTGATGTATCGCGGCTGGTTCGATTCTCTCAGCCCTTACGCCCACGGCGTGGAGGATCCGCTGTTTTCCGCCGATATCAATCCCCTGGAATATCCCGGAAACGGCGCGGGGGATTTCCGCATTTCCGCTTTTACTGTCCGTGGAAAGGATGGCAACACCGTGACCGACGTGCGGTATGTTTCTCACAAGATCATGAAGGGAAAGCCTCCGCTTCCCGGCCTGCCCGCCACCTTCGCCAAGGAGGACGAGGCGGAGACCCTGGAGCTTACAGCCGTGGACGCCGTCACCGGGGTAAAGGCGTATCTGCTCTATACTGTATTTGAGCATTACGGCGTGATGACCCGCAGCGTGCGCATCGAAAATGGCGGCTCTGCCCCGGTGGAGCTGGAGCAGGCCTACAGCGCCTGCCTGGAGCTGCCCACCATGGAGCTGGATGCGGTCCACATGTACGGCAAATGGGCCAAGGAAAACACCACCGTGCGCCACCCCCTGCAGCACGGCATTCAGTCCATCCGCTCCAAACGGGGCATGACCGGGCCGAACCACAACCCCTTCCTGGCTCTCATCGACCACAACGCCACGGAGGAAACCGGGGACGCTTACGGCATAAACCTTGTTTACAGCGGAAACTTCTCCATGGAAGTGGAGGTGGACACCCGTGGCTGCCCCCGGGTGCTTGCGGGCATCAACCCCGAGGATTTCCGCTGGCGGCTGGAGCCCGGCGAAAGCTTTACCACGCCGGAAGCCGTTATGGTCTATTCGGAACACGGGCTGGGCGGCATGAGCCGCGCCTTCCACCACTTCTATCTGGATCACCTGATGCGCAGCGAATGGACAAAGAAAAAGCGCCCCCTGCTCATCAACAGCTGGGAGGCCGCCTACTTTGATTTTGACGGCGACAAGCTGGTGGAATTTGCCAAGGAAGCAAAAGAGCTGGGCATTGAAATGCTGGTGATGGACGACGGCTGGTTCGGCAACCGGTTTGACGACCACCGGGCGCTGGGAGACTGGTCCGTCAACGAGGAAAAGCTGGGCGGCACCCTGGGTGAGCTGGTGGACCGGGTCAACGCCCTGGGGATAAAATTCGGCATCTGGTACGAGCCGGAAATGATAAATCCCGACAGCGACCTGTACCGCGCCCATCCCGATTGGGCCGTGTGCGCTCCCGGAAGGGAAAAATCCCTTTCCCGCCACCAGTGCGTGCTGGATATGACCCGCAAGGAGGTGCGGGACTACATTTTCCGGCAGATGTACGATGTGATCTCCAAGGCAAATATCGCCTATATCAAGTGGGACTGCAACCGCCACATTTCAGAGGCCGCAAGCCTTGCCCTTCCCCCGGAGCGGCAGGGAGAATTCTTCCACCGCTACGTGCTGGGCGTGTATGACCTGATGGATCGAATCACCACCGCTTTCCCCCAGATCCTGTTGGAAAACTGCTCCTCCGGCGGCGGCCGGTTCGACGCGGGCATGATGTACTATTCCCCCCAGATCTGGGCCAGCGACAACACCGATCCCATCGAGCGGCTTTCCATTCAGTTCGGCGCTTCTCTCTGCTACCCCATCGCCTCCATCGGCGCCCACGTTTCCGCCAACCCCAGAACGGATATCGTCACCCGGGGGAATGTGGCCATGTGCGGCACCTTCGGCTATGAGCTGGACCCCCGCAAGCTGACCCCGGAGGAAAAGGAAACTGTGAAAAAACAGGTGGCGGACTACCACAAATATTACGATCTCCTTCGCTATGGAGATTTTTACCGCCTCACCTCTCCCACGGAAAACCCCTTCCTTTGCGATTGGGAATTTGTCAGCCCCGATCAAAACGAAGCTCTCTTTACCCGGGTCATCATGCGCAGGCCGGAAAACCTGTACCAGACAAAGCGTCTGCGGGGCCTTGACCCGGAGAAGCTGTATACCGATGAGGAAACCGGGGAAGTCTATTCCGGAGCGCTCCTGATGCACGCCGGGATCGATCTCAACCCCGCCCCCGGCCGCTGGCCGGAGGACGGCGAAAGCATCGTAAAGCATTTCATTGCCCGCTAAAAAAGCAACAGCCGGGATTGTGAATTTCTGGTTGACAGCCCGCTTTTTCCTTGCTATAATAAGAAAGCTGTCCACCCTGTGGTGGACAGCCCATTTGACTCATTAGCTCAGTTGGCAGAGCACCTGACTTTTAATCAGGGTGTCCGGGGTTCAAATCCCCGATGGGTCACCAAAAAGAAGAGAAAAACCTTTTGGTTTTTCTCTTCTTTTTTTATATCTCGGGGATTTGAGTTCGAGAGAGGGCATGCTTTCCCGCATTCTGTTAGTAATAGAACTTTCCTGCAGCATGTTTGAAACAATGGAAGGATCCGATCAGGTCATTCCAGCTCAGCTTTTTTCTCTATTCCTTCCTGATGCGCTTCTCCCAGATTTCCTTTTGAGCAGCCGGTACGGTTTTGATATCGCCCAGTTGATAACGCAGTCCGATCTCGCTCCATTTTCCCTTGCCGATATCGTGATAGGCCATAATTTCCGCCTGCCGGATATTGGGAAATTCTTTTTGCAGGGCTCGGATCCGGCTGAAATGCTTCTCTGTATCATTGACCCCCGGAATGATCGGGCAGCGCAGGATCACGGGCTTGTTTCTTTGGAGAAGGCATTCCAGAAGCGGGCGGATCGTAAGGCCGCTCACACCCAGCCACTTCTTTTGGTCCGCGGAAGGCTCCAGCTTAAAATCCAGCAGAAACAGATCTACCTGTTTGCACAGCTCCGCCGCCCGTTCCATGGAAATAGCGCCGTTGGTTTCCAGAGCGGTCGAAATCCCTTCCCGTTTGCATCCATCAAGCAGCTCCAGCAAAAACTCAAACTGCACGGCGGCTTCTCCGCCGGAAAAGGTGACGCCTCCCTGGGACCGCTCGTAAAACTTTCGGTCCTTTCTGACCTCCGCAAGCACTTCCTCCGCTTCCATAAAGCTGCCGAAAATACGCAGGGCCTCTGCCGGGCACACCTCTACACATTTTCCGCATGCGGTACACTTTTTAAAATCGACCTCATGCTTTCCCTCAGGTGAAAGCCGATGCACCCCCTGAGGGCATACCTGGACACAGCTTCCGCATCCCACGCATTTTTTCTCCGAATAGCCAAGCTGCGGAGAGCGCTGAAAGCTTTCGGGGTTGTGGCACCACTGGCACCGCAGATTACAGCCCTTCAAAAACACTGTGCTCCGGATTCCCGGGCCATCCTGCGTACAGAATCTTTGAATATCCAATACGATCCCGCCCATGCTCTTACCCTTCATAGGTGGTTCTGGCAAGGATCTCCCGCTGTACGGAAGGCTCCAGCGTAACGAACCGCGCGCTGAACCCGCCGATCCGCACGATCAGGTTCTGATACTGCTCGGGGTGCTTCATGGCATTTTCCAGGTCCTCTTTCCCCACCGCGCAGATGTTCAGCTGCACACCGTTATTCTCCAAAAAGGTCTGCACCAGAAGCTTGACCTTTTCAAAAGAGGAGGCAAACAGCTCCCGGGTAAACCGGATGTTGTTGATGACGCCCGCGTGGTTATCCACAGGGAATTTTGCCATGGAATTTAAGAGGGCCGTAATACCGTTTTTGTCTGCGGCAATGGAAGGGCCGTTTCCATTGGAGATGGCCGCGCCGCGTCTCCGCCCGCAGGCGGACGCCTCACAGTAATAACCCCATTCCGCGCTCATGGAGTTATTGACGCTTACAATGTGATACCGGTTCAGTCCAGCCTTTTCCCCGCATTTGCTGGTCAATTCGGCAATATCATCAAACAGCCGCACGGCCATTTGATCCGCTTCCTCCATATCGTTGCCGTATTTCGGCGCTTCCCGCATCCATTTATGCTCTGTTTCATACCCCGCAAAGTCCGCGTCCAGAATTTTCACAAGCTCCTGCAGGGTCAGGCGCTTTTCCTCAAATACCAGCTTCTTGATGGCCGTCAAGCTGTCCGCCGTGCTGATAATGCCAAAAATCTCGCTTGCCGCGTTCAGATAGCGAACACCGCCCTCCAGCAAGGCTTTTCCCCGCTCCAGGCAGTCGTCCATCAAGAGGCTTAAATGAAGATAGGCGGCCTCTTCCCCCGCCACCTGATAGTTCAAAAGCTTATGTACCGCCAGCTTCTGAAGCGTGGGCTCCATCATGCGGAGCATTGCCTGATACAGGCTTTCAAAGGTATCATATTCCTCCAGCGCCGGCAAGCCTGTTTCTATTTTCTCATCGAAGAACCTGTCATGGCCGCAGTGCAGCAAGATCTCCAGGGCCTTGAGCAGATTCACGCCGCTGTTGGGCGTGCCGGTGCTTTTTCCCACAATAACATATTCTCCGCACCCGAACGGCACATACTGCTCCGCTTCCTCCCGGGGTACTCCGTACAGCTTTTCCACTGCCGGAACGTTGGTTTCATCCGAATAGAGGATCGGGAAGGTACAGCCCTCCGCGTTGACCTGAAGCGCCTTATCGAGAACCTCCTCGCTCATCCCCGCATAATACCGCAGGGTAAGCTGGGGAACTGTTTCCCGGAATCTTCTGGAGGCCTCCATAAACGCCATGGCCAGCTGATCGGCATGGGCGGGCGCGTGACGGCCCACTCCCCCGATGATGACCCGGCAATCGTGCATTTTGTCAATGGTTTTGAAATGCTTATACAGGCCGAGGATCAGCTCGATGCCTTCTTCCTCGGTCATTCTCCCCGCCTCAAGGTCTCCGGCGTACAAGTCTCCCAGATAATCGTCCATGCGCCCGTAATTCATCAGGTCGCCGCACACGGAATAGATCCACATCAGCTGCAGGCCCTCCAAAAATGTTTCGGGCGCCTTGTGCTGGATCTTTACCAAAGCTTCCGCCAGCTTTTGGAACCTTTCCCGCTGCTTCCCCTCGCCTGCCTTGGAAAGGGCTTCCGCTTCCCGGGCGTACCTTGCGCAGGCGTTTCTCACAGCGTCTATCCATAAATGGAGCGCCTGATAAAAGCTGTCGTTTTCATTTTGCGCGCCACAGCGGTCTATTTCCTCGTCCAGGCCGTCCAGCCCCAGGCGGATCAGCTTTTGGAAATCCACGTTTGTTCCGGCTACCCGGCAATCGCAATTCGCGTATCCCGCGTGGTGAAAGCTCATTCCCATTTCAAAGCCGTATTGGTGAATAAACCGGTTCGTCACCTTTTTTCGGGTATTTTCCAGCTTCCAAAATTCCAGCGCCGCTTCCGCCTTCCTTCGGGTGGCTTCCTCCAGCTTCTCCCGACAGGCCCCGAAGGCGTTGCTGAATTCCGTTTCGTGAAAATAATATGTATAAATGCCGCCGTACTGGGAGGAAAAGCCCACCAGCTCATGGCGCATCATTCCCGCCAGCCGGTCCTCCGGCTCCAGCGGCTGTAAGATCTGCTCCAGCTGATACGCAACGCACTTTGCCTCCCGGAGGTACTTGTCGCCGCTGTAGTGCTTATAAATTTCCGTAAATTTTACCGCATGCTCGATCAAACGCATATTCTGATCCATTCCGACACCCTCTTTTTCATAAAATAAGCCTGGCGATTTCACTTTCGGTCCTACCCTAAAAATTACCACATCCTCCTGAAAGATTGAATGGGAAAAACTGTGATTTTAAGGAAAAACATACGGAATTTCAGCACTCCTCCTTATTCGGCCCGGCTTCTTCCCTCTCTTCCCTACAGGCCGGGATTCGAAGCCACGCGGTCGTTCCTTTTCCCAGCTCGCTTTGGTAGCTCAGGCCGTACTGCTCTCCGTAATTCAGCTTGAGCCGCAGATCGATATTTTTGATGCCATAGCCGGTATCCCGCGAAGATTTTGAGTTTAAGATCTCCTTGATCTGTTGACTGCTCATTCCCACCCCTTCGTCGCGAATGGAAAAAATGATATCTCCCTTTTCAAGCCTTGCGGAGATGTAGATCGGGTATTCCTGACCGTATGAGGTGGCTTCCATTCCATGAATGATAGAGTTTTCCACGATGGGCTGTATGATGATGTTGATGCACGAATAGCTCTGGATCTCAGGGGGAACGTCAATATGCAGCCGGATGGCCCCGTCAAAATGATAATTCTGGATGGTAACATAGGCCCGCACATGATTTAATTCCTTTTCGATGGTTACGATCTCCATGCCCTTATTTAAGCTGATCCGATAAAATTGAGACAGGCTTTTGGTGATTTGGGAAATTTCCGGCACATTGTGGTCGATCGCCTCCCAGTTGATGAGATCCAGCGTGTTATACAAAAAATGGGGATTGATTTGTGCGCGGAGGGCCTGCAGCTGTGCAGCCTTCACCGCCTTTCCCGACTTATACTTTTCTTCCATCAGCAGATCCAGCTGCCGGGTCATGGAGGAAAAGCTGCGGAACAGCTCTCCGATCTCATCCAGGCCTTCCGTTTCCAAATCGAGCTCCAGCTCTCCACCCGGCACCCGGCGCATCATCTCCGTCAGGTAGGACAAACGGCTCGTATAGTATTTTGAAATCGCGTTGGAAACGAGAAACACCGCAACGACCGCCACAAAAGACAGCACAAAGATGATAGACTGCAGCTGCTTGCTTTGCTGTAAGATTTCTCCCCGCGGGATCAGCGCGACCAGGGACCAGTCCGCCGTATCGAGCTGTGCCCTGTTTGCATAATAGCCGCTGTCCAGCAAGGAAACCTCGCTCCAGGAATCCTTCACCGGAAAATCCAGGGTTTTTCCGTTTTGCTTCAGCTCCTGAAGCAGGGTATGCGTTTCATCGGAACAGCTGATGATCTGCCCCTTGCTGTTTACCAGATACACAAGGCCCGATTTTGTAATGTTGGATTTCTCCAGCACGCTTTTTATTTTGCAGGTCTGGATCCCGATCTGCTGTACGCCGATGGGCTTGATCGTCCCGTCTGTGGTAAGAATGATCCGAAACAGCGAAATGATCTCTTCCTCGGAGCTGATCCCCGGCATTTTGATTTTTTCCGGAGCGGTAAAAAATTTATAATCTCCGTCCTGCAGGAACTGCTGGTAATCCTCTCTGCTTTCCAGCACCGATTTCTTTTCAAAATGGCGTATGTTGTTGGAATAGGTCAGTTCATCCGGTACGAAAAGCCGGGCCATATAAATGCTTTCCACCAATTCCGCGGTGCTGCAAACCCTGTCCAGGCGCAGAAAATCTCGATACTGCTCACCGTACGACCGGCTTTTTCCGGAGCTGTTCTGCTTCAAAAGCTCCTGAACGTCGTGGTTGTAGTTGATTTGGTCCGACAGATATACCATGGTGTCTAAATAGTTTTGGATAAAGGAATCCGTCTGCTCAAAGGATTGGTTTGCGGAAAACAGGATCTTTTCCCGATCATTATTGCTTACCAGCCGGCTCAGCACGATCATAACGATCATCAAAATCGCTATGATCGCAATGGAAAAGGAGATCGTCAGCTTCATGTACATCGAGCAGCGGCGAACCATTTTCTTAAGCTGTATTCTTCCCTTCATAGCCGTGACCTATCCTTTCTCCATGCGGCGGGCGCCGTTTGGGAAAACAGTGCCTTTGCCGTCACGTCCTTTCAAGCTTTCCGGAGCAAAATTGACCAGACCGGCCGAAGCTACCCTGCCCCAAGCTTTCTCTCCCTGTACTCAGAGGGAGTGACCCCGTATTCCTTTTTGAAAATTTTCGCGAAATAGTTGGGGTCCTCATAACCCACCGCCAGCGCTACCTCGTAGGTTTTTAAGCGCAGGTCAAGAAGCAGCTGGGCCGCTTGCTCCATTCGCACCTTTGTCAGGTATTCCCCTATGGTCTTTCCGGTTTTTCGTTTAAAAAGCGAGGAGAGATACGTGGGTGTGATATAAAGCTCAGCAGCGATCTGCTTGACGGAGATGTCCCGCTGCTGATAGTGCTCGCCGATATATCTCATCACACGCGTGATCATAAAGCTGTTGCTTTGGTCCTTCTGTACCATTGCGAAGAGCTCCCTGATCTGTGAAATCAAGTGCGCTTCCTTCTCCGCGATCGTGTCCAGGCCTTCCATGACCTGCATTTCCGCCTGATATTTTTCCGCCCTTTTTTCCCTGCTTTCCAGAGACAGCCTTTCAAACTCAGCGATAATGATTTTTTCCAATTCAAAATAGATGCTTAAAACATAAGCGGAAGGCTCCGCCTGCATCTCCTGCAAAGTGCTGCTCAATTCCCGAATGTGGCGCTGGGCTGCCTGTTCATCGCCCCGGATCAGAAAGCTTTGAAACCCTCCCACATAATCCTGATTCAATACGATCTTTTTTTCTTTTCTTTCGTTATAGGCCTCCATGTGGGAATATCCCTTGTAAAAAACCGCCTTTTCCGCCGCCAGCGCGTGGTCATAGGAGCTATGGATCTCGCCGGGACTGCTCACTGGGTCTCCCAGAGACAAAAAAGCCGCCAGATCCTCGCCGGGCCTTTTACACATCGCCCCCAGCCGCTTCACGATCTTGCTTTCCTCGGAAACCAGAAGATCATTTCCGCACAGCAGAAAAACCATATGGCGATTGTCCGTAAACTCTCCGTAAACGAACCCCTCTGCTCCCATGACCTTCTCAGGCTCTAAATGCTGAAGGATCTCTCTTTTCTTCTGCGCTGTCTGCGGCACCGGCTTGGAAAACCGCAGCACACAGATCCGAAAGCGTTCATATTCCCGCGGAAGCAATTCGTGGAGCTCCACAGGGCCGTCCGCCTTATGAAGCTTTAACAGGGACAGAAAGGTTTCCTTTTTGAGAAACTCCTGATTTTGAAGCAGCCTTTCGTTATTTCGGGCGTAGCTCCGATCCTCTAAAACCGCTTTTACCGTCTTTTGGATCGCGTGCTCCAGCTCTTCCAGGTCGATGGGCTTTTCCACATAGCTGACAGACCCCAGCTCAATAGCCGCTTTCAGGTATTCCTTATCCGCGTAACCGCTGATAATAATAATTTTACAGAGCGGATATTTTTCCCTTAAAGCAAAACACATTTCCAGCCCGTTCATCTTCCGCATGCGAATATCTGAAAGAATGATATCCGGCCGGTATTCTTCACAGAGCTCAAGAGCTTCCTCCGCGCTTTTTGCCGTTTGCAGCATATCGATCCCCAGCTTTGTCCAGTCGATATGATTTAACAGCCCGTTTCTCGTTTTGGCTTCGTCGTCTACCAGCAGTAATTGTATCATTCGGCCCCTCCCCCCTTCCATACTTCTGACAGCAAAAACATGACCGCGGCGGATTTGAGCGTCCTTTTCCCGGTACGCCCCATGCCCTGCATACGCCGTTTTATCACAGCGGTTGTCAGATCCGATCTTTTCTTCAGGAAGTATGCTTTTCCATTTGATAGTATATCATACGAAAACAAAACTCATACAGCCGCAAAGCTGCATGAGTTTGTTTTCCTTCCGCAGGTTTCCGCCTGCAGCTTCACAATATGACGGCAAGCTTCAGAACCCTTGCACTGTCGGCTCTTCTCTGAAAGCCCGCCTGTTTTCTATCAGTTTTCCAGACTGCTCAGATACTCGTCCAGCTGTCTCTGGAAATCCTCGATAACCTTGTCGATCCCCGCGGCCTGCATCTTCTGCTTGTACTCCTCCAGCCCGGTCACCGGGTCGGTATAGCCCAGCTCCAGGGGCCACCAATACTGCTGGTGCGTGTTGATGCACGCGGTGTATTCGGTTTCCACATTGGAGGTATCGATGTTAAAGCCGCGGAACTTCTGGCAGCCTACGCCATCCTGAATATGAGAATCCCACTGGGCTTCCATCTCCTTAATATCCTTGGGGGATCCATATACGGAAAGGAAGAAACCGGGAGTGCGCGCCGCCCACAGGGAGGACTCGGCGTAATCGTCGATATTGAGCATATTGACCTGGCCGTCGATCACTTCATAGGAGGTACCCTCGATGCCGTAGTCCCATGCGCGGAAGGCTTCCTCATCGCTGGTGATCAGGTCATACAAGGCCAGCGCTCTTACGGGATTTCTGGAGGTGGTGGGAATGGCCAGCGCGTCCTGGGTGAAAGAGCTGTAGGAAACATCGCTTACAAAGTTTGCAAACTTGAAGCCCCACTCGGGATGCTTCATATGCTCGCCCTCATAGGTACCGGTATTCTTGATCCGGCTTGCGGCTTTTCCGCTTTCCACCTTGGCGGTGTCGGTATCGGAAAGAGCGGACTTGGTGAAATACCCCGCTTCGTTCCAACGGTTGACAAGCTCCAGGAATTCGGGAGTGCCCTCATAGTCGTAATAGGGGAAGATCTTGGGCTCGGCCTCCTGAGGATCGAACCACAGGAAATCGCCGTAAGCGCCCTTTGCCTGGAACAGGCCTCTCTCCTGCATGAACAGCTCGTCGATCTCAGAGCCTTCGGAAACGATAGCTACCGGCTCCATCTCCGGAGCGGCCTGCTTGACGTAAGAGAGGTAGGTCTCATAATCGTTCAGGTTCTCCATTTTGCCATCCCAATCCGTACCCTCCAGAATATCGGTACGATAGATGGGGCCATAGGCATTATAGGTTTTGAACAGGGTGGGGATCGCGTAATAGTGGCCGTTTACAGTGGCCTGCTGCTTTGCGCTTTCAGACTGCTGGGCAAAGTTGTTGGGCGCGTAAGTGGGCCAAAGCTCATCCAGGCTCATGAACGCTCCCTTTTGAGCGAGAGAGTAGTAGTCCAGCCAGTTTGCGGTATACGCCATGTCGAATTCCTCTCCGGAGGAGAAGATCAGCGGATACTTGTTTCTGAATTCGGCCCAGCTCAGGTAATTGGTTTTGACGGTGCAGTTCAGCTTCTCCTTGAAGAGACTGTTGTAGTTCTCTTCGATCTCATCCTGCTTTGCGGGCCTGTCGCCGATGAGATAGAGGGTCAGCTCCACCTCCTCGGAGAGATCAAGCCCATTGGCATTGTCTGCCGTCTCAGAAGACTCCGGCGTCTTGGAAGACTCGGGCGTACCGGCGGCGGAGCTTTCCGGCGCCTTGCTGCCGGAGCCCTGGTTTCCGCAGCCTGCGAAAACGCCCAGCATCATGGTAAGGGCGCACAGCAGAGCCGCGGCTTTGACTAGCTTGCTTTTCATAAAAATTTCCTCCAGTTTGTTTTTTTATTTACAGGTCGGTCATCCTTTTACGGAGCCGATCGTAATTCCTTTTACAAAATACTTTTGTACAAACGGGTAAAGCAGCACAATGGGCCCGGTAGCCACCACCGCCATAGCCAGCTTCAAGCCGCTGGTAGGCAGATTTTCTATGCGTTTTCCCGCCAGGCTTGCCATCTGCGCCATGGCCTCCTGCTTTTGCAGCATGTTGTACAGCATGTATTGCAGGGGGTATTTATCCTCAGAATTCAGATACAGCATGGCGTTGTACCAGTCGTTCCAATAGCCCAGCGCGATAAAGAGGCCAATGGTAGCAAGGCCTGATTTCAGGAGGGGCAGAATGATCTGGATAAAGATCCGGAATTCTCCCGCTCCGTCGATTTTCGCCGATTCGATCAGCGCCACCGGGATCGCGGTGATAAAGCTTCTCATAATGAGCAGATAGAACACGTTCATCATCAGCGGTAAGATCAGCGCCAGCAGATTATCCTTCAGGTGAAGGTACTGGATATAAAAAATGTAGGTACACACCATACCGCCGTTAAACAGAGTTGTGAAATAGAAGTAGAACGAGATCACATTTCTGTACTTGAAATCCTTCCGGCTGATGACATAGGCCGTCATCGTCAGGAAAAACAGGCCCGCCGCCGTACCGGCAACCGTAATAAAAATGGAAACGCCGTAGGCCCTTAAGATCTTTTCCGGATATCTAAAGATCGTTTCGTAGGCTTCCGTGGTAAATTCTCTCGGAAAAATGCTGTAGCCTTCAAACCGGATGGCCTGCTCCGAGGTAAAGGAGCCGGAAACCAGCATAATGAACGGCAGCAGACACAGCAAAGCGATAAAGCTCAGCAGGATATAAGAAATACCATTGAAGACGATTCTGGATGTTGTAAGCTTGATTTTATTCCTGGTATGCACAGCGACCCCTCCGTTTGGCCCAATGCCATTTTGAAACGGAGCGCTGCTTAAAACAGCGCGTAATCCGCTTCGACCTTCTTCACGATTTGATTTACCACCATGATGATCACAAAGCACAGCACCGATTGATACAGGGTTGCCGCGGCTGTCATTCCAATGTTGGAGTTCGTCAGCAGAGAGCGGAACACGTAGGTATCGATCACATCGGTTTTATCAAAGAGCTGGCCGTTGTTTCCCACGATCTGATAGAACATTTCGAAGTCGCCCCGCAGGATCCGCCCTACCTGCAGCAGGACCATGGTAATGATAGTGGGCTTCATGGAAGGAAGCGTGATGTACCATATCTTTTGGAAAATATTGGCTCCGTCAATATCGGAGGCCTCATAGCACTCCGCGTCGATATTGGTGATGGCCGCAATATAGATAATGGAATTGTAGCCCACCCACTTCCACGCGTTGAAGGCGCAGATGATCCAGGGCCAAAGGCCCGGCATGGAGTACACGTTTACCGGTTCCATTCCCAAAGCGGTCCGCACATTATTCAGAACGCCGCTCTCATAATTGAAAATATTGAAAACAAAGGTCCCCACAATGATCCAGGAAATAAAATACGGCAGAAAAATGACCGATTGCGTAAACCGCTTGAAAACCTTGCCGCTCAATTCCGAGATAATGATCGCAACAATGATGGCCAGCCCCTGTGAGGTAACAAGGTTTATCAGGTTATACACCATCGTGTTCCTGGTGATATTCCAGCCTGTTCCGGAAACAAACAGATACCGAAAATTTTCAAAGCCGCACCAGTCGCTGCCAAACACGCCTCTGTCAAAGCGATAACTTTTGAACGCCACCACCAGACCGGACATTGGCAGATACGACATGACAAACACCAATGCCATGGCCGGAAACGCCATAAGAAACAGCGCCCGGTTTTTTTTCAATTCCCGGAAAAAGCCGTGTCTTTTCAATGCTCTTCCCTCCTCTGTTCCCCTGCTGCGGGATTCTGTAACTAGAGCGTACCATATTTTTCGGGAAATATTAACCAGACAAAACTGCGTTTCTAAGGAAAATACTATGCAGTTGTACTCTTTTTCCCATTTTTTGCCGAAAAGAAAGAGAGGCAGTCCATCCTGCGCCGCGCCTAACGCAGAGGCTGTAGGTTTGTCAATGATATGTTACAAAAAAGAGAAGGAGTCTAAAGCCAGTTTAGGAGAGAGCCAGTTGAGAGGCCGGATAGGGAAGTTATTGTACTGCCTTTGCCTCACAGC
>JAETPP010000276.1 GCA_021771115.1 Bacillota bacterium | reverse complement strand
CCTTGCTCTTGGATTTGAGTTTCCATTTCAGCTGTTCCAGCTTTGTGGAAGCCGCGTTCCTGACCTCCGGAATGGACGCCAATGCGACCGCCATCGTAACGGCGGGCACGATCACCTGTCCGATCCAAAGCCTCAGCTCCCGGCTTGCCTCGATTTGCTTGTAAGTCATAATGGTATCACCTCCATAATAGCCGCTGCCGTTTCTGCGAAATACAAAAAGGAAAGAGCCCGCGTTTCCGCAGGCCCAATCCTTACTCTTCGTATTCTTCTAATGCTTTTTCCAATTCGATGATGTGCGCTATCCGAAGTATGATTTCATCTAATTCGTCCTCAAGCGCAAAACTGTTTTCCCATAAGTCTTCAAATCTACCCGGGTCTTTGTCACCTTCCCGAATGAATCGGACTAACTGTTTCACAGCATTGAACTTGTTGTCCGCCACCTTTTCCAAAATCGTTTTCTTCATGGCATTTCACCTCCATAAAGGAGCCTGCCTATTCCGCGGACTTATCCTCATATATCGTCCGTTTCCTTAAAGCGCTCCATGGAATATACCGTTCCTTTCGGCAGACCGGGCACCAGAACCGGCTTGTCTTTCCGCCGATGTCCACCAGATCGCCGCAGTCGGCCTCCAGCCTGCTCCCGCAGTTCGGGCAGTTGAACCGGTAGCATTGCCGGACAGCCACGTCCACAACCCGCAACCTCAATCCCTCCTCTTGCTCAGCAGCCAGAAGAACCGTCTGTACGCGGCGTAATAGACGTCCCGGCAGCAGGGAATATCATACTTCATCTTCAGCGCATCGTAGGACAGCCCCTCGGTCACGCCCCGCAGCAGATAGGAGTAGAGGTCGGGCTCCGCCTCGATGGCCGCCTGCTCCACCATCTCCATGCGCTCCCCGAAGAATATCCGGGACTGGGCGCACCGCTCTGTTGGGTCGCCCTTCATCTGCCCGCAGCTCACAAAAACCTGGAGGTCGGCCGGCCGCCTACTCAGCCCATCCAGGGCCAGTCGGGCCTTTTTCCAAATGGGGTATTGCAGGCAGAAATGCTTCAGCTCGTAGTAGCGGTGCTTGCCGATCCAGTAGGGGTTCTTCTGCGAAAGCTCCGGACGCATGTCATTTCTCATCGTCGTTCTCCTCTCCAGAAATATCCGGTTTCCTCGTACAATCGTTTTGGCGAGATGTAGAAATTGATCCGGCCGTACCGGGAATCCATCTCCTCAATGCTGGCCACCAGATTGCCGTTCCGGGTCGCCTTGCCGATGGGCAGCCAGCCGGAGATAATTCCGGCCCTCACCCAGGACGCGTCTTTTCCATAAACACGGGCCACCACCGCCACAGGGACGGAGCCCGGATGGAACTCTTGTTCATTCATCGGCGTCTGCCTCCTTTCAACGGCTATTCTAAGGGCGCAGCCCCGTTTTCGTAAAAACAACCTCGGTGGAAAGAAAAAGAAAAGGAGCCGCCTGTTGCAGCGGCTCCCGCCCTTTAGAAACGATTCCTTTTCCGGGCCCAATGGTTGAACGTCTTTCCAACCGTCTTCCGAATCCCGATCCACCAGGCCGGCTCAAACATGGCAATGATATACACCGCGCTGAAAATCGCGCCGATGACTGTCACAATGCCGCTGAGTTTGAGATATCCGCCCCAGGTGACCGGCTTCTCTGTCCATTTCTGCTTGTTCATCCTTGATTACCTCCTAAAAAGTTTTGTCTC
>JAETPP010000275.1 GCA_021771115.1 Bacillota bacterium | reverse complement strand
GACTGCGCTGTCTGAACAATTACGGTGCCGGATGTTTCCAGGCGTTCCATCAGCTCCGCATGGGGATGCCCGTAACGATTGTTCCTGCCGCTGGAAATTACCGTCAGAAACGGTTTCAGCTGGTTGAGGAATTCTTCCGGCGTGGAATTGCGGGAACCGTGATGCGCCGCCTTCAGGACGGTGATTCCCCCAATATTCCTCTCCTGAATCTCCCTGAAAAAGGCCTCCTCCCCTTCCCCCTGCACATCTCCTGTCAAAAGCAATGTCCAACTTGGGCTGCGTGTTCCGCTGTCCGTTTCTCCGCTCGTCTGACTGCCCGTTTCACTGCCGGTCTCTCCGCTCGTCTTACCGCCTGTCTCGCCACTCGTTTCACCGCCCATTTTACCGCCTTCTCTGCCGCTCTGGAAGACGCCGTCCTGTCCTTCTGTGAATTCCACCAGAAAGCATTCCGAGTAAGCGTTGACATCCTCTCCGCTGAAACCCTCAATCGGATGCAGGCAGGTAAAGGCCGCACTGCCGCAGGCCCATCTGTCCCCCGCGGAAAGATAACCCACAGGAACAGGCTCCTTCTGCGCTGCCTCTCTGGCTGCTTTCAGCAGTTCACCCAATTGCTCTTCCTTTGCCTTTTCGTCAATATCAGGCAAAAGCAGCTGTTTTACCGTAATATTGTTTTCTCCGCCCATGCTCAGCAGCTCCACCGCGCCGTTGATATGGTCTGCGTCGGGATGAGAGAGGAAAACGGCATCTATGGTATGAATACCGTTGTATTTCAGACAAGGTATCATAATGTATTTACCGATATTTTTGCGGCTGCTGCTTCCGCAGTCGAAGAGATATACCTCCCCGGAGGCGGTGCGCAGCAAAATGCAGTCTCCCTGGCCCACATCCAGAAAGGTGACACTGTTTTCTGACGGCGGGCGGATAGCAAACAGCAGCACGGCAAATGACAGAACAACCGCACTTCCGGCGGCTCCTGCCATTTTAAGCCTGGTCTTTTCCATGCCCAGCCTTTTCAAACCGGAATCTTCGGCTCCCTCTCCCGGCCTGCTGCCTTTTGTACATACTCTGTCCGTCCTTTTCAAACCAGGACTTTCGGCTTCCTCTCCCGGCCTGCTGCCTTTTGTACATGTGCTGTCAGAGATTCGGCTTCCGGGCATGGCAGTTATACTACAGGTGGTTCTCATTTCTTTCATTTTCCGAATTGCTTTCCCTCTGCCAGCCGCCCGGCGATTCTTTATTTCATCTATTTTTGCATTGTTTTTCGTATTTTTATCCAGCATTCTTTCTTGTGCGCTCTCTTCAAACCGTTTTATCGTTATTCGAATACCGATTGCGCCGCATAAAAGCAGGTAATATACAACAATCTGCCATACTTTCGGACACCCCGGATTCCAGGTATGGAAGGGGAGCTTATCAAAGCAGCCGCACATAAACTCATAACTTCCCAAAATCACCCGGCCCACAATCCCCAGACCGCCCAGCCCCGGCACCAGCATAGCCAGCAGCCCTGTAATCATCATTGGTTTCAGAAACGGAATCACAAAGAGGTTCAGAACTACGGAATAAACAGGAATCTCATAATAAAACCAGAGCTGCACCGGCAAAGTGGTCAATGTAATAGACAAGCTGGCAAAGAATGACTGCACCAGGGATTTCCCCAGATTCTGTCCGCTCCCGGCCGCGGCTGCCAACACTTCCCGGCCGCGGCTGCCGCTCTTTCCGTC
>JAETPP010000274.1 GCA_021771115.1 Bacillota bacterium | reverse complement strand
CCGACACCTTTGCCTGCATTGCCGGTATGATAGCCGGCGCGTACAAGGGTTTCCATGTTCTGCCCGCCGACTGGTATCGCCAGTTCAAGGACGCCAATCCAGCTCTGGATCTGGAATGGGCCGCGAGAGAGCTGACCGCCGTGGCTTCGGAACGTCAGACCCGGAAGGAGGAGCGGACATGAAACATGATCTTCTTCTCCTGTCCTCCTCCACTGTTGACGTGATCTTGGAGATGGAAGGAGCCTTCCCCATCCAAGGCGGCTGCACCCGGTGCATCCTCCGCTCCGGGATGGAGCCCGGTGGGGAGGGAAACCTCTTGATCACATTTCGTCGAATGGGCGGGAACCCTCTTCCCGCCGGACCGCTGGGCAGCGACCACTATGGTCGTTTTCTCCAAGGTGCCTATCAGGAGCAAGGGATCGACATCAGCCAGCTTCGCTTTATAGAGGGGTATCATTCCCCGGTGGCCTACTGCGTGGTGGATGAAGGAGGGGCCCACAGCTTTGTCACGGCCCTTGACGCCTGCAAATTTGCAGAAAATGAGCAGGTCTTAGCTTTGCTGGAAACCTGCGGTAGCTTATATCTCAGCTGTTACTATATGGCAAACCCCAGCAATCCCTACTTTCACCTGGCCCTTTCCCTGGCCCGGAGAGCCCAGGAATTAGGGCTGCCTGTATTTTTTGATCCCGGGCCTCTGGCCGGATCCCTTTCCGCCTCCGTCCTGGACGTTATCTTTTCCTGTTCCAGCGTAATCTCCCTCAACGAGGAGGAGGCTGCCATCCTCAGCGGAAAAGCTCAGCCGGAGGCCGCGGCCGAAGCCCTCTCCCAATTCACCAAAGCCCTTATCATCGTCAAGGCGGGAGGCCGCGGCTGCTTTGCGGTTCAGGCCGGAGAATCGGGAAAATGGTATCCCGGTTTCCCTGTCAAAACTGTAGACACCATGGCCGCCGGGGACTCCTTCTTCGGAGCTTTTCTCTATGCCTACCTCCGGAAATGGGAACTGGACTCCTGTCTTACCTTTGCCAACGCCGCTGGGGCGGTCAAAGCATCCAAGCGGGGTACCGGGACGCAGGTTCCCACCTTTGACGAAATGGTCGCGATCCTGGAGAAAAATGGATACCGTGTTTCAAACGAGTCAAAGCTCTCCAGAACATTTTCCCATCCCCTTGTGCGGCTCTAACTTTTAGATTCGTATTGCCGTAACCGCAAAAACCCATTCCCTGCCCCCCGGCCGATCCACTATTTTACTTGTTCACTCCAGCGCACCCGTAAGCATTTTTCAGCTTAACGGGTGCGCTATATCATTTAATTGCTTTTCCCCCATATCCTGTAATCCGCGCTCTTTTTAATTCCTGATTTTGTCAAACGGATCTTCGCATAGAAATCCGCGCCGGGGCAAAGCTATGCTCGGATTCTCGATCCGAACGAATCTGAAAAACAGAGAAACAAAAAGAAAAGGAGATGCGAATTATGTCCAGCAACAAGTCTGTCGTGCCCAGCGCCCGCGAGGCTCTCAACAAGTTCAAGATGGAGGCCGCCAACGACTTTGATGTATCTTCACCATATTAAATTTACTTAGAGGAACGACCCACGGACGTAAGGAAGCAGGGACGGGAACTGGGGATATTTTCCCCGTTCCCGCCCCTGCTTCTCCTTCTTTCCGTCAACAGTCCGAAGATATTTTTGATCTGAAGTAGGCAAGGGTTTTCGCATATTTCAGCGCTTGAGTTTC
>JAETPP010000042.1 GCA_021771115.1 Bacillota bacterium | reverse complement strand
AGCCGACAGGCGAGACGGAGGGCCATGCGATAGCATGGCGGAGGGGTTCCAGCTCGCCGTGTAGAACCCCTCAGTCACGGCTTCGCCGTGACAGCTCCCCTTTCAGGGGAGCCAAGAGTGACTGCTAAACAATAATTTACCGAACAGCCCTGGCCCTTTCTAACAACTAACAACTAACAGCTAACTACTATAACCCCTAAAGCCTGGAAATATATTCGTAGGGGATCCAACCCTCTTTGATCTTGACCCAGCGGCCGCTGCCGATGATATCCTTGCCCCGTTCCTCCAAAACGGTAACGGTATCGTTCTTCTTCAAAGTCGCCACAGCGCTGTAGCCGGAGCCGGGGCCGGAATAGACCGTCAGCTTGGAGGCCGTGATCCGGGCGGGGTACGCCCCCTTGTAGTCTGTTTTATTTTGGCTGACACGATCCAGGAATTTCTGCCAGGCGGAAAAATCGTTCACGAAGGGAGCGGGGCAGACCTTGTGGGAAATATCGTTGTGCCGCACCACATTTTCCAGGGGGATGCCGTACCGCATCATCAGCTCCCGGACAAGCTTCGCGGTATTTTCCATGGTCTGCTCTGAGAAATACCAATCGGAATCGTAGGCGGAGTAAGCGTTTGAGGGGTCGCCCTTCAGGCAGCACATTTCAATGCCGATGGAATTGGAATTCCGGCAGAAATCGTGGTAGTAAACATCGTTGCCGCAGTGCCAGGAAATATCCCGGTCCATTACGCACCGCCAGGCGCCGCCGCCATCTACAAAATAGTGGGCGGAGGCGGCCCGGTATACATCCTGAAAGGCCAGGCACTCTCCCCGGGCAGTATCGCCGGGAGTCGCCGTATAGTGAACTGTGATATACTGGATGTCGTCAAAGCTGCGGTGGGCGGCCCGATAATTGATTTTTGTCAGAAGCTCGCTGATTTTCAGAGAGCGGCTTTCCTGGTTTTTCTCCGGCAGCAGATAGTGCTTGCCGTCAATGACCTTCCAGCCGGTCAGCAGCTTGCCGGAATTGGGGTCAAAGTAGTAGGTGTATTCCCCGATGTGCTGAAAGCCGATCAGCGGCTCCTGGGCTTCTCCGGCCAGGTAAAAGGTGTCGCCGTCTTCCGTGACCCAGCCGGAGCCGTCGTAGCGGTCCGGGAAAACCCAAGATTCTTTTCCGCTTTGCAGGGTGTATTCATGGGCGGTGGCGGCCTCACAGATCTGGGGATAGGCCCAGTAGGACCGGGACACATCGGAAAACTCCACGGCAAAATAGAGGGTGACCATTTTGGAATCCGGCACCCGGCCAAGCATGGCGTTTACTATGGTGACCGCCTCCGCCCGGGTGATGGAGGCGTCAGGCCGGAAGGTGCCGTCCTTATAGCCCCTGATCCAGCCGTGGGCCACCGCCGAGCTGATGGCGGGCGTGGCCCAGTTCTGCCCCACATCGGAAAAGCCGGCTTCCCCGGGAAGGGGGGCGCTGAACCTGGCGGCAATGGAAACGAACTCCGCCCGGGTGATGTTCCGGTTGGGGCGGAATTCGCCGCTGGGATAGCCGCTGATCGCCCCCAGGGAGGCCAAGGCCCTGACCTGAGTGCTGTACCAGGCTTTTTCCGGCACATCGGAGAAGCTGGCGGTCAATTCGGGCTTGTCCTTTAACAGGCTGTAAAAAAGCTGGGCTGTTTCGGCCCTGGTGATTTTTCCCTCCGGCTGAAAGGAGCCGTTTTTATAGCCGGAAACATAGGAGTTGTGCGCCTCGGTTTCCAGCAGGTCGCTGACCTTTTCGCAGAGGAACGGAAAAGGCTTCGCTTCTTCCGGGGTTTCAGGGGACCCTTCCGGCTCGGCGGGTTCCTCCTCTTCCGGGAGGGAAGGCTCTTCTTCTTTCGGTTCGGAAGGCTCTTCCTGCTCTTCCGCAGGCAGTTCTTCCTGCTGTTCGGCAGAAAGCTGTTCCTGAACGGGGAGCGTGTCCTCCTCCGCGGCCAGCGCGGCCGGAGTATAAGACAGCAGGCAGGCGGCGGCAAGCAGACAGAGCGACAGTCGTTTCCAAAACATGGGCATTCCTCCTAAAAGACCTTTTCTAACAACTCATAACCAA
Organism: Bacillota bacterium; assembly: GCA_021771115.1. Taxonomy (GTDB): domain Bacteria; phylum Bacillota; class Clostridia; order Oscillospirales; family Acutalibacteraceae; genus Acutalibacter. Next base: position 17,823 of record JAETPP010000042.1, on the reverse strand, counting down.
GTACTGAATACAGGTTCTAATATAGCAGAGCGGCAGCCAAAATGCAAATCTTGTCAAATATTGCCGTTTTTGAGCGGCTTCCTTTTTTCATGAAAAACTTTTTTTAGAAACGGAGCGATCATTATGAAGCTGATCCGTTGGATCGATTCCCCCATCGGGGTGCTACGGCTCAAAGAGGAGGACGGCGCCCTGACAGAGCTTCTGTTTGGGCGGCAGGGCGGCAAATGGGAGCAGGGAGCTTCCCCCCTGCTTTTGCAGGCAGAGGAAGAGCTGCGGGAATATTTTGAGGGAAAGCGGCGGGAATTTACGCTGCCCTTATCTCCCAAGGGCACGGAATTTCAGCGCCGTGTGTGGAACGCCCTTTTGACCATCCCCTATGGCGAAACCAGAAGCTATGAGGAGATCGCCGTATTGGCCGGAAGCCCCAAGGCCTTTCGGGCGGTGGGCTCCGCAAACCACAACAACCCCATTTCCATTTTGATCCCCTGCCACCGGGTCATCGGAAAAAACGGCTCCCTCACCGGCTACGGCGGCGGTATGGAGGCAAAACGGTTTTTGCTGGAGCTGGAACAAGGTAGTCGTTAGTTGTTAGATATTAGTTGTTAGAGAAGGGCCTTTTCTTTTATCTTGGCCCCCTCCTGTCATCCTGAACGAAGGTGCCGCGCATCTAAAAAGATGCGTTGCATCTCTTTGCTCAGAGATGACAGTGGGTGGGGGCGACTGGTGCGCTAAATTGGAATTTAGCGTACTAACGAACAGTATTCACCCTTGCCTCCCCTGAAAGGGGAGGGGGACCGCCGATAGGCGGTGGAAGGGTTCCAGGTCAGTTGGAAATCGCGTAAAACCAAGGTTCAACGATCTTGCCGCCACGGAACCCCTCAGTCAGCCGACAGGCGAGAAGCCAAGGGGTGAGCGCTAAACAATAATTTACCATACTACGCCCTTCCTTCATTGTGCCGAAGGCACCGCCACCGTCCAGCATCTAGAATCCAGTATCCAGCATCCAAATTTCTTTCTCCGCCCCGCCTCGCGGCCCTGTGATCCTCTTTCTTGAAATTTTGTCAAAAAATATGGAAAAATGGATTGTGCGGGGGGCCATTTTATGCTATACTAAAATCTATCTATGAACTGATAACCACTTTCGCGTAACGCATTGAAGCTACTATGGGAGGGAACTGCTTTTATGAAAAAGATAAATCGCAGGCGCTGTGCCAGGCTTGCCGGGCTGGCGCTGTCTGTTTCACTGCTGGCTTCCACTTTGTCTATGGCAGGGCCGGCAGCTTCCGCCGCCGGTATGAAGGGCGCCTTCTTTACCAGTGGAAATCCGCCTTTTGCCTATGTGATCACCGGTTTGAGGCCGGAGGACGGCGACAATATGGTCAAGCTGTATCAGAACAGCGATATGCAGTCCTATGAAGGCTATACTGAGGTATACACCATCCCGGAGCGGGCCTTTGACGCGGACGATATGCGGTTTTACACCGTAACGGAGATTGGCGGCGCGGTGGGAGATGCTGTTCCCGGCGCGCTGGAGGGGGTTCCCCTGCGGGGGGTGGCCTTGCCCAAAACGATCAAAACCATCGGCGCAAGGGCATTTGCAGGCTGTACCAGCCTGAGGGAAATGACCTTCCCCACAACGGTGACAAGCCTTGCCTCCAATGCCTTTAACGAGGTGTCCCTTCAGAGCCTGACCCTGAACGCGGCGGTGAGCACCACGCTGGTCAGCGATGTTTCCTATGTTTCCGGCGGAGTGAACACACCGATCACGCTTCCGGCCCAGATCACGAACCTGACTGTTTCCGCTCCCTTGGCCATAGACGGACAGATCTCCGTTCCCGGTGTGACGGTGATGTCCAATACCGGCATTACCATTCAGACCGGCGCGGCCCTTACCTTGCGGGGCCCTCTTTCCGGCACCGGTGTGATCGAGGTCAGAAACGATTCCTCTTTAACGCTGGAGGCTTCTCCGGTAGGCTATAACGGCTCCATCCGGCTGACCGGGCCTCTTTCTCAGCTGGTCAACCACAGCTCGTCTCCCGTTACGGTATTGAACGCCCGGGGAAGAGCGGTCAGCGTGCAGCCCGGGCAGATCTTTTCCGGCGCGGAGGAGGATAGCTCCGGCGATGTTCCGCCGGCTCCCGATGAGATCCTTCGCCCCCAGATCACCACCAATTACGGCGGGTCTGTTACCGTAGAGGAGCGGGGCAAGGTGGTTTTGATCACCGCCTTCAGCGGCTACCATGTAGAGGATGTGGTGATAAACGGCCTGTCCATGGGCGGCATTACGAGATATGAGTTTGAAAGCGCCAGTGAGCAGAATACGGTGGTGGTCACCTTTGCCGAAGGCAGAAACCCTGTGGGGCCTGATCTGCCCAGCGTAGACCCTGCCGCATTCCTCGATGTTTCCGCAGGGGCGTCCTATGCCGAGGCGGTGGCTTTCCTGGCAAATAACGGCATCCTGCAGGGGGTGAGCAAAACACGGTTTGCCCCGGAGCAGAAGGCTGACCGGGCCATGTTTGTTTCGGTATTAAAGCGGCTGGAGATCTATGGGGCCGATTTCCATTTGGAATGTGAAAAGCCTGTGTATCCCTCTGACGCGGCGGAGGGCGTTTGGTATGCCGATTCGGCGGCCTGGGCGGCAGGCACCGGCGTTTTCCCGCTGCAAAGTGGCTTGTTCCGCCCCGGACAGCTGATCACCAGGGAAGAGGCCGCTCTGTGTTTGTACCGGTACACCCATGCCAGAGGGTATGATACGGTGATCGATGCCGGAAGGCATTACGCCTACCGGGATTCCAATATGCTGGCGGCAGAATCCCGTCAGGCCATGCTTTGGGCGGCCACCAACGGCTATTTGAAAGTAAAAGGTGGATTCCTGGATCCTGCCGGTTTGATCACAAGAGCGGATATGGCGCAGATGTTTGCCCTTTATCTGCGGATCAACTGAGTTTCCGGCAAACAAAACAAAGAGAAGCTCCGGGGTTGCCCTGCTTCCCCGGAGTTTTTTTGCCTGAAACAGCCTCAAACAGCGATGATCCAAAAACTTTAAAATTGTGCATGGTATCTAAAAATTTCCTCCATAACTTCGTGGTTTCCCACAAAAGAAATTGACGGAAGGATATGATATAATAGATGCTAGATTCTGGATGCTGGATACTGGATACTGGATACTGGATACTGGAGAAGGGCGTTAGGGCTAAGGGCGTAAGAACATAAGAAAGCTGTGGTTAGGTCGGAAAGGTGTAGTTTGTGCCGGGTGGGTTTTCGATTGCCTGCCGCGGGTGTTTTTTAGGAATAGAGTTTGATTTTGGGAAGGAAGGTTGAAACAGTATGGCAGGCAAGCTCTCCGCGCTTTTCGGCGCGCAGGACATGACCCAGGGCAGCCCCATGGCGAATCTGGTGAAATTTTCCGTACCGCTGCTCATCGGCAACATGGCGCAGCAGCTGTACAGCACGGTGGATTCCATTGTGGTGGGAAACTATGTGGGGGACGAGGCCTTGGCGGCCATCGGCGCCAGCGGGCCGATCATCAATCTGCTGCTGGTGCTGTTTATGGGAATTTCCGTTGGTGCGAGTATTATGGTTTCTCAGTATTTTGGAGCGAAAGAAAAAGAGAAGCTTTCCGCAACCATGGGTACTACGATCACCGCTACCTTTGTGACCTCTCTGATTATTATGGTAGTGGGCCCGCTGATCACGCGCCCCGTTATGTCACGGCTGGAAACGCCCGATGATATTTACGAGGCTTCCTGTATCTACATGATCATCATTTTCCTGGGCTTTATGGGCAGCGGCTTTTACAATATTATTTCCGGTGTTCTGCGCGGCTTAGGAGATTCCTTTATGCCGCTGATCTTTCTGCTGGTGGCCTGTGGGCTGAATATTGTTCTGGATGTTTTGTTTGTAGCCGGCTTCAACATGGGCGTAGACGGCGCGGCCTGGGCGACCATTATCTCTCAGGCGATCTCCGGCGTGCTGTGCATGATCCGTCTGCTTCGCATGAAGGATATCCTTGTCATTACACCGAAAATGTTGATTCCCCAAAAGAATTTATTATTTCAGCTGATCCGCCTGGGTGTGCCCAGCGGAGTCACACAGGCGATTTTCTCCTTTGCCATGATCATTATTCAGTCTTTGACCAATTCCTTTGGCACGGCGGTGATTGCGGCTAATACTGTGGTGATGCGCGTAGACGGCTTTGCCATGATGCCTAATTTTACCTTCGGTACCGCTATGACGACCTATGCCGGACAAAATATTGGCGCAAAGAGGCTCGACCGTGTGGAGCAGGGTACGAAAAAAGGATTGAAGCTGGGCCTCTCCGTTTCCGTGGTGCTGGTGGCCCTGATCCTGATTTTCGGCAGATATTTAATGGGCTTGTTTACCAAAACGGCAGAGGTGATCGACCTGGGCCAGCAAATGCTGTTTACCCTGGCGGTAGGGTATATTGCCATGGCCGTTACCCAGATCCTTTCCGGTGTAATGCGCGGCGCGGGAGATACCATGACACCTATGTGGATCTCCCTGATCACCACAGTGGTGATCCGTGTTCCGGTGGCCTATGGCTTGGAATTCCTTACCCGCCCCGCCGGAGAAGCCATGGGAGCTGGCGCTCCTACGCCACTGTATCTGTCTCTTCTGATCTCCTGGGTCGTGGGAGCCTTGCTGACCTCCTTTGCTTATATTAGAGGCAGCTGGAAAAAGAAGATCATTGTAAGTGTCCCGGCAGGCACGCCGGAGGCGACGACAGAGATCCAGCTGGAGCCGGATACAGAGGCCGATCCCGCCGCCGAGTAGATTGGATTTTTAGTTGTTAGTTGTGAGTAGTTAGTTGTTAGAAGAAGCAAGCCACCAGTTTGTCATCCTGAGGAACGAAGTGACGAAGGATCTCGGCCAGCAGTAACCGGCGCATAAAAGACTTTTTTTATCGCTGACAGCATAAAACCGAGATCCTTCGGCGTTACGCGCCTCAGGATGACAGTGGGAAAAGAGGTCAGTGCTTCTTACTTTTGATCGGGCCGCATACTTACAAGTGCCGCGCATCTTATTAGATGCGCGGCACTTTCGTAAAAACTCCCGATTTCCAGTCACCGGCGAAAAAGCCCATGCCCTTTCTAACAACTAACAACTAACCGCTAACAACTAACCGCCTATCCAGCTTGTCCGTGACAAAATCAAACAGGGCGGAAAGGGAAATGGTAAAAAGAAAGCTTACCGCCACAAAGAAAACGGGGCTGTTCTGATATCCGAAGCGGCTGAGAAGGAGGAAGGGGATCCTTTGCAGGATATAGAAGCTGAAAACATGTGAGCCGAACCACCGCAAAATCTGGCTGCCGCTGATGAATTTCATGGAAAGGGTCACGATCAGCATCATGAAAAGGATGCCCCACAGGCTGTAATATTTGATCCCCCTGTTGTGCCTTGCGTCAAAGAACAGGTAAAGGATGAGCAGACAGGCAAAAAACGAGAAGTAGATGGCGTCGTTTTTGGCCACAAGCTTCTCAAAGAAGGGCTTAATAAGGGAAAAGACCATACCCGCCGAAAAAAGGATCGCGGTATTATAGGTCCATTCCTCTCTGCCGATACGCATTTGCCAGAAGACAAAAAGAATGGAAAGCAGCGTGGTAAGCGCCGTGCCGGCGTATACATTCCCGCGGGCAAGCAGGAAGGAAACAAAGGTGATGAGGTAAAGGGAGAGAATGGCAAACACATACCAGCTGCTGTTGCCGATGCTGGTCCACCCGGAAAAGGCCAGCAGAATATCCAGCGGCTTCATTTCTCTTCCCAGAAGGAGATTGAGAACGATGTAAAGCAGCACGGCAAGGGCCATGTGAAGAAATACCCGGAAAAAGCGCGGAAGGGGATCGCCTTGACATAGGGCATCCCCTTGCTTTTGATGGATTCCAGGATCCCATAGCCGGAGTAAAAGAGGAAGGGAACTACAATGAGCTGCCCGAGATAATTGCGAAAGGAAAGGTAGGGCGCGTCAACCGGCCCGTCTAAGCTTAGATAGGAGCTTGCGTGGCTGAGAAAAACCAGCAGGGTGAAAAGTCCGTTTACGGCGCCTGTCGTTTCCTTTGCCATGTAATCGGGAAAAAATTCGCCTGGTTTCGCCGTTTTACTGTCCAGAAGAACGGCCCCGATCAGGGTAGCCAGAAAAATAACCATGTATGTTCCACTTCCCTTTTCCACATTGCTATTTCATGTGCATTTCCCTTAGTGGCACCCGTTTTGCCTGCACCGCCAGGAGGCGGTGGGATCGGTGGGGTCCCAGCTGTGCCAGGAGGGGATCTGAAGCCCGGCGGGTTTTTTCAGGGGGCCGGAGCTTTCCGAGGTGGTAATGGTTACCTTAGTGCCTAAAACACAGTTGTCAAAGATCCATTTGGCGTCCCGGCAGTTTAGGCGGATGCAGCCCAGGGAACGGGTCTCCCCCAGGTGGTTGTATTCCTCCACCTCTAGATCCATGTTGCTCTGAGTCCAGTTCGGTACGGAATGGAACAGGTAATTCCCCTGGATCTGTGTGCACCACTGGGCCCAGGTATCTCCCACCATTTGGAGCCAGCGGTACCGGTCCGGTGTGTAGAAGGTGCCGGTGGGAGTTCCATAGCCGCAGGAAACCCGCATGGCCCGCACAGGGGTATTGTAGTTCCCTTGGCCGTCCTTGGCGAATACGATAAGATAATTGGAATTCTTATAAACCTTGATAAAATAAGGCCCTTTCGCCACACCCAGGCCGGAGATATCCTCCACCATCAGGCCGTTTTTGTAGTACCTGCGCCAGGAGCCGTTCATGCGAAAGCCGGTAAAGGCTTTGCCGGTGGAGGAATCAAAAATATACTTTTTGCCGTCGATGGTCTGCTCGCCCCGCAGGAATTTCCGGGTGGAAGCGTCCAGGTAATACAGAGAGGAGCCGTCCTTGACCCAGCGGCTTTTTTCCGGGTATTCCGTGTCCCGGGTATAATCGGTCCAGATCTCCCCGGAAACGCCGTAGGAAACGTGAGAATGGCCGGTAGCGGCCTCCAGAATGTTCTCATAGGCCCAGTGCTCCGGGAAGAGATCATAGAAATTTTTCGCGTCTGTTTTCTCCCGCACGGTTTCGTCCGGGCAGCGGCCCAGCATTTTATTCAGCACCGTGACGGCTTCAGCCCTGGTAATCCCCTTTTCCGGCCGGAAGGTGCCGTCCTGAAAGCCGGAGATCCAGCCCTTCGCGGCGGCTGTGGCAATGTAGGGCGCGGCCCAGGAGCTTTCGGAAACGTCTGAGAAGGAGAGCTCGCCCCCTGTCAGGGTATCGCAGCTTACGGCGAGGGTCACAAATTCCGCCCGGGTGATCTTTTTGCCGGGCCGGAAGGTGCCGTCCGGATAGCCCTGGATCAGGCCCAGGCCCGCCATAACGCCCACGGCGTTATCGTACCACTGGCCATGCACATCGGAAAAGGATTTTTTCTCCCAGCTTTGATCCCGCAGCAGGGCGTAAAACATCTGGGCGGCCTCGGCACGGGTAACGCCTGCGTCCGGCTTGAACATGCCGTTTTCATGGCCCTTGATATAGGCGAAATGAGTGTCGGTCTGTAAAAGCTCCGATACCTGCCTCTCCCAGCGGGCGGTGTAGACAGCGTCCTTCTCCGCTGGGAAGGAATCGGGGAAAACCTGCTGGCCGTTTTGATCGAACCAGCCCAAAAACCGGGCGGCGGGAAGCTGAGGAATCTCCGGCAGCCCGGCGGGGCACTGCCCCTTTTCCACCAGCAGAGTCTTTGTGCCGAAGGAGCCCAGCTTAAAGGTAAGGGTGACCGTTTCCGGCGCTTCTGTTTCTTCTCCCTCCTCCGCTTCCAGGGCGGGAGCGCTGTTTTCAGGAAGCTCGTCCTCTGAAACGGGATCTTCCGGCAATTCTATGGGAAGCTCCTCCGGCTGCAGCTCTACCGCTTCCGACAGTTCGGGCAGAGGGGAGGCTTCGGTCCCTTCCGCTCCCATCACCGGAACAGAAAAGCAGGAAACGAGCAAAAGAACGCAAAGCAGGCAGGACAGAAAAAGGCGAAGGGTCTGAAGGGGCTTACGGCGGACAGGTGCTGCTTTCATGGACGGACATCTCCTTGTGTGATCTTTCTCTTGAAAAAGTCGGAAACCACCGATCCAAAAGGCGGTTCCGGCGTTTGTTTTCGTGCGGGCGGGAAAGCGGCTACTCTCCCGTTTTGCGGAAGGGGAGCTTTTGCAAAAACGCTTCCCCGAAGGGCGGAGGAAAAGCTGTGCTTCTTTTCGGAGCCGGAATTTCCGGCAGCTTCAGCTCCGGCAGGGAGAAGGAAGGCAGGGTCAGGCTGCTTCGGGCCAGGGAAAACAGGGAACTGACGGTGTGGAGGATACAGGCATAGGTTTCCTTATCCAGCCCCCGCAGCCCGTTCAGGGTTTCCCAGGCGGCTTTCCACCACTGCTCCGGAGCATCGGAGAAGGATTCTCCCGGCAGCGCGCACAGCACTCGGTACAGGGCGTCTGCAAAGGCGGAAAGCTCCTCCGGGGAAAGAGAGGCGATCCAGGCGTTCAGGCTTTGGTCTAAAAACCTGGCCCCATAGGAAAGGCTTTCCACGGCTTCAAAGCTTCCGTCTGCCACCTGCCAGGAAAAGGGATCGTGCTGCAAAATCCAGAACTGGTCGCTGCGAACGATCCGGCAGGCCTCCTGGTGCTGTAATAAAAGCCCCACCAGAGAGGACTGGGGAATGGTCTTGTGAAGGCGGTTTTTCATTTCGGCAAACTCCGGGCTTTGGAGAACGCCCTCCGGAAACCCCGGCCCATCGTGGCTGTAAAAATCCGTAATGCGTTTTCGGGTCTCCGGGGCGCAGAACAGGGAGGAATATACGGCGATATTCCCGCCCTTGGAGTGGCCGCCTGCCCGCAGGGGACAGGAAACATGCTCCGCCGCCCAATCCAGATAGGCCGCCCCCGCAAGCTGAGAGGGGACCGGGCTGAGAAAGGCCAGGTTAAAATCCTCCTTCCAGGCCACATAGGAGGCGTCTGTGCCGCGGTAGGCCGCGTAGGCAAAGCCGTCCAGCAAAAAAGTGACAGCGGAAAACTGCTCCTCCGCCTCTTTATCAATAATGTTTACGTACCCGCCCAGCCTCAGTTCCCCAAAGCGGGGATTGGCCGCAGCCCGGCGCACCAGCTCACCGTCCAGCTCCGGGACCCTGTCATGCTTTGTCAGGGAAGCGATGGCCTCTTCCCCCGCAAGCTTTCCCAGCGGAACAAAGCCTTCCTCCTCCGGGCCGGGAACCAGCCCGGCAAAATCCAGATAGGAAAGCTGAGAAAGGATCAGGCTGTCCACCTCACTGAAGGGGCGCTCCGAAAAGCTTTCCGTGACCTCCTGCAAGTAATCCAAAATATTTGCCATCGGCAAAAACGCCTCCAAGAAAATTTGACAAAAACCTCAATATTTAGCGTTTGAAGCTTCCGATTCCATGCTCAGTATACCATAACTATGGACAAGCTGGAAGAGATATTCTAAAATTTTCTCCCCCGTTAGAAAATCCCTTTCCCGTTATGAGAAAATATAGTATAATGAACGGAAAAGCCTGGAAGGGGATTAGTAGTTAGCAATTAGTAATTAGAAATTAGCAATGAAAGGCAAGAACTCACATATTCCTTGTCATCCTGAACGAAGTGAAGGATCTCGTCCTTTGCACTTTTACTCAGGCATTAAGGGAGAGATCCTTCGTCACTTTGTTCCTCAGGATGACAGTGGGGGGAGTCAGGCGCTAAATTGGAATTTGGCGGGCTGACAAAAAGCAGAAAACCCTTGCCTCCCCTGAGAAGGGGAAACGTTGCTCTCTGAGCAACGTTCGGTGGCACGGCGAAGCCGTGACGAAGGGGTTCTAGCTTGCCACGTGGAACCCCTCAGTCAGCCGATAGGCTGACAGCTCCCCTTTCAGGGGTGAGCGCGTGCCGGTGGCACGCTGGTGCGAACCGACCGAGCCGACAGGCGAGAAGCCAAGAGTGAGTGCTAAACAATAATTTACCGTTCTTTATTGCCTTGCGGCAGCAAGGCTGCCTTAATTGCTCATTGCTCATTGCTCATTCCTCATTCCTAATTTCTCATTGTGCCATCCAGCATCTAAAAAAGGAGTCTCGTATGAAAATCACAGTGATCGGCTGCGGAAGATGGGGAACGTTTTTGGCCTGGTATCTGAATCGGATCGGCCATACAGTCACGCTGTACGGCAGGGAGCAGTCCAGGCGGATGACCGTGCTGCGGGAGACCCGCACCAATGGGGTGACGGTCCTGCCGGAAAGCGTTATTTTGGAAAGCGAGCTGTCCCGTGCCCTGGAAAGCGAGCTTTTGGTGATCTCCATCGGTTCCCAGAGCCTGCGGGGACTGCTGCGGGAGATCGCCGCCCTTTGTCCGGCGGAGGAAAAAACCTATGTTTTGTGCATGAAGGGGCTGGAGATCGGCACCGGAAAGCGGCTTTCCGCCATCGTGAAGGAGGAGGCCGGAGCAAGGGCCGAGGCCGCCGTGTGGCTGGGGCCGGGCCATGTGCAGGAATTTACCAAGGGCATCCCCAACTGTATGGTGATCGACAGCGAAAGCGAACCCCTGAAGGAACGGCTGGTGGCGGAGCTTTCCGGCGATTTGATCCGCTTTTATTACGGCAGAGACCTCATTGGAAACGAGGTGGGGGCGGCGGCCAAAAATGTGATCGGCATTGCCGCCGGTATGCTGGACGGCCTGCGCCTTTCCTCTTTGAAGGGCGCGCTGATGAGCCGGGGCACCCGGGAGATCGCCAGGCTCATTTCCGCCCTGGGGGGTAGCGAGCTTTCCGCCTATGGCCTGTGCCATTTGGGCGATTACGAGGCCACTGTCTTTTCTCAGTATAGCCACAACCGGCGGTACGGCGAGGCCCTGATCCTCGGGGAGCCCTATGAGGAGCTGGCGGAGGGCTGCTACACCGTAAAAGCCCTGTTAAAGCTGGGAGAAGACACCGGTGTTTCCCTGCCCATCTGCCAGGCGGTATACGATGTTCTGTACCAAAACGCCGATCCCCAAAAGACCCTGGACGCATTGTTTTCCCGCAGTTTGAAGAACGAATTTTAAGGAGTGCGGCAATAACACACATATCAATTATAGGCGAATTCTGTCTTGACATCTGAACAAATGTTTGCTATGATAAGGGGCGGAAAACAGAGGGCGCTTTACAGTTTGACCGCGGAGGAGGCGGAATGGGACATGAAGGAGAAAAAGACAAAGCCGCAGGGCGGCTCTTCCGAGGAAGCCCAGCGCCGCCGGGTGCTGCGGGAGGCCTTAGCCTATGTGCTGCCCGCCGGGGAGGCGGACCGGGCCTGCGACCGGCTGCTGGAGGCTTTGGGCAGCTTTGACGGCATCTTCTGCGCGCCGGAGGAGGTGCTGCGGGAGATCCCCGGCGTGGGACCGGAGGCCGCGAAATTTCTGCGGCTGGTGATCCGTCTCTCCCAGACCTATCTGGAGGAGCGCTCCTGGAATCTGCAAAGGATCTACGACACCCCCTCAGCCGTGGAAATGTTCCGCCCGAAATTTCTGGGGCGGAAAACGGAAGCCGTGTGCCTGATGCTTCTAGACGGCAGGGGCAGAATGGTCTATAACGACATCATCTGCGAGGGTTCTATCAGCGAGGTGCCCCTGTATCTCCGCCAGGTGCTGCAGCTGTGCATGGAATACCAGGTGGAGGAAGTGTTTCTGGCCCACAACCATCCCAGCGGCGTGGCCTTTCCCTCCCAAAACGACCTGCTCATCACAGACCGGCTGCTGGTGGCCCTGGACAGCATAAACGTGGTGCTTTGCGACCACATTATTTTTGCGGACGAAAGCTACTATTCCTTCCTGGGAAGCGGCGTTCTCGTCCGGCAGGAAGATATCATGCGCCAGGCGCAGTATGAGGAAACGGAAAGCGTGCGAAAGCTGGAGGCCCGGCTGCGGGGGCAGCAGGAGGATAGCTGAAGGGCCTCTGTCTGCGTCAGCCTGAAAAAATTCCGGCAGCCCCGGAGAAAAGGAGGAAGCGGCCTTGGACTTTAAGCTTGTTTCAAAATTTCAGCCCACCGGCGACCAGCCGGAGGCCATCAGCCAGCTGGTGCGGGGCGTAAACAGCGGCGTGAAGGAGCAGACTCTCCTGGGCGTTACCGGCTCCGGCAAAACCTTCACCATGGCGAATGTGATCGCCCAAACAAACCGCCCCACTCTGGTGCTGGCCCACAATAAGACCCTGGCCGCCCAGCTCTGCTCGGAGTTTCGGGAATTTTTTCCGGAAAACGCCGTAGAGTATTTTGTATCCTATTACGACTACTACCAGCCTGAGGCGTACATCGCCCAGACCGATACCTATATCGAGAAGGATTCCGCCATCAATGATGAGATCGACAAGCTGCGCCACAGTGCCACCAGCGCCCTTTCCGAGCGCCGGGATGTGATCATTGTGGCCTCGGTCTCCTGTATTTACAGCCTGGGCGACCCTATCGATTACCGCACCATGGTGATCTCCCTGCGCCCCGGCATGGAGAAAAGCCGGGACGAGCTGCTCCGCAAGCTGGTGGAGCTGCAATACGAGAGAAACGATGTGAATTTCATCCGCAACAAGTTCCGGGTGCGGGGCGATGTGGTGGAGATCTTTCCCGCAGAGTCCAGCGACAGAGCGGTGCGGGTAGAGTTTTTCGGGGACGAGATCGACAGGCTCCGGGAATTTAATCCCCTTACCGGGGATGTGACGGCGGAACTCCGGCATATCGCCATTTATCCGGCCTCGCACTACATCGTGCCCCGGGACAAAATGGAAAAGGCCATTGCCGATATCAACGACGAAATGCTGGAGCGGGTGGAGTTCTTCAAGGAGCAGGGCAAGCTTATCGAGGCCCAGCGCATTGAACAGCGCACCCGGTACGATATGGAGCTGCTTTCGGAAATCGGCTTCTGTAAGGGCATTGAAAACTATTCCCGGGTGCTTTCCGGCCGGGAACCGGGCAGCGCGCCCTTTACCCTGCTGGATTATTTCCCCAAGGATTTTCTGCTGTTCGTGGATGAATCCCATGTGACGCTGCCCCAGGTGCGGGGCATGTTCGCGGGAGATCATGCCAGAAAGGAAATGCTGGTGGATTACGGCTTTCGGCTGCCCTCCGCCTTTGATAACCGCCCCTTAAATTTTGACGAGTTTTACGGGCATGTGAACCAGGCGGTCTTTGTCAGCGCCACCCCCGGAGATTTGGAACTGGAGAAATCCGCCCAGGTGGTGGAGCAGGTCATCCGCCCCACCGGGCTTTTAGATCCCAAGATCACGGTAAAGCCCACAGACGGGCAGATCGACGACCTGATTTCCGAAATCAACCTCCGGGTGGAAAAGAAGGAACGGGTGCTGGTTACCACCCTGACGAAAAAAATGGCGGAGGACCTCACCTCGTACCTGGAGGGGTATGGCATCAAGGTGCGGTACATGCACCACGATATCGACACGGTGGAGCGCATGGAGATCATTCGTGACCTGCGCCTGGGCGAATTCGATGTGCTGGTGGGTATCAACCTTCTGCGAGAAGGCCTTGACCTACCGGAAGTCTCCCTGGTGGCCATTCTGGACGCGGACAAGGAGGGCTTTCTCCGCAGCGGGCGCAGCCTGATCCAGACCATTGGCCGCGCCGCCAGAAACGCGGAGGGCCAGGTGGTGATGTACGCCGACGAGGTAACGCCTTCTATGGAATACGCCATCACCGAAACAGAGCGCCGCCGGGCCATTCAGGAGAAGTACAACGAAGAGCACGGCATTGTGCCCAAAACCATCACCAAGGACGTGGCGGAAATTTTGGAAATTTCCACCCACAAGGAAGATGGCAAGAAGAAAAAGAAGAAATACACGCCTGCGGAGCGCCGCGAGCTGATCGAGAAGTACACCAAGGAAATGAAAGCGGCGGCAAAGCTTTTGGAATTCGAGCATGCCGCCTATTTGAGAGATAAAATTAAGGAATTAGAAGGACAGGGGGGAGCGGGTCACGCCCCGGTGCCCAAGCGGAGGGACAGATGAGAAATAAGCCGGACAGAGAAAAGTTTCGGTTTTTTCCCGAAACCGGAGACGGCCGGGAGGAGCCTTCCCCTGTACCGCCGGAGCCGGCGGGAAAATATCCCTGCCCCTGCTGCGGGAGGCTGACCCTCCCCGTACCGAAGGAGGAAGCGATCGCCTATATCTGCCCGGCCTGCTTCTGGGAAAATGATGTATTTACCCCCGGAGAGGACGAGCCCAGCGATGAGAACCACGGCCTGACGCTGCGGCAGGGCCGGGCGCGTTACTATCAGCAGAAAAGGCAGAGAAGCAGCATGAAACAAAGAGAAGAAACGATAAACGCATACTTTCGCTGCTGGCTGGAAAACGACCCTTCCGTATTGGAAGAGGCCTTTTCGGAAGCGATCGTCTACAGTGAGTGCTACGGCCCGGAATACCGGGGCCTGGGGCAAATAAAACAGTGGTTTTCCGATTGGAACCAAAGGGGAAGGGTGTTGGAATGGCGTGTGAAGAGCTTTCTGCACCAGGAAAACCGCACGGCGGTGGAGTGGTATTTCCGCTGCGGCTATGACGGGGAAGAGGGCGGCTTCGACGGCGTTTCCCTGATAGAATTTGACGAAAATGAAAAAATCGTTTCCTTAAAGGAATTTCAGTCGAAGGCAGAGCATGAATTTCCTTACGGCGAAGCAGCTTTATGAAAAGCAAAAAATTATGATATGGAGATAGAAAGGGCGGATCGGAAAATGAGCCTGGATAAAATTGTGGTGCATGGGGCCAGAGAACATAACTTGAAGGATGTCGATGTGACCATCCCCCGGGACAAGCTGGTGGTGCTCACCGGGCTTTCCGGCTCGGGAAAATCGTCGCTGGCCTTCGACACCATTTATGCCGAGGGGCAGCGCAGGTATGTGGAAAGCCTTTCCTCCTATGCCAGAATGTTTCTGGGGCAGATGGAGAAGCCCGATGTGGATCTGATCGACGGGCTTTCCCCCGCCATTTCCATTGACCAGAAAACTACCTCCAAGAACCCCCGCTCCACCGTGGGAACGGTGACGGAAATTTACGATTATCTCCGCCTTTTGTATGCCCGTATCGGCATTCCCCACTGCCCCATCTGCGGCAGGGAGATCAAGCAGCAGACGGTGGATCAAATCGTGGACCAGGTGCTGGCCCTGCCGGAAAAAAGCAAGATCCAGGTGCTGGCCCCCACTGTGCGGGGCAGAAAGGGAGAGCATCAAAAAGAATTTGACGCCGCCCGGCGCTCCGGTTTTGTCCGCGCCAGGGTGGACGGCCTGATCTATGACCTGAACGAAACGATTTCCCTGGAAAAGAACAAGAAGCACACCATAGAGATCGTGGTGGACCGGCTGGTGGTAAAGCCGGATATCCGCTCCCGCCTGGCAGATTCCATCGAGGTGGCGGCGGGGCTTACCGGCGGCGTTGTGGTGGTCAGTGTGGAGGGCGGGGAGGATATCACCTTCTCCCAAAATTATGCCTGTCCGGAGCACGGGGTCAGTATCGATGAGCTTTCTCCCCGTATGTTCTCCTTCAATAACCCCTTCGGCGCCTGTAAAAAATGTACGGGTCTGGGGGTGTTCATGCGCATCGACCCCCAGCTCATCATTCCTGATAAGCGGCTTTCTATCAATAAAGGAGGTTTAAAGGCCAGCGGCTGGGCCATGGAGGGCAGCACCATTGCCGCCATGTACATGCGGGGCCTTGCGGAGCACTATCATTTCTCTCTGGATACCCCCATCGGCGAGCTGCCCCCGGAGATCGTGGATATCCTGCTGTACGGCACAAAAGGCGAGAAGATCAAGCTCAAGCGAGTCAGCGAGTACGGCAGCGGCTCTTATATGGCGGAGTTCGAGGGCGTGATAAACAACCTGGAGCGCCGGTTCCACGACACCTCCTCCAACTGGATCAAGGAGGAGATCGAAACCTATATGAGCGCCGTGCCCTGCGATGAGTGCCACGGCAGGCGGCTTTCCAAGGAAAGCCTGGCCGTTACCGTGGGCGGCATCAACATTAGCGAGCTCTGCGATAAGTCCGTCACGGAGGCCCTGGAATTTGTGGATTCTCTGGAGCTTACCGACCGGGAAAAGCTGATCGCCGCCCCGATTATCAAAGAGATCAAGGCCCGGCTGGGCTTCTTAAACAGCGTAGGCCTGGAATACCTGACCCTGTCCCGGGCCTCAGGCACTCTTTCCGGCGGGGAAAGTCAGCGCATTCGCCTGGCCACTCAGATCGGCTCCTCCCTTATGGGGGTGCTGTATATCCTGGACGAGCCTTCTATCGGCCTGCACCAGCGGGATAACCAGAAGCTGCTGGAAACCCTGAAGCGCCTGCGGGATCTGGGCAATACCGTCATTGTGGTGGAGCACGATGAAGACACCATGCGGGCGGCGGATTATCTGGTAGACGTTGGCCCCGGCGCGGGCGTTCACGGCGGAGAGATCGTATATGCCGGGCCGGTGAAGGGCATTGAAAAATGCAAGGGATCTGTGACCGGCCAGTATTTGAGCGGAAAAAAGAAGGTAGAGGTTCCCGAAAAGCGGAGAAAGGGAAACGGGAATTTTCTGGAGATCAAGGGGGCCGCTCAGAATAACCTGAAAAAGGTCAATGTAAAAATTCCCCTGGGCGAGTTTGTCTGCGTGACCGGCGTTTCCGGCTCGGGAAAATCCTCTCTCATAAACGAGATCCTCTATAAAAGGCTGGCGGCGGAGCTGAACCGGGCTCATACCCATGCCGGGACTCATCAGGAAATTCTGGGCATGGAGCACCTGGACAAGGTCATTCAGATCGACCAGTCTCCTATCGGCAGAACACCCCGCTCCAACCCCGCCACCTATACCGGTCTGTTTACCGATATCCGGGAGCTTTTCGCCAGCACCCAGGACGCCAAAATGCGGGGCTTTACCGCCTCCCGCTTTTCCTTCAACGTGAAGGGCGGCAGATGCGAGGCCTGCCAGGGCGATGGTATTATCTGTATTGAAATGCACTTCCTGCCGGATGTGTATGTTCCCTGCGAGGTGTGCAAGGGCCACCGCTACAACCGGGAGACGTTGGAAGTAAAGTACAAGGGGAAAAGCATTTACGATGTGCTGGAAATGACCGCCGAGGAAGCCCTGGACTTTTTCCGGGATATTCCGAAGCTCGCTCGAAAGCTGCAAACCCTGGTGGATGTGGGCCTGGGCTATGTGAAGGTGGGCCAGCCCGCCACCACCCTTTCCGGCGGCGAGGCTCAGCGGGTGAAGCTGGCCACAGAGCTTTCCAAGCGCCCCACCGGGCGTACTATTTATATTCTGGACGAGCCCACCACCGGCCTGCATATCGCCGATGTGCACAAGCTTATCGAGGTGCTGCAGCGCTTAGTGGATACCGGCAACACCGTGGTGGTGATCGAGCACAACCTGGATCTCATCAAAACCGCCGACCACATTATTGACCTGGGGCCGGAGGGCGGCAACCGGGGCGGGGAGATCGTGGCCCAGGGCACGCCGGAGCAGGTGGCAAAGGTAGAAGGCTCCTATACCGGGCAGTTTTTGAAGCCCCTGTTAGAAGAGACCAATTAGCAGAAGGCGGAGACCGCCGTGTTTCGGAAGAGCGGGTTCCAAAAAAAGCCCTGAACAATCAAAAAGGGACAGCGCAGAAGGGAGAGACTGCATAAGGAAGTGGAAATTATGCTTTCTGCTTCCTTTTTTCTATCCGAAAATAGAAAACGGATTTTGGGTATCAAAATCCGCTGCTTGCTAAACTCAAGGACATAAGGAAGCACTGATTAAATCACGCCTAACGGCTTTATGCACACCAGATTTATTCAGTGCTTCCATAAGTT
>JAETPP010000041.1 GCA_021771115.1 Bacillota bacterium | reverse complement strand
GCATCAGCTCCACGGTGTCGGTTACACCGGGGATATCGTTTCGGAAGGGTGTTTTCTCCAAAACGGACCGGTAAAAATCTTCGATGCAGAGGCCGTGGCTTTGGCCCCAATAGGCTTTCCCGGTAACAGGGGAAAGGGGCTGGGGCAGCTGGTGGAATTCTCTTCCGCCATCCTTCCAGCGAATAGAAACTTCCTGCTCCTCCATGCGGATGGTGCCGTTCTCACACACAAGCTCCAGCAGTACAGGGGAATCTGTGCAGTGGGCGGTGGTGGCAAAAAAGACGCCGGGCTTTCCGCCGAAATCGATGTGGGCTTCCAGGGTGTCCTCCACTTCGATCACGCCCTTTAAGTGGTGGTTGGTCATAGTGGCGTCCACCGAAGCGGCCCGGCCCAGAAACTGTCCCAAAAGATCCAGCGTATGGATGGATTGGTTTATCAGCACGCCGCCGCCCTCTGTTTCCAGACTGCCCCGCCAACCGCTTTCCGTGTAATAGGGGGCGTCCCTGTGCCAGGTGACAAAAGCTCTGCCGCCCAAAAGCTTTCCTTGTCTTCCGGAAGCGAGAAGCTCTTTTACAAATTCCACGCCGGCGTTATAGCGGTTCTGAAAGCAAATACCCACCGGCGCCTTTTCTCCCAGCGCCTGAAATTCCGCCCACTGGGCTTCGTTTATCACCGGAGGCTTCTCGGTAAAAACAGCGATGCCCCGCTCCGCCGCCAGCTTTGCCATGGGGGTGTGCAGCACATGAGGGGTGCAGATGTGAAGCACGTTCAGGTCTTCCTGTTCCAAAAGCTCTTCCAGGGAGGAATAGACAGCGCCGCCATAGGCGTCCGCCAGGGCTTTTGCCCGCTCTGTACGGATATCGCAGAAGGCCCGAAGGTTCGCCGTGTCCTGCCGATGGAGAGCGGCGGCATGTATCTGGGCGATACCGCCGCAGCCAACAATGGCGCATTTCAGCTGCTTCATAAGGCGATCTCCTTTGCTTCCGGAATGGTTTGCAGGAGGGCCAGCAGAGAATCCAGCGCCAGCTTCCAGGCGGATTTCCCATCGAGCTTCGTGTATCTTTCCTTTGCCTCCAGCTCCAGGCTAGAAAGGCCCGTGAAATCGGTCAGATGGGGTTCCAGGGAAAGGAAGCCCCGCCAGCCGCTGTGAAGCAGGTCGGAAAGGATCTCCTTGACACGCCCGTCACCCTGTCCTGCGGGCACGATCTTTTTTTCGTTTCGTAAAGCGTCTTTGATATGAATATATTCGATATAGGGAAGAAGGCTTTCATAGGCGGGCAGTGTGTCCTGCCCCACCTCTACAAAATTGGCAAAATCAAACACGGCCTTGAAATGGGGGCCGGAAAAGGCCTGCATCAGTTCTAGGCACCGGGGAGCGGTATCGCCGTAAATGCCCTTCTCATTTTCGTGGAGCAGCATGGAATCCCACCGGGCGGCTTCCTCTATCATAGCGCCCATTTGCTCAAATACCTTTTCCCGGTATTCCTCCGGGGCTTTCCCGGCAGGAAGATAAAAGCTGAACATCCTGAGATAGGGAGCGTTCAGCTCCTTCTGGATCTCCAGGGTGCGCTTCAGCTTTTCCATATGGGCGGGAAAATCATCCTCGATGGAAATTTTTCCAATGGGAGAGCCGATGGAGGAAACAGCGATCCCGGCGGCGCGAAGCTTTTCTTTCAGTTCCCGCAGCTTGGAAGCAGTGAGGTCGGATACATTGACCCCGTCCGCGCCCCGCAGCTCTATGTAGGAAAGGCCGAATTCCCGGATGGCGGCAAGCTGCTCGTCAAACACGGGAGAGATCTCATCGGAAAATCCGGATAACGCCAGTTTTTTCATGGTTTAATAGGTACCTTCCGTGGAGAAGGTGATCTCCTTTCCTTCTTTCTTCCGGGAATTCTCCCGGCGCTTTGTGAGTTCGCGGAGGAACAGCTCCTCGTCAAAGGGGATCTCCACGGGCTGATGGAGCCAGCTGGAAAGGTGCATGGCGTTGGACAGGGTCAGCCCCCGCAGGCCCTCCTTGCCCTCTGCCACCAGCGGCGTGCCGTGGAGGATGTTTCCGGCAAAGGCGTTTAACACCCCCACATGCTGGGGATTTTCCCCGTCGGTTTCCACCGCGATCTCTTCGCATTCGGGCCTGGCAAAGCCCTCCTGAGAGGTGCGGCAGAATTCCCGCTCGTCTGTTTTCAGCTTCCAGAAGGTGAGGGTATCGTTTTCGCACACCAGCTTTCCCCTGGTGCCGGTCACCTCAAACCGGTTGGTGCCGGGAGCGTCCCCGGTGGTGGTGACAAACACGCCGGTGGCGCCGTTTTCAAATTCCAGATAGGCGGTCACATCGTCCTCCACCTCGATATCGTGCCATTTTCCCTCGTGGCAGAAGGCCTGCACGGTTTTCGGCAGGCCGCAGATCCACTGCAGCAGATCCAGCTGGTGGGGACACTGGTTTAACAGCACGCCGCCGCCTTCTCCCTCCCAGGTGGCCCGCCAATCGCCGGAATCGTAATAGATCTGGGTGCGGTACCAGTCGGTAATGATCCAGTTCACCCGTTTAAGCTCTCCCAGCTCGCCGCCCTGTACCATTTCGTGCATTTTGCGGTAGAGGCAGTTGGTGCGCTGATTGAACATCATGGCAAACACCTTGCCGCTTTTCCCGGCGGCAAGGTTCATTTCCCTGACCGCCTTGGTGTAGACCCCGGCAGGCTTCTCACACAGCACGTGAAGCCTTTTTTGAAAAGCCTCCTGCGCTAAAACGGGGTGCTGGTAGTGGGGGGTGGCAATGAGCACCGCGTCGCACAGGCCGCTTTCGATCAGCTCCGAGCCCTCCGTGAAAACCGGCGTGCCCTCCGGCAGCTCTTCCTTCGCCCAGGCCCGCCTGTCCTCCCGGCGGTCCGCCGCTGCGGCGACTTCGATTTCCGGGGTATTTCCCGCCAGAATGTTGCGGATATGCCCGCTTCCCATATTGCCTACGCCGATGATGCCCAATTTGACCTTTTCCATAGGGCCGCCTCCTATATTTAGCCAGTGGCTGTATTTCCTTCATTCTAGCAGAATACGCCCGGAAAAACAAGTCGCCGGGTAGCATTTTGCCCGGCGTTTTTGGCGGTTTTTTTAGGGCGTGATCTCCTGTTTGTGTGAACACGCCCTGGTTACATGGCAAGGACCCCGTGCTCGTCCTTTTGCAGCAGATAAAGCTGTTCCTCCAGCCCGGTCTCGCCATTGATATAGACGAGAAACGTGCGTCCGTTCTCCGCGGTGCAGCGAAATTCCCAGCACAGGATCTCCTCCAGGCCGGGGGAGGGGATGATCGCCGGCTGAGAGCTTTCCACTGTCAGCCGGGGGCTGAGGCTTTGGGCGGCTTCCCGGGCCGATAAGGCGGGCGGGGAAAGCTGCCGGTCATGGCGGTTCATCAGATAACCGGCGGCATCGTACTCCACCATGCCGCCCTCCTGCAGTTCTATGGTCACCTTGATCAGGTCGGGGTAGCAGACGATTTCCTCCCCGGGGTCAAAGGAATCGTCAGAAAACGGGGCGGTTCCGGCAAAATTGATGGTGCAGAGGTTATCGCTGCTCACATAGTAGGTTTCCCGAAACTCATGGATCCCCAGCTCTTTGAGCATCCGGCAGGCTTCTGTCAGTGCATCGGTATAGTCCAGCTTTGCTTCAGAAATCGGTCCCGCTTTTTTGAAATAGGCGATCTGCCCGCCGGCTTTTGTGACGGTGATGTGAGAATCGTTTCCCGTAAAGGAAAATACAGGCAGCTGCGTCCCGGCCTCTCCCTGAAACTCCAGCTCTTCGGGGGCGCAGTGAAGAAATTCTGCGGCTTTCCGGGCAGCCTCCTGCCGGTCTATTTCCGGCATGCCCTCCAGAAAAAGCGGGGTGCGGCGCTGGATATGGTCGGAAAAGGGCCCGTCGTACAGCAGGGCGGGGAACTGGGCGAAAGCCTCCGCCGCCTCGTCGAATTCATCGGAAAATGCCGGCTGGGCGGCTTCGGCCTCCACATTGCGCAATAGTCTTTTCAAGCCGCTGATAGAGATATCCTCCGTATCGACCCGTGCCTGGGTTTTTTGCAGGGCCTCGGAAAGGGTCCCCGCGTATTCCTCCAGCACAGTGAGAATTTCCAGGTCGCTTTCTCCCTGGCTCTGTCCCGCGGCGGCATGGCGGGAAAGCGAAAGGGCGTAGCTCCCCGTCTGAGACAGAAACTGGCTGATTTTCTCTGTCTTTTCCTGGGGAAAGGGGAGAATTGCCAAAGCGCTTTTTGCGCTGCCGCTTTGCTCCAAAAGCTCGGCGGACACAGCGTTCTGCATGGTGGGGGTGTTTACATAGGGGGCCTTTTGCAGCACAGAGCGCATGGCGGACACGTGATCTGTCAGGTCGCCCAAAGCCCGGCGGTAGGAATATTCCAGCTCTGTCTGGCTGGAAGCCAGGGCGAATCCGGCGTCCGCCCACAGCCCGCAAAGGGTAAGGAACACTGCCATAAGCAGCGTGAGCGCCCTGATCTTGCCTCGCTTTGTCATAAAGTTTCTCTCCTTTTTGCCTGATCGAAAAGCAATCGATTTGTGGTTTAGCTTTTGCGGAAACCCGGCTGAAAATTCACTGAGCCCGCTATTTTGAAAATTCATGGTACGTTCAAAATATTCTGTCTGTTCAAAACCGCTTTTTTATGGTATACTTTCCCTTGTATATGCGAAATCATCGGGAACAGGGGGGAGCGGCTTGCGTATTCTGGGTATCGATCCCGGCTATGCCATTGTGGGCTACGGCGTGATAGAGGCCAAAAACGGCCTGTACCATCCCATAGAGTACGGGGCCGTCACCACCAGGGCCGGGGACGATTTCGGGCTGCGGCTGAAGGAGATCTACGAGGGCATGACGGAGCTGCTCCGTCAGCACAGGCCTCAGGCTGCGGCTGTGGAAAAGCTGTACTTTACCAACAACAAAACCACCGGTATCGGTGTGGCGGAAGCCCGGGGCGTGATCCTGTTATCCCTTTCTCAGGCACAGGTCCCGCTGTTTGAATACACGCCCATGCAGGTAAAGCAGGCGGTAACGGGATACGGCAAGGCCCTAAAGCCCCAGGTGCAGGAAATGACCAGGCGGCTTTTGAAGCTGCCCTCTATCCCCAAGCCAGACGATACCGCCGACGCCCTGGCGCTGGCCATCTGCCACGGCCAGGCGGCGGGCTCCGCGCTGCGCCGGAACCTGTTGGAGCGGGCCAGAGAGCCGGGAAAAGCAATTTAGTTGTTAGCTATAAGTTGTTAGTTGTTAGAAAAGAGCAAGGGCTCCTGTCTGTCATCCTGAGGAACGTAGTAACGAAGGATCTCGCCCTTCATTTCTAAGGAAAAGTGCAAAAGGACGAGATCCTTCACTTCGTTCAGGATGACAGAGAGGGTAGCCTGCCAAATTCCAATTTATCTGTCCTGTAAAACTGAAAATACCGGAGGAGAAAAATGTTTTATTCACTTACTGGAAAGCTTGTGCATACGGAGCCGGGGCTGGCGGTGCTGGATGTGGGGGGCGTGGCCTTTAAGTGCTTTACCTCCATGAGCACCCTGCGGAATCTGCCGAAGCTCCATGAGACCGCCACCCTGTACACCCATTTGAACGTGCGGGAGGACGCCCTGGATCTGTTCGGCTTTCTCACCCAGGGAGAACTGAACTGCTTTAAGCTTCTCACCGGGATCAGCGGCGTGGGCCCCAAGGTGGGGATCGCCATTTTATCGGAGCTTACCCCGGAAAACGTGGCCCTTGCCGCCGCGGCGGGGGACTCCAAGCGGTTTACCAAGGCAAGCGGCGTGGGGCCGAAGCTGGCCCAGCGCATTGTGCTGGAATTAAAGGATAAGGTAAAAAGCCTGTCCGCCTCCGGCCTTTCCATGGAAGACCTGCAGGCGGGCGGCCCCTCCGCCTCCGGCAATGCGGCCCAGGCGGTGGAGGCCCTGGTAACTTTGGGCTATTCTCCCTCAGACGCCGCCGCCGCTGTGGGCAGGCTTGATTCCCAGCTTCCCCCGGAGGAGCTGATCCGCCTGGCGCTGAAATCCTTTGGAAGCAGATAAGAAGGGATACCATGAAACAAAAAATCAGAAGGGGCGTAACCATCATTTTAAGTTCTTTCCTGGGGGTCTTCCTTGGAAAAGCCCTGTTTTTATGGTGGGATGTGAAAAAGAATCCCGGGCTGTACGCCATGAATTCCGCCCCCTGGTATACGCGGCTTTGGGTGGAGGGCGCCGCTTTGGCGGTGGTTTTCCTATTGGGCGGGCTTGTCTGGCTTCTTTCCGGCAGAATCGGAAAAAACAGAACGGAGAAAAAATAATGGAATTACGGTATTTTGCGGAGTGAGGTGAAGCGTATGGTCGAAAAGACCGGCGGGAAGGAAACCGCTCAGGAATACGGCATTGACTGGGACTCCCAGGATGACCTGGATCTGGAAAACCGGCTGACGGAAACGGGCTATACCCCGGAGGACAGGGAAGTGGAAAATCCCCTGCGCCCCCGCACCTTTTCCGAATATATCGGTCAGGAAAAGGCCAAGGAGAACCTGAAGATCTATATCGAGGCGGCAAAAAGCCGGAAGGAAACGTTGGATCATGTGCTGCTGTACGGCCCGCCGGGCCTGGGTAAAACCACCCTGGCGGGGATTGTGGCCAACGAACTGGGGGTAAACCTTCGGATCACCAGCGGCCCGGCCATTGAAAAGCCGGGAGACCTGGCGGCGCTGCTGACAAATTTAAGCCCCGGCGACGTGCTGTTTATCGACGAGGTACACCGCCTGCCCCGAACGGTGGAGGAAATTTTGTACCCCGCCATGGAGGACTTTGCCCTGGACATCATCACGGGCAAGGGGCAGATGGCGGCTTCCTATCACCTGCCCCTGCCCCGGTTTACCCTGGTGGGGGCCACCACCAGGGCAGGTCAGCTTTCCGCCCCCTTGCGGGACCGCTTCGGCGTGGTGCTGCGGCTGGAGCTGTATTCCCCGGGGGAGCTTTCGAAAATCGTCCTGCGCAGCGCCGGCATTTTGCAGGCGGAGATCGAGGCTGACGCGGCCCTGGAGATCGCCTCCCGTTCCCGGGGTACGCCCCGCATCGCTAACCGGCTCTTAAAGCGGGTGCGGGATTTCGCGGAGGTCATGAGCGGCGGAGTCATCACCCTGAACACGGCCCGCATTGCTTTGGACAGAATGGAGATCGACGAGCTGGGCCTGGACCAGAGCGACCGGAACATGCTTTCCGCCATTATCAAAAACTACAGCGGCGGCCCGGTGGGGCTGGAGACCCTGGCGGCGGCCATCGGCGAAGAGGCCGTCACCATTGAGGATGTAAACGAGCCGTACCTCATGCAGATCGGCTTTTTGACCCGCACTCCCCGCGGGCGGTGCGTCACCCCGGCGGCCTACCTCCACCTGGGGCTTCCCGTGCCGGGAAAGCTCAAGAACGAAGAAAATCTGCAGATGAGAATGGAATAAAAGGCTCATTAAAAAGGTAACCTGACCTGGAGCTTATTCTTGATAAAGGAGCAAACGATTATGGGAAGACTTTTCGGAACAGACGGAATCAGAGGTATCGCAAATAAGGATCTGACCTGCGAGCTGGCCACCCAGCTTGGCCGGGCGGCGGCCTGTGTGCTGACCAACAAATCGAACCGGCACCCCAAGGTGCTCATCGGCAAGGACACCCGGCTTTCCTCCGATATGCTGGAAACCGCCATGGCGGCGGGGCTTTGCAGCATCGGCGCCAGCGTGGTGACCCTGGGTGTGGTACCCACCCCCGCCGTGGCCTATCTGGTGGAAAAATATAAGGCGGACGCGGGGATAATGATCTCCGCTTCCCACAATTCCTATGAATATAACGGCATCAAGATCTTCTCCGGAGACGGCTTCAAGCTGCCGGACGACCTGGAGGAGCGCATTGAGGATATCATCTTGGGGAAATCCGATATTTCCGGGGAATTTCCGGATGAGGGAGGCATCGGCACTGTCAGCCACGCCGGGGAAGCCGTGCGGGACTACATCGACCACGTGAAAAATTCCGTCCATTTCTCCCTGGATGGCATGAAGATCGCCATCGACACCGCCAACGGCTCCGCCAGCGCCACGGCGGAAACCCTGTTTACCGAGCTGGGGGCCCAGGTCACCATGCTGAACGATAAGCCGGACGGTATCAATGTCAACGCGGCCTGCGGCTCCACCCACATGGAGGGGCTGATCGAATATGTAAAGACCCATGAGGTGGACGCGGGCGTGGCCTTCGACGGCGACGCCGACCGCTGCCTGATGGTGGACGAACAGGGCAATTTCATCGACGGCGATTTCATTATGGCCATCTGCGCCCTGGATATGAAGAGCCGGGGAAAGCTCTCGAAAAACACGGTGGTAGGCACCATTATGACCAACATGGGCTTCCAGCGGTTCTGCGAGGAAAACGGCATGGAGTTTGAAGCCACCAAGGTGGGCGACCGCTATGTGCTGGAGGAAATGCGTTTAAGCGGCTACAACTTCGGCGGCGAGCAAAGCGGCCACGTGATCTTCCGGGATTTTGCCACCACCGGCGACGGGCAGCTCACCGCCTGCCAGCTTTTGAGCCTGCTGCGCAGGAGAGAGGGAAAGCTTTCCTCCCTGGCCACCCTGATGCAGCGGTTCCCCCAGACCATTGTGAACCTGCAGGTCTCCCCCGAGGGGAAGCTTGCCTTCTATACCGACCACAAGGTGCGCTCCGCCATCGACAAGGTAACGGAGACCCTGGGCAGAGACGGACGGATCATCGTGCGCCCCTCCGGCACCGAACCCCTGCTGCGCATCATGGTAGAGGGACAGGACGAGGCCCTGATCGAAAAGCTGGCAAATGATGTGGCAGAGGTCATCAAAGCGGAGCTTTGCTGAATCTAGATGCTAGATTCTAGATGCTGGACGCTGGACGGGCAGGGAAGTTTGATGAATTATAGTTTAACAGCCAGTTGAAAAGAGACTTTGTAGGAACCGGCCTCCGGACGGTCCGTTAGCATTCCTGCGACCCGCCGAGGACGGCGCTGGTCTCAGGTGGAGACCGTCTAGCGCTGACCGAACCGACAGGTGAGAACGGGCCCTACAGTTTCCTTTTTCGATAGTGCATTAAATTCTAAATTTAGCGCACTGACTACCCCTACGTGTCATCCTGAGGAACACAGTGACGAAGGATCTCGTCCTTATTCCCTGGGTAAAGAGCAAAAGGGCGAGATCCTTCACTTCGTTCAGGATGACAGGAGGGGAGCGGAAGGAATAACGTTAAATTCCAATTTAGCGCACTAGCCGCCCTCATTCACTGTTATTCTGAGGAGCGCAAAAGCCCTTGCCCTTCCTTATATTGTGCCAACCACCATCTAGCATCTAGTATCCAGTATCTAGTATCCAACCTCCACCCCCTCATAACTAACGACTAAACGGTGATATCACTATGAGAACAGCAACATGGCAGGACTATGAATTGATTGATACGGCGGACGGGGAACGCTTAGAGCGGTGGGGAGATATTCTGCTTATCCGGCCGGACCCGCAGATCATCTGGTCCGGGGAAAAGCGGGATCCCCGCTGGGGCTCGGCCCATGCCCGGTACCGGCGGTCCAGCTCCGGCGGAGGCAGCTGGGAGGAGTACAAAAAGCTTCCCGCTGTCTGGAAGATCGGCTGGCAGGAGCTTACCTTCCGCTTAAAGCCCATGGGCTTTAAGCATACGGGAATTTTCCCGGAGCAGGCGGTGAACTGGGAATTCGTTATGGAGCGGATCAAAGCCGCCAAGCAGAAGGATGCTTCCCGGCCCCTGAAGGTGCTGAACCTCTTCGGCTATACCGGGGCGGCGACCCTGGCCTGCATGAAGGCCGGCGCTGCTGTGACCCATGTGGACGCTTCTAAGGGCATGGTGCAGTGGGCAAAGGAAAACGCCGAGGCATCTGCTCTCAGCGACCGGCCGGTGCGGTGGCTTGTGGACGACTGTGTGAAATTCGTTCAGCGGGAGCAGCGCCGGGGGAACACCTACGACGGCATTATCATGGACCCCCCTTCCTACGGGAGAGGCCCGGGGGGCGAAGTGTGGAAGCTGGAGGAGCAGCTCTATTCCTTAGTGGAAATGTGCCTGCCCATCCTGTCGCCCCACGCCCTGTTCTTTTTGCTCAATTCCTACACTACCGGCCTTTCTCCGGCGGTGATGGAGTACCTGCTGGGAGTGCTGCTCCAAAAAAAGCTGGGCGGCCGGGTCTCCTCCGATGAGATCGGCCTGCCGGTCACGAACACCGGCCTGGTACTGCCCTGCGGCAGCACGGCGATTTGGGAAAGTAGTTGTTAGTGATCAGTTGTTAGTTGTTAGAGTAAGGGCTGATTTTATGGCGAATTGGAAAAAGGGAGCGGACTGGAGCTTTTTTTCGGTGCTGCTGCTTTTTGCGGCGGGGCTGATTTACGAATGGTGCATGGTTCCGGAGCTATGGCTTTTGTGCGCTGTTTTTCTGGGCGTTTTGGCGCTTTTGGCCTATCCGCTCTGGCGGCTGTTCCGGCATGAACTGAAGGGCCGGGAGGGGCCGCCCTCCAAATGGTTTTTTCTCCTTGTGGCGGGGGCAGGCGCTTTGACGCTGTTCTTTCGCTGTGTGGAATCAAAGGAATGGATGCGCGCGCCCATATTGTGTGGCTGCCGCAGTCCATCGGCTTTATCCTGTACGGGCTTTTTCACTTCTTTGCCGTGTGGCGTTGGGAAAAGCTGTACAGAGCGGAATTTCAAAAACGCGTGGACGCGGGCGGATCCGTTTGGAAAAACATGGATCTGTCGAAAGGGAAGGATAAGTAGATGGCCCTGCTGGAATTAAAGGAAGTCCGGTTCTCCTATGAGCCGGAGGCCGAGGAGTCCAAGGAGGCTCTGCACGGCATTACACTGCAAATAGAGCAGGGAGAATTTGTGGCCCTGCTGGGACATAATGGCTGCGGAAAATCCACGGTGGCGAAGCTCTTAAACGGCATGCTGGTCCCCACCTCCGGTCAGGTGCTGGTGGATCACATCGATACCACGGAGGAGACCCGTCAGCTGGAGGTGCGCCGCCGGGTTGGACTGGTGCAGCAGAACCCCGATAATCAACTGGTTGCCGGTGTGGTGGAGGAGGATGTGGCCTTTGGCCCGGAAAACCTGGGCATCCCGCCGGAGGAGATCCGGAAAAGGGTGGATGAGGCCCTTCGCGCGGTAGATATGTACGAATACCGGGAAAGCGCCCCACATAAGCTTTCCGGCGGGCAGAAGCAGCGGGTGGCCATTGCGGGCATCATCGCCATGGAGACCGCCTGCATCGTGCTGGACGAGCCCACCGCCATGCTGGATCCCAGAGGCCGCAATGAAGTCATGGAGACCATCAAGCGCTTAAACCGGGAAAAGGGGATCACCATTGTGCTGATCACCCACTATATGGAGGAAGCGGTCCAGGCCGGGCGGGTGGTGGTCATGGATCAGGGCGCCATCCTGACAGACGGTACCCCGGAAGAGGTATTCGGGAAGGTGGAGTTTTTAAAGCGCCACGGGCTGGATGTGCCCCAGGCCACTGAGCTTGTGTACCGGCTTTCCACCGCGGGGGC
Source organism: Bacillota bacterium (assembly GCA_021771115.1). Taxonomy (GTDB): domain Bacteria; phylum Bacillota; class Clostridia; order Oscillospirales; family Acutalibacteraceae; genus Acutalibacter. The sequence continues at coordinate 8,348 of JAETPP010000041.1, read as the reverse complement.
AAAGCTTTCCGGCATGCCCCTGGGGACCGGGGAATGTGTGAAGCTGTTTCGGCGGTATCGGGAGGAGCAGGCTGCCGGCGGCCGTGTTTTAGAAGCAAAGCCCTCCGCCCCGTTTCAAAAGCGTTCTGCGGAAAACGGGAAAACGGCCCTGGAAACCAAGGATCTTACCTATGAGTACGGGGCGGGCACGCCCTTTCGGAAAACGGCGCTGGACGGAGCCTCCATCTCCATTCGACAGGGGGAGTTTCTGGGCGTGATCGGCCATACCGGCAGCGGAAAATCCACCCTGATCCAGCTATTAAACGGCTTACTCAAGCCCACTGCCGGTCAGGTGCTTTTAGAAGGCAGGGACATTTGGGAGGAACCGAAAAAAATACGGGATGTGCGGTTTAAGGTGGGCATGGTGTTCCAGTATCCGGAATACCAGCTTTTTGAAGAGACCGTGCTGAAGGATATCATGTTTGGCCCGAAAAATATGGGCCTTTCCGAGGAGCAGGCAAGGGACCGGGCCATGGAGGCGGCAAGGTTTACCGGGCTTTCCGAGGAGCTTTTGGAAAAATCTCCCTTTGAGCTTTCCGGCGGCGAAAAGCGCCGGGCGGCCATTGCGGGAGTGATCGCCATGGACCCGGATGTGCTGGTGCTGGACGAGCCCACCGCCGGGCTGGACCCCCGGGGCCGGGATGTGCTGCTTTCCCAGATCAGCCAATACCACAAGGAGCGCCACAATACCGTGCTGCTGGTTTCCCACAGCATGGAGGATATCGGCCGCACGGCGGACCGGCTGCTGGTGATGAACCGGGGACACGTGGTGCTGCTGGAGGATACCCGCACCGTGTTTTCTCAGGGAGAACAGCTGGAGCAGATCGGCCTTCGGGTGCCGCAGATCACAAAGATCATGCAGGAGCTGGGGGCTATGGGCTATCCCGCAGACCCTGCCACTCTCACGGTGGATGAGGCCTTAAAGCAGCTGCTGCCCGTTTTTAAGGGGAGCGGACAGAACTCCGCGCAGAAAGGAGGGCCGGCCCTATGATTTCCGATATTACCCTGGGCCAGTATTTCCCGGCCCCCTCTGTAATGCACCGGATGGACCCCCGGCTGAAGATTTGCCTTACGGTGTTTTCCATTGTCCTCATTTTTGTTTCCGGTAATTTCTTTTCCCTGGCCGCGGCGGTGCTGTATATTTTTCTGGGGATCGCCCTCTCCAAGATCCCGCCGAAGATGTATTTGAAAAGCCTGAAACCCATTTTGATCCTGCTGGTGTTTACCGCTGTGCTGAACATTTTTTACGGCACCGGAGAGCCCTTGGTGCAGTGGGGGTGGCTGAAGATCACAAAGGCCGGGATCTTAAACAGTGTTTTCATTTCCCTGCGCATTGTGCTGCTGATCCTGGCAAGCTCTGTGCTGACCTTTACCACTTCGCCCACCCAGCTGACAGACGCTATCGAGCGGCTGTTAAAGCCTCTCGGAAAGCTGCACGTGCCGGTACATGAATTTGCCATGATGATGACCATTGCCCTGCGCTTTGTTCCCACTTTGCTGGAGGAAACGGAAAAGATCATGAGCGCCCAGAAGGCCAGGGGGGCCGATATGGAAAGCGGCGGCGTGATCCAGCGCATCAAGGCGCTGGTGCCGGTGCTGATCCCCCTGTTCGTTTCCGCCTTCCGCCGGGCCTATGACCTGGCCACCGCCATGGAAAGCCGCTGCTATCACGGCGGGGAGGGACGCACCAAAATGAAAATTCTGAAATTCGGCCGGGGAGACTGGCTTTCCCTCTGCTCCGCCGTTTTGGCCCTGGGCGTTTTCCTCACGCTGAATATCCTGTTTCCCAGGGTGATTTAGGCGCCTGAAAGGATCTTGCCCTTTTCTAACAACTAACGACTAACAACTAACAACTAATACGGGGGTGATCCTGTGGGGGCCTTTGAAACGGAAGAAACAAAACGAAATCTGCTTTTGACGCTTTCCTATGACGGTTCCCGTTATCACGGCTGGCAGATACAGGAAAACGCCCTGACGGTGCAGGAGGTCTTTCAAAAGGCCCTGCGGGATGTGACCGGGCTTTGTGAGGAGATCAAGGCCTGCTCTCGCACGGATACCGGCGTTCACGCCAGGGAGTTCTGCGTGAGCCTGAAAACAGAGAGTAAAATTCCCCCGGAGCGGCTTTTGGCCGCCCTGAACCACTATCTGCCGGAGGATATCGCGGTAAAAGGCTGCCGGGAGGCGCCTTTGGAATTTCACGCCCGGTATTCCTGCAAGGGAAAGGAATATACCTATGAGATCTGGAACCACCCGGTGCGGGAGCCCTTCCTGCTCGGGCGGGCGCTGCACTACTGGTATCCCATTGAGGAGGCAAAACTGAATGAAGCCGCAAAGCACTATATCGGGCGGCACGATTTTTCTTCCTTCTGCACGCTGGACCGCAGAGAGAAAGGAGACCTGACCCGCACCGTGACGGAAGCGAAGGTGGAGCGCCGGGGAAACTTAGTGGTATTCACCGTGGCGGCGGACGGGTTTCTGTACAATATGGTGCGCATCATGACGGGTACGCTGCTCCGGGTGCAGCAGGGAAAGCTCACGCCGGAGGAGATCCCCGGTGTGATCGAAGCAAAGGACCGAAAAGCCGCCGGCCCCACCGCTCCGGCCTGCGGGCTGTATTTGAACCGTGTTTTTTATTGATCGCTAGCGAGGGCAAAGTATGGCAAAGCACAAGAAAAAAGTGAATTCCAAGGCCGATACCAGGGAGATCGTGCGCCTGAGAGACTATCAGGAGGCCGAGGCCTTTTTTGAGTATGAGGACGAAGAAGCGGAAGCGGCGGGAGAAGAAAGGCTGAAAAAAATGCGGGTCCCCAAGGCCGTGTACCGTGTGGTCATTATTCTGATCCTTCTGATCCTCGGCCTTGCCCTGTGGATCAACCGCTCCAGCCTGACTCTGGAGAATATCACCACCTGGGTGAGGCTGCAATTTGTGGGAGAGGGCCAGGGGGACGGCTTTCCCGTTTCCATTACCGGCTCCTCGGTCTATGCCTCCAATTTTACCTCTTACGGGGGAGACGCACTGATCTTGAGCGACACCGCCCTGACCATGGTGGATCCCACCGGAAAAACCGGGCTTTCCCTGCGGCACAGCCTGAACCAGCCCGCCATGCGCTCCGCCTATGGGCAGACGCTGCTCTATAACCAGGGCAGCACCGGGTATCTGGTGCTTTCCGGCACGGAGGTGAAGGTTCGGGGAACGGCGGAACGGGAGATCCTTTCCGGCGTTGTGGCCCAGAACGGCAGGTTTGCACTGGGGCTGCAGGGCTCTGACGGAGCCTCTGAGCTGAACGTTTTCCAAAAGGATGGCTCCCTGCAGTACACCTATGCCTTTGCAAAGGACTATATCACGGCCATTGCCATGAATTACGATGGAGTGTACGGCGCGGTATGCACGGTGCGCAGCGAAAAGGGCGAGCTGGTTTCCAAGGTCACGGTGTTTGATTTCAATCAGCCGGAGCCCCTGGCAAGCTATGAAACCAGGGATAATCTATTGATCGACGCGGCGTGGACGGAAAGCGGCGACCTGTACGCCGTGGGAGATTCCGCCCTGCTGACGGCAAGATCCACCGATTACGCATTCAGCGAATACAGCTATGATGGGCGGCAGCTCACCGCCTACCGCCTGGATCAGAGCAGGGCGTTTTTATCCATTTCCGCCTATGCCCACGCCGGGCCCTGTACGCTGCTGGTATTCCGCGGGGGAAATGACCCTGTGCGCATCGAATCCCCGGAACGCATCGTGTCCCTTTCTGTTTCCGGCGGTACGGTGGGGGCTTTAGTGGACAGCCAGGTGGTGTTCTATGACTATTCCACCGGGGTGGAGCAGGGACGCGTCGACGCCGGAAGCGATGCGAAAAGCATTGCGCTGAGCAGCGAACGAGCCGCCTATGTGCTGGGCGTCAGCGAGATCCGCACGGTGGAGATACACTGATGTTTCGCTGTAGTAAGATATCTGTAAGGGGAATGGCTCTTGTGAAACCGGAAAGTTTGTGTTAAACTTATAACCTACAGGCTTTTTGAGGCCTGAAGCTGCCGCAAGGAGGGGGAGAGCTGTGAATATCATGCTGGATCTTGTGCTGCTCTGCGTTTTTTTGCTGTTTACCTTCATAGGGATCCGCAGAGGGTTTGTGAAATCCGCCGCTCATTTTTTGGGCTCTATCCTGGCGGCGTTCTTCGCCTCCGCCCTGGGCGGCGCCGCCGCCAAATGGGTTTTTGACGTGATGTTTCGGGACGCGCTGGTGGAGCGGATCAGCAGCTCTATCGCGTCCCTGGGAACGGGAAGCACCTCTGCCGCTGTAGACGGGCTGCTTTCCTCTTTGCCCGATTTTATCGTCCGCGCGCTGGCGGAGGCGGGGATCACTGCCAACAGCCTGGAGGGTGTGGTTTCCACCCGAAGCGGGCAGGCCGCGGAGCTGATCGCCGATTCCCTGGCCCCGGTCTTTATCGGCTTTCTGAAGGTGCTGGCGGTGATCGTGCTGTTTTGCCTGTTCATGATCGTGGTCCGGGTGCTGGCGGACATGGTGGCGGGGCTGTTCCGGCTGCCGCTGCTTCGGCAGTTAAACGGTACCCTGGGCGGGCTGTTCGGCTTTTTGCTGGCGCTGGTTTCCGTGTGGATCTTCATTTCCGCCCTGCAGGTGTTTTTGCCGATGCTGACCATGGAGGCCCAGGCGGATGTGGAAATTATGCTGGATCGCTCTGTCATTGCCGGGATCGTGACCCGGATGAATCCGTTGGGGGCTATGTTCCGCTGACAGACTCAGTGATTTTGTGGAAAAGATAGGAAAAGAGAGGAAATAGAGCTATGGCTCCTGAACCAAAACCGAGAAATCAAAATTTGACGGTACCCAATGCGCTTTCCTTACTGCGCATTGTTGTGGTCCCCTTTTTTGCCGTGGCTTTTCTAAAGGGGCATCTGCTGGCGGCGGTGATTTTGCTGGCGGTTTCCGGCCTTTCCGATTTGTTTGACGGGCTAATCGCCCGCAAATTTAACCAGATCACGGAATTGGGGAAAATGCTGGATCCCCTGGCGGACAAGCTCACCCAAGGCGTGGTGGCCCTTTGCCTTGCCGTGAAATTTCCCGCGATCTGCCCGGTGCTGGTGCTTTTTATCTGCAAAGAGCTGGGTATGCTATGCTGTGCGGTGGTGCTCTTAAAAAAGAGAAAACGGCCCTGCGCCGCCAAATGGTACGGAAAGGTCGCCACGGTGATGTTCTATATTTCCGTGGGCGTCATAGTGCTTATGGATGGGGCTTTCCATTTGTCCGGCCCGGTGTTCAGCGGCGTTTCTTACGGATTATTGCTGCTCACGGCTTTTATGATGATCTATTCCGGCATTCGGTATTTTCAGATCTTTCTGGAAATACTGCATTCCGATGATGAAAAGTATGAATTGAACCTGCCCGATGAGATCCGCACCAAAACCGTGCGGGAGCCCCGAAAAAAATAAAAACGGATATAATGGCCGTTTGCTTTCCGGAAAGGAGCGGCAGCTATGCTGATGTGTTCGCGTTGCCATAAAAGGCCCGCCGTGGTGTTTGTGTCCCATTCCATCGATGGAAAAAACACCCAGGGGCTGTGCTTTACCTGCGCAAAAGAGCTGGGCATCAAGCCAGTCAATGATATTATGGAAAAAATGGGGATCAGTGAGGAAGAGCTGGAGGCCATGACCGGCCAAATGGCGGAGCTGATGGATATGGAAGATATGGAGGACGAGGAGGATTCCTTTACGCCCGGCGGAGCGGCCACCATGCTGCCCACCGATATGATGCTGGGCGGCGCGCCCGGAGAAAACGGCGGAAACACCGGGGTGCGGGAAAAAAAGGAAAGCTACCACAAAAAGAAGCGGAAGCACATTCAAAATTACTGTACCGACCTGACGGGCAAGGCCCGGCGGGGCGAGCTGGACGCCATTATCGGCAGAGAGCGGGAGATCGAGCGGGTAGTGCAGATCCTTTCTCGCCGCACGAAGAACAACCCCTGCCTCATCGGCGAGCCGGGCGTGGGAAAAACCGCCATCGCGGAGGGCCTTGCCCTGCGGATCGCGGCGGGAAATGTGCCCGCCCGCCTGCGGGAAAAGGAGGTCCAGCTTTTGGATCTGACCTCTCTGGTGGCCGGCACCCAGTTCCGGGGGCAGTTCGAAAGCCGGATCAAGGGCCTGGTGGACGAGGTAAAGGCCGACGGCAATATCATTTTGTTTATCGATGAGATCCACAACCTGGTAGGCACGGGAGACGCGGAGGGCAGCATGAACGCCGCCAATATCTTAAAGCCCGCTCTCTCCCGGGGCGAGATCCAGGTGATCGGCGCCACCATCTTTGCGGAGTATCGGAAATACATTGAAAAAGACGCCGCCTTGGAGCGCCGGTTCCAGCCTGTCACCGTAACAGAGCCCTCGATCCAGGAGGCCGTTCAGGTCCTGCTTGGCATCAAGGGCTATTACGAGGCCTATCACCGGGTCACCGTATCGGATCAGCTGGTCCGCCGCATGGTGACGCTCTCTGAACGCTATGTCACAGACCGCTATCTGCCCGATAAGGCCATCGACCTGCTGGACGAGGCCTGCGCCTGCGCCGCTCTGCGCAATAAAAAGCTGGAGGAATACGATTCCGCCGAGCTTTCTTTGAAAAAGGAAAAGGCCCGGGAGCAGGAGCTTTCCGAGCAGGGAGACGGCGGCTCTGTGGATTATGAGGAGCTGGCGAAAACCCATTACCGCATCGCCACGTTGGAAGAAAACCTGGACGCTCTGCGGGCGGAAGGAGCCTTTGCCGCCGTGGAGGAGCAGGACGCCGCCCATGTGATCGAGCTGTGGACGGGGATCCCCGCTGCCCGGATCGCGGAAAACGAGCTGAAAAAGCTGCTGCATTTGGAAGAGGTGCTGTCTCAAAAAATCATCGGGCAGGAGGAAGCGGTGGGCGCTGTGGCCTCCGCCGTGCGCCGCAGCCGGGTGCAGATCAGCCCCCGCAGGCGGCCGGCCTCCTTCCTGTTTGTAGGCCCCACCGGAACGGGAAAAACCGAGCTGGTGCGGGTGCTTTCCCAGGAGCTGTTTGACAGCCCCGAAACTCTGATCCGGCTGGATATGTCTGAATTTATGGAAAAGCATTCCGTGTCGAAGATCATCGGCTCTCCCCCCGGCTATGTGGGGTACGATGAGGCGGGCCAGTTGACGGAAAAGGTGCGCAGAAGGCCCTATTCCGTGCTGCTGTTCGATGAGATCGAAAAGGCCCACCCCGATGTGATGAATATTTTGTTGCAAATTCTGGATGAGGGGCGTATCACCGACGCCCACGGCAGAACGGTGAATTTTGAAAATACCGTCATCGTTATGACCTCCAATGCCGGAAGCGACAGGAAGGACGGCTCCCTGGGCTTTGCGAAAACCGCCGCCGATTTGAGCCGGGAAAAGGCCATGAAGGCCTTAAAGGAATTTCTGCGCCCCGAATTTTTGAGCCGCATCGATGAGATCGTTCTGTTCCGTCCCCTGGATCAGGCGGACTACGAGAAGATTTGCGCTCTGATGCTGGAGGAATATGTGGAGTCTCTGAAGGAAAAGGGCATAGAGCTGAAGTATGACCAGGCCGTCTGCGCCCTGCTCGCGGAGAGATCCATTCACGGTACCAGCGGCGCAAGAGACCTGCGAAACAACATCCGCCGCATGGTGGAGGATAAAATCGCCACGCTCCTGGTGGAAAAGGGAGAAGGCGGGCTATCCGAAATCACCCTTTCCGTAAACGAGGGCGAGCTTATAGTGAGATGAATTTTTCCCACTGCTTCGGAAACAACCAGCCGAAAGCAAATGAAGGGCAGATAGAGGGACAGGGCATTTTGCCCTGCCCCTCTTGCATGGGACGGGCTTTGGTAAATTTCGCTTGACACCCGGAAAAGCCAATGGTATGCTGTAAGAAATCTGTAAGAAACAGCGGATCTGATCGAAAAAATTGTTTTGAGGGGGAAGAGGTTATGAAGAAGTGCGGAAAAGGGATCTTGTCCCTGCTGTTGGTAATGGTTTTCTGCCTGGGGCTGCTGCCTGCTCCCGCCGCGCAGGCGGCGGGCAACGCTATGAGCCTGGGTGAGGTGAAGGCGCTGCTGAACAAGGTGGAGCTCCATCCCCAGCGGACCGGCTATGCGGAAATGGATGAAATTTTGGGCAAAATTCTTGCGCCCTATGGAAAAAGCGATCCCTACACACAGATCAAGGCCATGTATGACTGGAGCGTCAAAAACGTGGACTACAGCTGGGAGGGCTATTCCCAGGATTGGGCGCCGGCCTACGATAAATTTACCCTGCGGTATTCCCTGACCTATGAAACAGGGCT
>JAETPP010000273.1 GCA_021771115.1 Bacillota bacterium | reverse complement strand
AGTACACAGCAGGCTCTAACTTTACCTGCTCTGACACGGTCACGGCAAAAGCAGTGGCAAAGAAAACCTACGAGGCGGCGGTGGAGCTGTTTGCCATGCTCTGTAAAAAGTACAGCTTAAATCCGTTGGCGGACGGCGTGGTGATTTCCCACAAAGAAGGCCACAGCCGGGGCATTGCCAGCAACCACGGCGACCCGGAACATCTGTGGACGCAGCTTGGCACGGGGTACACGATGGACGGATTCCGCAGGGCGGTCAAGGCGGCAATGGGCGGCGCGTCCTCCGGTACGGACGGACACACGAAGATCATGGGGGAGGCAGCGGCAACGGCGGAGCAGATGAAAGCGTATCTGAAAGCGAAGAATCCGAACGTGGCACAAACCGTCCTTGATATGGTTCCGCTGTATCTCTCCGAGGGCAAGGCAGAGGGAGTGAGGGGCGACATCGCCTTTGCGCAGTCCTGCCTTGAGACGGGGAACTTCACTTTTTCCGGCTCTGCGGTCGCGCTTTCCCAGAACAATTTCTGCGGCATGGGCGTGACTTCCAATGGGATGAAGGGGAATTCCTTTGACACGCCGCAGCTCGGCATCCGGGCGCAGGTGCAGCATTTGAAAGCCTATGCCTCCTCGGATGCGCTGAAGAACGTCTGCATTGACCCGCGTTTCAAATTTGTCACAAGAGGCTGTGCGGAATATGTGGAGTGGCTTGGACAGAAGGAAAATCCAAATGGGAAAGGATGGGCGGCGGGAGCCGGCTACGGGGAGAAAATCCTCGCTATCCTGAAAGGCATCCTTGGAATGGATGGAGGTGCATCCTCCGGCTCTGCAGGAGCTGAGGTCTGGTACCGCGTCCGCAAGACATGGGCAGACGCATCCTCACAGAAAGGGGCGTTCAAGTCGCTGGAGAATGCGAAGAAATGTGCGGATGAGAATCCGGGGTATTCCGTTTTCGATGAATTCGGGAAAGCGGTGTATACCAGAACGGCAGCGTTCAAGCCTTATCTGGTGCGGGTGTCCATCCCCGACCTGAACATCCGGAAAGGCCCTGGCACTGACCATGGAAAGACCGGGAAATATACGGGAATCGGCACCTTTACGATTGTGGAGGAGGCAGATGGAAAAGGCGCATCCAAGTGGGGGCTTTTGAAATCCTACCAGAGCGGACGCAATGGATGGGTGAGCCTCGATTTTGCAGAAAGAGTGTAAACCTATGTAAGTTATAATGGACAGCCTGCAGAGCATAGTTTGTTCTGTGGGCTGTTTTTTTTTTATTTTCATACCCCCTCAAAACGGCCTCCAAATCTCCGTATAGTGAGGAGGTGCTTTCCATGACGGACAGACAGAAACAGCAGATCATACGCCTTCGGAAAGAAGGCTTCGGATATACGGCGGTCGCAAACAAAGTCGGGATTTCAAAAGACACGGTCAAGAGCTTCTGCAGGAGGAACGGGCTGGCAGGGGAAATGGCGGCGGCGCAAGGGGACAGTGTTCCGGGATGCCGGGAATGCGGAAAGCCCCTGCAGCAGACGGAAGGGCTGAAAACCCGCGTGTTTTGCTGTGATGAATGCAGGGTGAAGTGGTGGCATGAGCATCCGGAGAAAATAAAGCAGCGGGCGGTCTATTCTTTTACCTGTGCCGGGTGTGGGAAGCCATTCACGGCCTACGGCAATTCCAGGCGGAAATACTGCTCCCACGAATGTTATATCAGGAACCGTTTCAAAGGCGGTGATGCTGGTG
>JAETPP010000272.1 GCA_021771115.1 Bacillota bacterium | reverse complement strand
GGTGCAGAGGGCGCTGACAGGGTTTGCTGCCGGGGTCATGGTGGCGGCTTCCATCTGGAGCCTGCTGATTCCGGCTATGGAGTATTCACAGTCTATGGGAGAGTGGGCGTTCGTGCCTGCAGCAGTTGGTTTCTGGCTCGGCATCCTGTTTTTGCTGCTTCTGGACAAGGCGGTTCCCCATCTGCACATGAACAGCAGCAGGGCGGAGGGGCCGAAAAGCAGCCTGCAGAAGCAGGCTTTGCTGGTGATGGCTGTGACGCTTCATAATTTGCCGGAGGGCATGGCAGTGGGCGTTGTCTATGCCGGATGGATGACCGGAGATGCCGGAATTACCGCTATGGGAGCGCTGGCCCTTTCCCTTGGAATTGCCATACAGAATTTCCCGGAGGGAGCCATAATCTCCATGCCCCTGCGGGCGGAGGGAGTCAGCAAGAAAAAGGCATTCTTTTACGGTGCGCTTTCCGGCGCGGTAGAGCCGGCGGGTGCGGCGCTCACGATACTTGCTGCGGGAGTTGTGGTACCCCTTTTGCCTTACCTTTTGAGCTTTGCGGCCGGGGCCATGATCTATGTGGTAGTGGAGGAGCTGATCCCGGAGATGTCGGAGGGAAAGCACTCCAACATAGGGACGCTGCTGTTTGCGGCAGGCTTTACGGTCATGATGGCGCTTGATGTGGCACTGGGATAAATATAAAAACTTTTGGGAACAGAGCAGACAGTCATGGAGCTGTGCCAAAATATCCGTTGATGCCGCCTTTTGTTTATGGTAAAGTATCAATAGTAAACTTTGAAAAGACAACAATATGGCGGAAAGCGGGAAAATACGGATATGGGAAAGATAGCGGTGCTGGATAAGCAGACCATTGATAAAATAGCGGCGGGAGAAGTCATTGAGCGGCCCTCCTCCGTGGTAAAGGAGCTTGTGGAGAATGCCATCGACGCTGGCGCTACGGCTGTGACCGTGGAGATCCGGGACGGGGGCATTTCTTTTCTGCGTGTCACAGACAACGGAAGCGGCATTGAAAAGGAACAGGTGGCTACAGCCTTTTTGCGCCATGCCACCAGCAAGATTCAAAAGGCAGAAGATTTATTTTGCGTATCCTCCTTAGGATTTCGGGGGGAGGCTTTGTCCAGTATTGCGGCCATTGCTATGGTGGAGCTGATTACCAAGACACGGGAGGCGGATGCGGGCGTCCGCTATTGCATTGAGGGGGGCGTGGAAAAAAAGCTGGAGGAGACGGCGGCGCCGGAGGGGACTACTTTTCTGGTTCGCAGTCTTTTTTACAATATTCCGGCCCGGAGAAAATTTCTCAAAACGCCTATGACTGAGGCGGGCTATATCAGCGATCTTATGGAGCGGATGGCGCTTTCCCACCCGGAGGGTTCCTTTCAGTTTATCAATAACGTCCAGACGAAGCTTCACACTTCAGGCAATCACAATCTGAAGGATGTGATTTACCATATCTATGGCAGGGATGTGGCGGCCAATTTGGCGGAGGTGGACGAAGCCCAGGGGAAAGTGCGGATCACGGGCTATATCGGAAAACCGGTGATTTCCAGAGGAAACAGAGGGTATGAGACATATTTTATCAATGGAAGATATATTAAAAGCTCTCTGATAGCAAAAGGAATTGAGGATGCGTACCGGACCTTTATGATGCAGCATAAGTATCCCTTTACGGTGCTTCATATTGCTATGGACGGGGAGCTTTTGGATGTAAATGTGCATCCCACCAAGATGGAGCTGC
>JAETPP010000040.1 GCA_021771115.1 Bacillota bacterium | reverse complement strand
AAAGACCTCTTCCACGATCCCGTCACAGGCTGCCATCACAGCTCTTCCCTCTATCGCGACCTTTTCCAGCGTTTCATCAAACATTCCCACGTCAAAGGCGAATTCGCTGTTTCTGCACCATCTGTGAGAATTGATGGAAGGATAGGTATCTGTTACCAGCAGTGTACCTCCCATGGGAAAGCGGTAAGTATTGACACTTTTATAGGGAAGAATCTCCACACGCTGTTCCAAGGTTCCCTCTTCACCTTCCGCCCGAATGAAAAGCTCTTTTGCCGCCTCACTGGAAAAGAAAGAGAAATGCTCGTGGAAAAACGCGTTTTCCGGCCGATAGGAAAGGCCAAGGATGCGTTTCAGGCTGCTGGTCCGGTACCTGGCAACTTCCTCCTTGCTGTATTGAAGCCGCTTTTCGATCTCCTCTTTTTCGTAGCGTACCTCGTAAAGCGCTTTGCCCCCGGCAAGGCAGGTCATGGTAAGCCTTTGGGGCCTGCTTCCCGCCGGAAATTCCAGGCAGCGCAGAAAGAAATCGTTATGTATCATATGTTCTTCCCGGATGACCGAGTAGACCATTTTTTCTGTTTTGATCATCATATTTTTTCCTCTTCAGCCGGTGAGATCACCGGTTCTATTCCAAAATAAAATTGATCACACCGTATACCGTATGGCACAGCGCGAACAGCAGGGTAAATACTGCCGCCGGCACATTTTTCCGATCCAGGCTGAACAGAAAAAAAGCGCCGCAAGGGAAAAGGCACAGAGAAAGGATCACCACAGGGGCGGTGATTCCCCCGTAATAACAGGCCCAGGCAATAGTATAGCACAGGCAATAAACAATAGTGCCCACAATCAGCGGACGCTTCCAGCTAAGCTTTTCAGCGCCGCGATTTTTTAAGAGGCACAGGGCCAACACCAGCAGCACCTGAAGCACAGATGCCGCCTGATCCCAATGGGGTGTCAGAGATTCCCGCCGCAGTACATCCTCCGGCGCGGGAACGGCAAACCAAAGAAAATTGGGCGCCATGATGACCAAAAACAGCAGCAGGCCCCATGGCTCAAAGGCGATTTGGTACTGCTTCAGTTTTTTCCCCAAGACGGCTCTCCCCCCTTCCAATCGATTTTATCACAGCTCTTTGACCATGATAAAATCATCCATCACAAAGCCGGAGCCGATGTCTGTTTTTACCTTTTCCACCGTGCGGAATCCGTAATGCTCGTACACTTGCACCGCGTGGAAATTCCCCTTGTTCACCGTCAGCCGTATTTTGGAAAGCCCTTCCTTTCTGGTTTCTTCCTCCACCAGGGCAAAGGCGGCCTTCACCGCGCCCTGTCCCCGGAATTCCGGCAGAAGGTAGACCTTGCTGAGAAACATTTCCTCTCTTCCCTCGTACCGGGGAGAAAAGCCCACAAAGCCGGCGTTTTCCCCATTTAGCACCATCATATAATAGCGGTAATTCAAGGCGCTCATCTGCTCCTTTACCGCATGGGGTGACTGAAACTTTTCCAGCATGTACTCCACCTGCCCCTTTGGGACAAGTTCGTCATAGGTCAAATGCCAGACCCGCTCCGCGATCTCGCAGAGGGCCTTGATCTCTTCCTCTGTTTTTACCCGCTTTAATTGCAGCTCCATCTGTTTATTTTTCCCCTTTTCACTTTTCTGAGCGCTCGCAGTAGTTGCCTAAAAAGGAAAACCTGGGCAGCTCATCGTGCAGGGCGCAGATCAGATCCAGCGCCTCCGCCTCGTGGATATTTCCGGTAAAATCCAAATAAAAATCGTAGGTAAAGGCCTTGTCCGGAATGGGACGGGATTCGATCTTCGTCATATTGAGGCCGCACATGGCAAACCTGGCCAGCACCGTGTGCAGCGCGCCGGGCGTGTGGGGCAGCGAAAAGCACAGGCTGATCTTGCTGGCGTCCTCCGGGAAAATAGGCTCTTTGGAGATCACCACAAACCGCGTGGTGTTGTCCTTTTCGTCCTGTACGTTTTCCTCTAAGATAAAAAGCCCGTACTGTCGTGCGGCTTCTTTGGAGCAAAGGGCGGCAACGCCCTTCGGCTTCTCCCTTGCCACGTATTTTGCCGCCGCCGCAGTATTGGAATATTCCACCGCCTTCAGGCCCCGGCTTTCCAGATATTCCGCACACTGAGAAAGGGCCTGGGGGTGGGAAACCACGGAGGTGACAGGCTGCTCCGGGTCGGCGGAGGCAAGGCAGTGCTCCACCTTTACCGCCTCCGCGCCTACAATGAAAAAGCGATAGCGCAGGATCAGGTCGTAAACACCTGTTACGGAACCGGCGGCGGAATTTTCCACCGGCAGTACACCGAACTGCGCCCTGCCTGCTTTCACATCCTCAAACACCTGCTTCCAGGTAGGGGCAAAGGAAATGGGGATCTCGCCGAAAAAGGAAAGGGCGGCCTGGTGGGAATACGCCCCCTCCACCCCCTGGCAGACCACATTTTCCGGGTGCTTCGGCATACTGCGGGAGGCTTCTCTTTCCAATACGCGGAGCTCTTCCCCGCCGGAAAGCAGCTTGTGCTGCCGCATACGGCTGATAGACATGATAGAGCGGTACAGCGCTTCCGCTTCCGCCCCGTATTCTCCGCCTTTTTCCCGCACGCCCGCCAAAATTTCCTGTTCCCGCCCGGCGTGGAACACCGGCGCGCCTGCTTCCCGCTTCAGCGCCGCCACCCGCTCTGAGCAATGCATCCGCTCCAAAAACAGAGGCAGAAGCTTTCCGTCTATTTCATCTATTTCGGTTCGCACCTGTGCAAGCTTTTCCTGATACTCAGCAGTCTCCATGCTTTCCTCCCGGCATTCCCCATAACGAATTTTGTTCTTCCCTGAGTTCTTCTTCCCTAGCCTCCCGATAAACCGATAAAAACAACTCATAGACCGGCAGAAGGCTGAAAAAGGACGCAGTCAGCAGCTCCGGCAGGCGGGAACCGAACAGCTCCTGGCCAAAGGCGTTATCCCACCCCACACTGACCTGCTTGCGGTTGTACCAGGGATCGATCACCGGCCCGTAGGAGCCCTTGGGCCGCTTATACTCCTCTCCCCACAAACAAAAGCCTGCAGGCAGGTCTTTCACCAGCGCTTCAAACGCTTCCGGATCACGGCGGATCTTCTGCCGGAACAGTTCGCCCTGCCTGGCGTTTCTGTCCCAAAAGCCCACACCGTGGGAGGTGCCCTCCCGGTTTAATTCAAACCAGAACATGGGCCCGCGGTCGGAAGCGTCCTTTTCCTGAAGGGAAAACCACAGATTATCCTGATACGGCCCTCTTCCGAAAAGCCGCCTGGCGTCCCGATAAATGCGGGAAACGTGAAGCCGCAGATCCGCTTCCGGCAGCTTCTCCTGCAAAAGCCGCTCGGTCTCATAAGCTAACGCCTTAAAGGGTTTGTCCAGCACGGCGGTAAATTCTTCTTTGTGAGCCTGAAACCAGGGGCGCTGGTTGTGGAGAGTAAGCTCCCAGAGAAAATCAAAGCTTTTAGGACTGAGTAATTCCATACGGGTCTCCTTTCCAGGGTGGTTCGTTTCCAAACTCACAGCATTCCGCTCTGCTTCAGTAATTCCAGGGAAGCGATACAGGCCGCCGCTTCCACCACCGGGGCCGCCCTGGGAACAATGCAGGGATCGTGCCTGCCTTCAACGACAAGCTTTGTGTTTTCCTTTGTCTGTAAGTTTACGGTATCCTGCTCTCTGCCGATAGACGGCGTGGGCTTAAAGGCAGTTTGGAAAATCAGGGGCATACCGCTGGTAATGCCGCCCAAAATGCCGCCGGAATAATTGGTGCGCAGTTTTACTTCCCCGTTTTCGTTATAGTAAAACGTATCGTTATTTTCACTGCCCCTGAGATAGGCCGCCGAAAAGCCCGCGCCGAAATCGACGCCCTTTACCGCCGGGATCCCGAACAGAATAGAAGCGAACAAGTTTTCCGCTCCGCCGAACATGGGCTCGCCCGCCCCCGCCGGCATGCCAATTACGGCGCATTCCACAATGCCGCCTACGCTGTCCTTTTCCAGCCTGGCTTTCTCGATCTCCTCCCGCATGGCAAGCTTTGCCGCCGGGTCGATCACCGGGAAATATTCCCCGCTCAGGCGGTTCAGCAGCTCCATAGGCACATTTACAGGGTCAAAGGGCGTATCACCGGTTTTACAGCGGCCCACCGAAACAACGTGGGAGGCAACCGTGATCCCCCTTCGGGACAAGAGCTGCCTTGCCACCGCCCCGGCAAACACCAGGGGCGCGGTAAGCCTTCCGGAAAAATGGCCGCCGCCCCGCACATCCTGATAGCCGCCGTACTTGACGGCGGCGGTATAATCCGCATGGCCGGGCCGAGGCGTCACCCGCAGGTTTTCATAATCCCGGGAACGCTGGTTGGTGTTTTCAATCACCGCCGTCAAGGGCGCGCCGGTGGTAACGCCGTTTAACAGCCCGCACAGCACCCGGGGCGCATCCGCTTCCTTTCGGGTGGTGGCGGTTAGGTCCTGGCCGGGAGCGCGCCTGGCCATCTGCGCCAGAACCTCTTCCATGCGGATCGCTTCCCCCGCCGGAAGTCCATCGATCGTCACGCCGATGGCTTCAGTATGGCTTCCGCCAAAAATGGAAAGCCGGATCTTTTCACCCCACATTGACGACATTGGCACTTCCCCCTAATTTTCTGAAATCTTCAAAAAAGCCCGGATAGGTTTTCTGAATGCTCTGTTCCTCGGTAACGGCAAGCTCTCCTTTGCACCGCAAGGCTGCGGCGGCCAAAGCCATAACCACCCGATGGTCGTTTTTTCCCTCCGCCGTACCACCCTGAAGGGATGATACTCCTTGTATGGAAAGGCCGTCCTCCGTCTCTGTTACGCTGCCGCCCAGACTGTTTATGGCTTCGCGCATGGCGGCCAGACGGTCACTTTCCTTTAAGCGGAGGCGCTCTGCGTGGATGATCCTGGTTTCTCCCTGAGAAAGGGCTCCGCAGACCGCCAGGGCAGGCACCAGGTCGTTTATCTGAGATGCGTCGATCACGGTTCCGCGAAGGCCGCCGAAGGGCTGGTTTGCCGTAGGGTTCCACGCCAGAAGTACATCGCCCTCCCAGCGGGTATGGAGACCGAAAGCTTCGAAGCAGGAAACGCAGGCTTTGTCCCCCTGGGCCGAATTCCGGTCCAGCCCGTGAAGGCAAATGGTTTCCCCGCCCGGCGACAGGGCCGCCATGGAAAGGAAAAACGCGGCCTGGGACCAATCGCCCTCCACCGTGTATTCCCCGGCGGAATACCTCTGGCCGCCGGGTACCTTCCAGCCACGCTCCGTTTCCGGACATTCTATTCCAAAGGCTCTGAGAACAGCCAGGGTAAGCTTTACATACCCTGCGGATTCCAGGGAAGAAGTGAGCACGATCTCACTTTCCCCCTCCAGCAAGGGCAGGGCAAACAGCAGGCCGCTGATAAACTGAGAGCTGATATTCCCCGGCACCTGAAATATACCGGGGGTCAGCTTGCCGGAAAGCCGTAAGGGCAGGTTTTTTCCGGCTTTTTCCTCAAGGGGGCAATAGTCCACCCCGTGCTGGGGAAAAAGCTCCCGGTATACGGACATTGGGCGCTCCGGAAGCCTACCGCTGCCGGTAAAGAGCCAGTCTCCGCCCAAAGCCGCCGCCACAGGGGTCACAAACCGCAGCGTGTTGCCGGATTCTAGGCAATGGATCTCCTGCCCTTTTCCGGAGTGAGGCGCGGCTTTCTGAAACAACACCCTTTTCTTTTCTTCCTCATAAACAGCCTCGGCCCCCAGCCCGCGGACTGCGTTCAGCATGGCCTCCATATCCTTGCTTTTATCGACATTGGAAATCACAGCCCGCTCTCCGGAAAGCGCCGCGCAGAGCAGGGCGCGGTGAGCGGCGCTTTTACTGGGCGGGAGAAGGATATCCCCGCCGGAAAAGCCTTTTCCGTATACTACCATGGGCGCACTCCCTTTCCGGCAGGCTCAGCCCACCTCCCGTTTGATTTCCGCGGCGGTACGTAAGAGCTCTCTGAGCCGCTCTTCGTCCCCATCGGCAATGGCGCTTTGAAACGCGCCGATATTTTTAACCAGCTCGTCCAGCTCCTGCAAAAGCCCTTCCCGGTTATCCAGGAAAAGGCGGCTCCACAGCGCGTCGTTGATATTGGCCACCCGGGAAACATCCCGATAGCTGCCGGCGGAAAAGCCCTTATGCTCTCTGCACCGGGGGCTCATCACATAAGAGCAGGCCAGCACATGGGGCAGCTGAGAGGTAAAGGCGATCACCCGGTCATGCTGCTCCGGGGTGGTCAGCACCACCTGGCCGAAGCCCATCTGCTCCGCAAGGGCCGCTACCTCCTGTACTGCCCATTCCGGCGCGCCGCAGGGGGCGATCAGATAAGACGCCCCAATAAAGATACCGGCGTCGCTGGCGGCAAAGCCGCTGAGCTCCTTCCCCGCCATGGGGTGGCCCGCCACAAACACATAGCGCCCCGTTCCCCGCAGCTTTTCCATACCGGAGCAAATCTCCCCCTTGATCCCGCAGGCATCGGTGAGAATACAGCCTTCCTTCAGCTCCGGGCCATGCTGTTTCGCAAATTCCAGAGCGCTTTCCGGATAGATGCAGAGATAGACCACATCGGCGGTGCGCAGATCCTCCGGGCCCGCCTTGCCGTCGATAGCCCCGCAGGAGCAGGCGTCCAGCAAAGCTTCTTCACAAAGGTCCATCCCCAACACGGTATGGTCTGTATTGAGCTTTAACGCTTTTGCGACAGAACCGCCGATGAGACCCAGCCCCACGATTACGATTTTCTTGCTCATAATCCCTGTACCATGGAAGAAACCTTTGTGACCTTCTGCGCCAGCACGTCGAACTGAGCGGGGGTAATAGACTGCGCCCCGTCACACAGGGCGTGGCTGGGGTCGTTGTGCACCTCGATGATCAGGCCGTCCGCGCCAACAGCCGCCGCCGCGATCGCCAGGGGCTCAATGAGCCAGTTGATGCCGGAGGCGTGGCTGGGGTCTACAATGACAGGTAAATGGGACAGGCGCTTCAGGACAGGAATTGCGGAAATATCCAATGTATTCCGAGTGATGGTCTCATAAGTCCTGTTGCCCCGCTCGCAGAGAATGACCTGCTCTTTTCCTTCCGCCATGTTCTATTCGGCGCTCATCAACAGCTCCTCAATGGTGCTTGCCAGGCCCCGCTTTAAAAGGATCGGCTTATGAAGCTTGCCGAGCTGCTTTAAAAGCTCAAAATTCTGCATGTTTCTGGCCCCTACCTGGATCACATCCACATCCTCAAACAAGGGCAGATGCTCGATGCTCATGATCTCGGTGACAATGGGCAGACCCGTCTTTTCCTTCGCTTCGGAAAGCAGCTTTAAGCCCTCGTCCTTCATTCCCTGGAAGGAATAGGGTGAGGTGCGGGGCTTAAAGGCGCCGCCCCGCAGGAAGGTGGCTCCGGACTTCTTGACGCTTTCCGCCACGGAGCAGATCTGCTCTTCGCTTTCCACCGAGCAAGGCCCGGCGATCAGCGCCAGGCCTCCGCCGCCGATCTTCGCCCCATTCGGCAGTGTAATGGAGGTATCGTCAGGATGAAACTTGCGGTTTGCCTTTTTATACGGCTCCTGAACGCGCTTTACGCTTTCCACAAAATCCTGGGCCTGAATGTACTCGCTGTCGATCACGGTGGTATCGCCGATCAGGCCCAACACCGTGCTCTGGGTACCGATCCAGGTATTTACCTGTACATCATACTCAGAGGTGAGCTTTTTGACGAAGGAGTCTACCAATTCCTGCTTTTGATTGGGTTTTAATACAATGATCATAGTTGTTCTTCCTTTCGTTTTTACTGTCTTTCATCGGTCCGCAATACATAAAAACAGCGGGGCCACAAGTGCGGCTCCGCTAAGGTATCATGTATTCCTGCTTTCACAGCCCATTACAGAGAACACCGAGCCCGCAAAGAAACACAGCCGCCGTTATTTTTTCCAGCACAAAAAGCCCGCACGGTAAATCGCGGGCAGTAATAACGGCTAAATCGCTTTGTCATAAGAGGGCTCATCTAAAAACGCTCCTCTGTCGGGAATTTCTTCAATGATAAAACAGAACTCACTTTTTGTCAAGGTTTTTCTGCTTTTCCACCGATTCCTTTACAGGCCCGCGCCCGATAGCGGCCACCTTTTTTGCCACGACCCAAAAGGGCGCTGAAGCTTTTACGGTAAGATCCGCTGCGGACCGGTATAATGGGATACGCCGGTGGTACAGCTCGGCCATCACCTCGTCGCGGTTGGGCTTTTGAAGCAGCGGACGCTTTGTGTCGTTCTTTAAGCGTTTCTGCAAAACAGTCAGCGGCACATCCAAAAAAATGACAGTGCCGCCGTTTTGGTGAAAGGCCTCTACATTCTGAGGGAACAGCACAGTCCCGCCGCCGCAGGCAATGACGGCGCCGCTTTTTTGGGAAAGCTCCTTTGCCGCCTGGGTCTCCATTTTGCGGAAGGCCTCTTCCCCGTACCGGTCAAAAATCTCTGAAACCGTCATACCGGCTTGTTCCTCAATGCACTGGTCGAGATCGTAAAACTCCCATTTCAAAAGCTTCGCGGCCCGTCTGCCCACGGTGGTCTTACCGCAGCCCATAAAGCCGCACAAAACGATACTGCCGCTCATTTCCCGTTTCCTCCAAAAATGCGCTCCATTTCCTCCTGCGCGTCCCGGATCAGCGCGTGCAGGTCGCTGTCCCGAAATTCAGTATCATACCATATTTTATGGGAATAAGCAGCCTGGCACACCAGCATACCCATTCCCCCCAGGGCTTTGATCCCCTGCTTTTTTGCAAGCTTCAAGAGTTCGGTCTCCGCCGGGTTGAACACCGCGTCGAACACCGCCCCGCACCGGCTTACCACCTTTTCGCTGACCGGGCTTACTCCTGTATGGGGGTACATGCCCACGCTGGTGGTGTTGATGAGAAGATCATATCGCTTGGTATCCTGCTCCAGCTCCTCATAGCTCTCCACCGTGATCAAAAAGTTCTTATCTCCCCTGCTTCTGGCATACTCCGCAAGCTTATCGGCGAGCGCCATGGCTTTTTCATAGGAACCGGGGCGATGGACCAGCGTGATATGAAAATCGGGGTGCTCCGCCGCCTGAAAAGCAATGGCCTTTGCGGCGCCACCGTTTCCCAAAAGTAAAAGCTCTCCCTGAAGCCCCAGGGAATGGATGGCTAAAGAAACTGCCGCCCCCGGCCCATCGGTGGTAAAGCCGTAAAGCCTGCCGTCTGTTACCTTTACCGTGTTGACAGAACCGCACAGCCGCGCTGTGTCACAAATTCCATCCAAATACGGAATGATGGCGCTTTTATGGGGAATGGTGATATTGAAGCAGTCTAAAGCCCTAAGCTCGGGCAGAGCACTTTTCAGATCAGGCACATCCAGCACCTGATACTCCATCGGAATGCCGGACAGCGCGAAAAGCCTGCGCTGGATAAACGGCGACATGGTATGCCCGATGGGGTGGCCGATCACAGCGGCTTTTTGAGTTCGGATCATGGAAGCGGCACCTCTTTTCCCAGGAATTCCAATTTTTTTACAATTCATGGTTGACAAAGCACATGCGAGTCAATAAAATGTAGGTAACAGGTACAGCCCCGGCAAGGAACCCCCTGTGTTAGGGATTGTACCACACCAGAGTCGGTTTTGTCCATTCTTGATCTGAACGATGCATGCTGGACACACCGCAGAACCTTGAGTTTCAGAAAATATTTAGGAGGCACGTAACATGGTACTGGAAAAAATTAAAGCGATCCTGAGCGAGCAGTTCGACGCGGACGAGGATTCCATTACGGCGGAAACCACCTTGGCTGACGACTTGGGCGCGGATTCTCTCGATGTGGTGGATCTGCTCATGTCCATCGAGGATGAGTTTGAAGTGGAGATCCCCGATGAGGAAGTGGAAAACATTAAGACTGTAGGCGCTCTCGTGGAGTACATCGAGAGCCACTCCAAGGTTTGATTGACAATAAACTATTTGAGCCTGCCGGTTCTGTATTTCCGGCAGGCTTTTTTCTTTTCTCTGCTTCTCTCAAGTTTTTCTTGCAAAACACGGCTTGTCCCTATATAATTGTTTCGAGTCTTTTTTGATAGGAAAAATCTGCCGAAAGGATCTGTTTTTATGGCGCAGCAAAAGAAAAAGGTGGAGGATATCACCTCCATGGACGAGAATTTCGCCCAGTGGTACACGGATATCGTGAAAAAAGCGGAATTGATGGACTATTCCAGCGTCAAGGGCTGTATGGTGATCGAGCCTTACGGCTATGCCATCTGGGAAAATATCCAGAAGGACATGGACGAGCGCTTCAAAAAGCTGGGCGTAAAAAACGTGTACATGCCCCTGCTCATTCCGGAAAGCCTGCTGCAAAAGGAAAAGGATCATATTGAGGGCTTTGCTCCGGAATGCGCCGTGGTCACCCAGGGCGGCGGCGAGGAGCTTACCGAAAAGCTGTTCATTCGCCCTACCAGCGAGGTGCTGTTCTGTGAGCACTATCAGAAGGTCATTCACTCCTACCGGGACCTGCCGAAGCTTTACAACCAGTGGTGCTCCGTGCTGCGGTGGGAAAAAACCACCCGTCCCTTCCTCAGAGGCATGGAATTTTTGTGGCAGGAGGGCCACACCATGCACGAAACCGCCGAGGAGGCGCAGGAGTTCACCCTGAAAATGCTCCGGGTCTATGAGGATGTGTATCGGGAAACCCTGGCAATTCCCCCCGTGGTGGGCAGAAAGACCGAAAAGGAAAAATTTGCCGGGGCGGAAGCCACCTATACCCTGGAGCCCATGATGCACAACGGCGTCGCCCTGCAGGGCGGCACCACCCACTATTTCGGAGACGGCTTCGCCAAGGCCTTTGATATCGCCTTTACCGGCAGGGACAACACCCTGCAGCATCCCTTCCAGACCTCCTGGGGTATGAGCACCCGCCTGATTGGCGCGGTCATTATGGTTCACGGAGACGACAACGGCCTGGTGCTGCCCCCGAAGGTTGCCCCCATTCAGGTGGCGATCGTTCCCATTGCCCAGCACAAGCCCGGCGTGCTGGAGAAGGCCGGAGAGCTCTTTGAAAGACTCGGCAAAAAGTTCCGGGTCAAGCTGGACGACAGCGACAATTCCCCCGGCTGGAAATTTGCCCAGTACGAAATGCAGGGTGTCCCGCTGCGGCTGGAGATCGGCCCGAAGGATATGGAGCAGAATCAGTGCGTTCTGGTGCGCCGGGACACGGGAGAAAAGCAGTTTGTCTCCCTGGATCAGCTGGAGGAGGCCATTGAGGCTTCTCTTGCCGCCTTACATGATAACCTGTATCAGCGCGCCCTGGAAAACCTTGCTTCCAAAACCTTTACCGCCAGAAATTATGATGAGTTTCTGGATATCGCGAAAAACAAGCCCGGCTTTATCAAGGCCATGTGGTGCGGCGATTCCGCCTGTGAGGATAAGATCAAGGAGGATACCGGCGGCGTAAAATCCCGCTGCATCCCCTTTGAGGAAGAGCACATTTCCGATGTGTGCGCCTGCTGCGGAAAGCCTGCCAAGCATATGGTATATTGGGGAAAGCAGTATTAAGAAGGTTTCTTGGAGGGCAGTTTTTCCGGGATATCTGTTCGTGCCCTGAACAAATATGCTGATTCCCGGAAAAATTTTTTCTAAGTTTTAGAAATTCTCACAGAACACCCCTTTACTTTTCCAATATCTCATAGTAGAATGTAAGGGACATCTTACATACAAGTTCTGTATGTACATATTTAGGAGGAGATCCAAATGGCAAAATTAAAGATCGGCTTCATTGGCTGCGGCGGCATTGCCAATCAGAAGCACTTCCCCGGCATGGCTCAGCAGACTGAGCATGTTGACCTGTGCGCTTTCTGCGATCTGATCCCGGAAAGAGCTGAAAAGGCCGCCAAAGAGTACGGCACTCCCGATGCAAAGGTGTATACCGACTATCATGAGCTGCTGGCTGACCCCACCATCGACGCGGTTCACGTGCTGACCCCCAACATCGCTCACTGCGAGATCACTATTGCCGCTCTGGAAGCCGGCAAGCATGTGCTTTGCGAAAAGCCCATGGCCGCTACCACCGCCGACGCCAAGAAAATGCTGGAGGCCCGTGACCGTACCGGCAAAATGCTGACCATCGGCTATCAGTACCGCCACTTCCCCGCCAATCAGGTGGCGAAGAAGGTCGTTGACGACGGCTGGCTGGGCGATATCTATTATGCTGAGGCTTCTTACCTGCGTTATCGCGGCGTTCCCACCTGGGGCGTGTTCACCGATAAGTCCAAGCAGGGCGGCGGCCCCCTGATCGATATCGGCACCCATACTCTGGACTTCACCCTGTTCCTGATGAACAACTATGATGTAGAGTACGTTGTAGGCACCTCCTTTGAGAAGCTGGGCCGTATTCTGGATCCCGATCATCAGGGCCAGTACAACTGGATGGGCAAGCAGGATGCCTGGAACAACGAAACCTATGATGTGGAGGATTCCGCTGTAGGCCACATCAAGATGAAGAACGGCGCTGTCATCAACCTCCGCGCTTCCTGGGCCATCAACATGGCAAAGGAAACCGGCGCCAACGGCGAGGCCTATACCACACTGGCCGGCACCAAGGGCGGCCTGGATACCAAGGAAGACCGTGTTCGCCTGAACCATGTGGTTGCCGGATATCCCACCATTTCCTGGGTAGGCGACAAGGTTGCCGGTTATATTCCCGGCTTCAGCCAGGGCCCCGCTCCCGTTTCCAAGGAGCATGAGATCTGGGTCAAGGCTTTGCTGAGCGGCAAGAAGGAAGATCTGTTCGTCACTGCCGATCAGGCTTTCGTTGTCACGAAGATTCTGGATTCCATCTATTATTCTTCCAAGCACAACAAGCCCGTTTACTTCGATGCCGAGGGCATGCCGATTTTTGACTGATCTCATTTTCCTGCAAGGAAAACATAATTGACTCACGGTTTTGTGCCTTTGTCGTCGGGTGACTGGCGAGAAAGGCACAAATTCCATAACGAAAGAAAGAAGGAAGGAACATACCATGAATAATATCAACTTGCAGCTCTATTCCTATGGCTGGGATTCTCCCTATTCCCCGCTGGAAAAAATCAAGGTGACCGGCGAGATGGGGTACGCCGGCGTGGAATTTGCCCGCGAGTATGCCGGAATCCCTGTGGAAGACGTTCAGAAGGCGTTGAAGGAAGCCGGCATCAAGGCAGATTCCGCCCATGTGGCAATGGAATTTATGGAAGAGGATATCCCCTATCTGGCAAAGCTTGGCGTACGCTATGTGGCGTGCCCCGGCTCTCCCTTCTGCAACGCCGAGGAAGCCAAGGAATATGCCGAGGATTTGAATAAGCTGGGGAAATTCGCCAAGCCCTACGGCATTACCGTCGGTTATCACAACCATACGCAGGAGTTTTTTGAGGATCAGGGCAAGTATCTGTACGACTGGGTAGTTGAAAATACCGACCCCGAAACCGTAGCCTTCGAAATCGACTGCGGCTGGGCTTCCGCTGCCGGTATCGACCCGGTAGCGTACATCAAAAAGCATGCCGGGCGCATTGCGGCGATCCACATCAAGGAAAACGGCGCCGTGATCGGGCCTGACAAGCCCCAGTCCCGCCACGCGGTACAGGAGCATCCCAAGTTTGAAGTGGACGAGAACGGCAAGCCTATCTTCCCCCCGGAGTTCCTGAAAATGATGGAAGAGCGGGATAAGCTGAATGTGCCTACCGGCACCGGTATTGTGGACTGGAAGGCCGTCAAGGCCGCTGCCGACGCGCAGAGAGAGCACGTGATCTATGTGGTCGAGCGCGAGGCAAACTACGGCGGCAAGGACCGGGTTTCCTGCCTGAAGGAAGACATTGCCTGGCTGAAGGCAAATCTGTAAAACTGAATTTCGCAAAAAAGGCTCCCGAGTTTTTTCGGGAGTCTTTTTTATGAAATTTTCCTGTAACATTTTGCCGCTTTCTCCGTCTAATAGGTGTGCACAGAAAGGAGGCGATCATTATCAATAGACTGATCGAACGCTCAAAGCAGGGCGATCAGGAAGCCTTTACGGCTCTGATCGAGCAGCATAAGGAAATGCTTTACAACATAACGCTTTTGATGCTTCACAATGAAGACGACGCTTTAGACGCGATACAGGACACGATCCTTCTTTGTTGAGAAAAGCTTCCCACCCTGAAGCAAAAACGGTACTTTAAGACCTGGCTTACGCGGATCCTGCTGAATAAGTGCTATGACTGCCTGCGGCTGCGCAGCCGTTTCAGCGACACGGGAGACAGCTTTGACCCAGGGCAGGAATCCAATTGGGACACTTCCTTGGATATCAGACGCACCATGGAGCGCCTGCCCCAGACAGAACAGGTCGTTCTTTCCCTATTCTACTACGACGATCTCAGCACGAAAGAAATCGCCAAAGCGCTTTCCATTTCAGAAGGCTCTGTGCGCACCCGCCTGAACCGCAGCCGAAACCACTTCAAAAGAATCATGACGGAGGAAAATGTATATGAAAAATAAATCAGCTGTCCCACAGGAGATCCTGCAAGGGATCTCACGCTCTCCCGTCTCAAGCAGGGCGGAAGAACGCATTCGGGAGACATACCGCCTTTTGAGCGGACAGGAAAAGCCCCGAAAATCTCACAGGCGGGTATGGATCTCTTCCCTTTCCGCCGCGGCCGCCTGCTTTCTGCTTTTGTTCGGAACGAACGCAGCCTTCCCGGCCTTTGCGGAAAATCTGCCGATTATCGGCGCTATTTTCCGCCAGTTCAGCGAAAGTAACAGGCTTTCTCAAAATGAAAAGGACATGGCCGCTTATCTGCAAGAACACGCCGCTCCATCTGAAAGCGGCTCGAGCGCCACTCTCTCCCCTTCTAAGGTAACTGTCTTTCCCGCCGGAAATCACGAAAAGCTTCTCACCGTTTCCGTGCAGGACATTTATTATGACGGAAACTATGTGTTTGTAGGCTTTGAATTGGAGGCGAAAACAAACGAGTCGATCCTTTACGAAGGCGCGGCGAGCATCAGTATCAACGGAGAAACGCAGCTGGGGATTACTTCCGAGGGCGAGATCCGCGAGGACGGGTTTGAGCTGTTCCATGAATATGACGCCACCGCCCATTGGCGCAAAATCGGTGACGGGCACTATGCCGCCCAGCGAGCATTCCGCGTACCGGAAAAATTCAGGAACGAGGAACAGCTTTCCATTGCCATCACCAGAGGACCCGTCAGCTATACTGTAGAAAAGGGAACGCCGGATCTTCCACAACAAGAGGATATCTTTCTCAACACGTCAAACTATACCCTTTCTTTTGATGTGAAAAAGCAACCGGCAACACAAAAAGTGATAGACTGCTCTGAAGTGGGAGCCCATGATATTCGGCTGGAAAGCGTTATTACCTCCCCGGTATGCACGAAAATTACAGTGGCATATCCCATGGGAACCTCCCCTTCTATTTTTGTCCAATTTGAGGACGGCAGGCGCACAGGCTACCTAAGTAATATGGTGCGCACAGAGAACGACGGAGTGACCGAACGCCGCACTCTCTTTGCCGCCGGGCTGCGTGAAAATGAGGAACGCAAGCTGGTAGTCGGCGCTTACGACAAAAGTGTTGAGCTGTTTGACCCTGCCGTTTTTCTGGTCGACCTGCAAAGCCGTACCGCTACGGTGGGGACGGCGGAGGATTTGGTGGAATATCATGATGTTCCCAACTGGTACTGTGGCTGGGAGAAACTGGAAAAGTTCACCGGCACCCATCTAATCACGTATTTGAATCTTTCCCAGGACAGCATGAAAGTGAAGATCGCCACCACAGACACAGCTGCACGCACGCTGAAATGCGAGGTAGAGCAGGCAGGCACGGTCATTTTCTCCGAATCGGCCTTCCACTGCAATTTTGACCAAGAATGTCTCTATCGGGAAGACGGTGAAGATGGCGCAGCAAGATCCGCTGATGGGCTTTGCAGCTACTGGACGTCGTTATACGGTCTGGAATGCCTGGACACTTCCCTCCCTGCTGCCATTCGTTTTTATGACTGCGACACCGGCGAGCTATTGACCGAAGAAACCGTAACCTTTGATACAATTCAATAAAGCAGTAGTAAAAGCTCCCTGCCTTTGGCGTTTGCCTTGGCAGGGAGCTTTTTTATGCCGTAAAGCCGATCTCATGTGGGAAAGCAGAACGCCCTCGGTCAATTCCAGTCTCAAAATCCTGGCATTTTCATCGTTAAAATCATTGCGACACTTCTATACCTTTTCTCATTTCAGAAACAGGGTATCTAAAAGCTTTTTTCCCGTTTCGGTTTCAAAAATATTGTTTCGCACCGCTTCGATTTCAGGGCGTTTCATGCCCCCTTCGAAGATATTGACGAGAAAATCCGCTTCTACCAGCGCCTGGTAATCGCCGCCGTCAATGCTGCTGTAGGTGTGATGATGGCCTACCAGGTAACACACCCGGCGGATCAGTTCAGGGGGATAGTTGAGGCTTCGCAGCATGGCTTCGGCTTTGGCGGGACCTTCCTTTTCCTGGTACTCTCCCGCCGCACTTCCGTACTTTTCCAGGCTGGGCTTGATGCCGATATCGTGCACCAATGCCGCCGTTTCTGTGATCTCCTGCAGCTCCGGGGAAAAGTTTTCCCCTTCTCCGATGGCCTTTGCAAAGGCAAAGACCTTCAGAAAATGGTTAACCCGTTCCACACAGCCTGTTTCATATTCTGTCATTGCCAAGATCAGCGGTGTATGATTCATGATGCTCTCCTGATAAGTCTATCCAATACCGGCGAAAAAGTTTCCCTTCTTCTTCCACCCTATTCTCCAATCTGCCGCCACAGGCTTCGATGGTGGCGGCGGAAGCCGAATTCTCCTCCACACAGGTGATCAGCACCCGCTTCATCCCCCACTCTTTGGCCTTTTCCAGGCACAATGCCAGCATACAGGGGGCGTAATGCTTCCCGCGGCAGGAAGGACGAATGCCATAGCCGATATTGCCTCCGGTACGAAGCAGCGGCTCGGTAAGGCGATGGCGCAGATCGATACCGCCCAAAAGCATTCCTGCCTCATTGGTCAAAAACCAGGTATGAGAGGTCACGATCCCAGGCTTTGCCTGGTAAACGCGCCCGGCAATATTGTGCTCCAGCCACTGTTCCGGGCTTTTTCCCTCCTTCGGGGCCAGCGCACCGGGAACGATCCGCTCTTCTCCCCACTCGGCCTGGTAATCCGCAATTTGCTCCAGCGTGGCTTCTTCCGGCAAAATCAGGGAAAGGTTACGCTTTTTCGCTTCTCTGAGGAAGTACTCGGCGGCTGTCATGGAATAGCAGCATAAATCCCGAAGCTCGCCGTTATAGAGCTGGGTCGCCTGCCGAAGCCTTCCCTCTGGACGGAACCCGCATTTTTCGATGACCCGCCGGGAACGGTCGTTCTCCGGGTAGTGATTGACAGACAGCAGCTTTGCCTTCAATTCCCGAAAGGCATACTTGACGACAGCGTCAGACGCTTCCGTCATCAGTCCCCTGCCCCAATGGCTTTGGGAAAGCACGTAGCCCAGGCTGAAGACGCCCTCCACCTGGGGACGCCGCCCATCCTCCTCAATGCCGATGGAGCCGATCACCCTGCCGCTTTCCTTTTCCTCTATGGCAAAAATTACGCCGGTCCTCTCCGGGTCGGTAAACATGTTTATGATCTCCCGGCTTTCCTCCACACTGTCGTGAGGCTTCCAGCCGGCGTTGGGGCCTACCGCCGGGTCCTTTGCGTATTCGTACAGCTCCTCCGCATCCTCTATGCGCCAGGGACGCAGAAGGAGCCTGTCTGTTTCTATTTGCCTCATTGGGGTCATTCCCTTCATTCCAGCAATTCGGCCAAGATCTTTTCCCGATTCTGGATGAACATTTTTGTGATTTGATAGCTGTCTGTTTCCTCATAGGTACAGGCATGAACAGGCCCCCGGTCAAAGGTGAAAAGCTCTGCGTCCGGCATTGCCAGCAAAATGGGAGAATGGCTTACCATGAAAAATTGGGAACCCTCCTGAACACACCGGCTGATCTCCAGCAGCAGGGTCAGCTGCCGCTGAGGCGACAGCGCCGCTTCCGGTTCGTCAAAGAAATAGACGCCCTCCGGCCTCAGATAATCCTGGGCGAGGGCCAAAAAGCTTTCTCCGTGGGATTTTTCATGATAACCCTTGGAGGGGATCGGAACAAGACCGCTTCTGGCGTAAACCTCTTCCTGTGTGGCCACATTGTAAAAGCTCTCCGCCCGAAGGAAATAACCATGGGCTGCCCGCCGATGGCCCTTTCCCAAACGGATGGCTTTTTCCAGCGGCGAATGGGAATCCCGGGTGGAAAAGCTGTAATTTCTGGTGCCGCCCTCGGGGTTAAAGCCATAAGCGATGGCCATGGCCTCCAGCAGGGTAGATTTCCCGCTGCCGTTTTCCCCTACAAAAATGGTGACGGGCTTTTGAAAGCATAGCCGCTCCACACCGCGGAATGCCTCGATATCCCATAAATAGCTATCCGGCGGGACCTGCGCCCAGTCAATTCCGGCTTGCCGGATAAAGAGATCGTCCAAGGCTTCTCAAACTCCCTTCAGCGCCATTGCCACCCAGCCGCGTTCCTCTCTCCGTTCGATAACTGTAAACGTTCCCGCCAGCGCGTCCAGCACATCCTGTTCCCGGGAATCGATAATGCCGCTGACAATGTATACGCTGTCCTTTTCTAAAAATTTTGGCGCGTCCTTGCTGAGCTGGATCACGATATCCGCCACGATATTGGCGGCGACCACCTGGTATTTTTGCGGAACAGCGGAATTTCCGGCCACCTTTTCCGTCAGGTTCCCACAAATTCCCGTAAAACGGTCCGCCACCCCATTGGTTTTGGCATTCTCCTCTGCGGTTTTCACAGCGAGAGGATCGATATCCACACCCACGGCGCTTTTTGCGCCCAGCAGCAGCGCCGCCACAGATAAAATACCGCTGCCGCAGCCCATATCCAGAAAATCACAGCCCGGGGCGACATATTTTTCCAAAAGCTCCAGGCAAAGCCGGGTGGTTTCATGGGTACCGGTGCCAAAGGCCAGCCCCGGCTCCAGATCCAGCACCGTGCGGCCCATCGGATCGAACTCTTCTTCCCACACAGGGCGGATCAGCAGCTTTTCCCCTACCGGAATGGGCTTAAAATACTTTTTCCAGTTATTGATCCAATCCTCTTTGATACAGGAAGCACAGGTAATTTCATGAGGGATCTTTTCCGCCCGGTACCTCTCCTCCAGAAAAGAAACGGCCTCGGCGGGGTTTGCCTCAGGGCTGATATACACATGGATCACAGCCTTGCTCCTATCCTTTTGGAGAAGCTCTTCATCGATCAAATCGATATGGGCGATCTCCATGGCCTCCGCTTCTAAATTGGAGTAGTCCTCAATATAAATACCGTAGGGCACCACCATATTTGCGATGGCTCCCGCCAGGTCTACTTGAGGCGCGGGAATCTCTATTTTTACCTCTGTCCAGTTTTCAGCCATATTGCGTTCTCTCTTTCCAAAATATTTTCACAGTAATTTTGAGGTAGATTATACCAGATTGCGATAAAGTTTTCAACTCAATTCTCCAGGGAGCATAGAGGCCATGACAAAACAGAAATTTTTTCTTCAGGGCGCTATCCTTACTGCGGTATCGCTGTTTCTCCGCGTTACCAACATGGGCTATCGCTCTTATCTTTCTCAAAAGATCGGCTCAGAGGGTATGGGACTGTACCAGCTGATCTTTTCCATTTTCATGCTTACCGTGACCCTTTCCACCTCCGGGATCAGCCTTGCCGTGACCCGCATGGTATCCGCCGCCATCGCGGCCAAACGCCGGGAGACCATACGCTCTACCGTGGCCAGATGCTTCGCTTTTTGCCTGACTATCAGCTCTGTGATCTCGCTTTGCCTGTTCTTTTTATCGGACTTTGCCGCTCTCACCTTTTTGGGAAACCGGCAGGCCGCCCCCTGCCTGCGCATTCTGGGGGTAGGCCTTCCCTTTATGTCGATGTGTACCTGTATGAAGGGGTATTTTTTGG
>JAETPP010000271.1 GCA_021771115.1 Bacillota bacterium | reverse complement strand
ATTATAACATCGTTCCCACTCATGCGCTTTCCTGCTTTTTCCAGGCTGGCTTGGTCTTTACCTATACTTTCAATAGTCACCCGCCCATATTTCTTTTTCAAATGCTCCATATAGGCATCCACATTCGATGTTTCAGTTGTTTCAGAAACTTCCGGCTTGCCGCTGATTTCCAGCACATCAGTTGTACCCCTGCTGGCCCGTGCCGCCAGATCGAGGAAACTGTTGCTCTGTGTCCCGGTCTGTTTTGTCTCACGGGACTTTGTGGGGGTACTATATGTTCTTGTCCCATAATTCGGTTGGATGATACTGATCATAAAATACTCCTTTCCTGCAATAAAACCGTTGCGGAAAATATCTGCTGATCCGCTTTCAGCTCCAATTCTCCCATATACTTCTCCGCTTCCCGGCGCACGTTGGACAGGCCGATGCCGTGCATGGGAACGTCCTCTTTTTTTGTTGTGACAGGCAAACCGTCCTGTCCGAATATCACCTCACCCACGAAAGAGTTTTTGACCTCTATCAGAAAGAAACGTCCTTTTCTCTTTCCAGTCAGTACAATAAACCGCTCACCCTCACTGACCTTCTCGCAAGCCTCCATCGCATTTTGCAGAAGGTTTTGTAGGATGATACCCACGTCAAAGGCATCGTAGGCCCCCGGCTCCGGGTAATGGAAATCCACCTGGAAACGGATGCCCAAATCAAGGCTCCGCCGCTGTGTATCGTTGACGATCACATCCGTGACCGGGTTTCCCGTTTGAAGCGTCAATTCAAAGTCGCTGATACTCTCGTCCATCCGGGCGATATAGTCCTCCAGGCTGGCGTACTCGCCCTGACCGGCCAGCACCTTGATGTTGGTCATGTGGCCTCGCATTTCATGTTTCAGTTGACGGATGCGGGTATAGAATTGCTCCGCCTCATGGATACGCGCCCGGATCGCCTGTGTCTGCTGGCGTTCTATGAAATAGTTGGCCTGTTCCTCCCGCAGCGCCGCCATACCCTGCTGAAAGGCGATGGTCAGATAGGCCCCAGCGTAGAACAGCAAGGCCAGCACAGGGATCACCGCTAAAAACGCCGGGTGGCGCTCATAGAGTTGGAGCAGAACGCCGTCCTTGAACTCGATCAGCAACCGGGAGATCACTTGACCGAACAGAATCCCCGCCGTTGGCACCAAGCTGATATAGCACAGCTCCCGCCGGTGGAGCGTCATTCGCTGTTTCCGTATTTGACGTTGAAGGGCGTAGAGCATGACCGCCAGCATAGCGGCATGGGACACCAGGAACAACATGACCAGGAAAGCGGCCCGAAGAAAGACTGCCTCCGGCGGTTCCAGGCGAAAGGGGATTGACCGTTCTATGATGAAATACAGACTTTGCACCATCAGGCCGCTGGAAATCCTGGCGTTGAAATAGAGCAGCGTCAGGAGGAACACAAAGGGCTTTTCCAAGTCGATCCCCTTTGATACTGCCAGCAGCAGCGCCGTCAGAATCAGCCCAAAAGAGCCTTGCGGGAGCGCGACCCGGTTGCAGACGATCTCAAACAGAATGTAGACGGAAAATACAATGAGCAGCTTGCGCCACTTCCGGCCCTGGGAGGGAATAAAGGGCTTGAAAAAGGCGGTGAGCAGGACGGCGTAGGTCAATTCTGCCCCAGCGGAAAAAACACTGTTGAAAATGCGGAATCCTGTTTCACTCATAGGCCCGCTCCTTTTTTCAAGAAATGGAGATACGCTTTTACAAAGTCCTGGTAC
>JAETPP010000270.1 GCA_021771115.1 Bacillota bacterium | reverse complement strand
TACTGGCAAAGGGCATTCGCGGGAGTTCCAAATGGAAGCAGGATTGGACATTTGTTGTGGCTTCGGAAACCCTTCTTGACATGGCTCGGCTAAACGAAGTGAGGGAAGCGCTTTATCAGAGCTTTCGGCCTCTTTTAGAAGTGTTTCGGGGACAAAAAGCGGACGTGAAAACCCAGACCTATGTGCTTTACTGCCTGATTCGGGATTTGGAGTTAGAAGCCCTGTTAAAAAGGCGGGAGGAAGAACTGGCAGGGGCAAAGGAAGTGCAGGCGATGACAAGGGCGAAGGAGTATGCCCAGATTTATAAAATCGTCATGGATTTGTTAGATAAAGTGACGGCGCTTTTGGGAGAGGAAACCATCTCCATCCGGGAATACAGCGATATTTTAGACGCCGGATTTGAGGCGGCAAAGGTGGGGGTGATACCGCCGGGCAACGATAAGGTGATTATCGGGGACATTGAGAGAACCCGTTTGAACCATATCAAAATCCTGTTTTTTGTGGGGGTAAACGACGGCGTAGTGCCGAAATCCGGCAGCCAGGGCGGTATTATTTCCCAGTTAGAGCGGGAGAAAATGACAGAGTGCAAGCTGGAATTAGCGCCGGGGGCAAGGGAAAAGGTTTTTATCCAGAAATTTTATCTCTACCTGAATATGACAAAGCCCTCCCACCGGCTCTATGTCACCTTTGCAAAGGTAAATTCCGACGGAAAGGCGCTGCGCCGCTCCTATCTGATTGGAACGCTGTTACATCTGTTTCCGGGGCTTTTAGTGGAAGAACCGCCGGAAACGGAACATGCAGACGAGATTTTGACGCCGGAGAGTGCCCTGCAATTTTTCATCGAAGGGCTGCAAAACGGAGGCTTTTCGGAAACCTGGTTAGCGTTAGCGTCCTGGTATCTCTCGGATGAAACCTATCGGCAGAGGGCGGAAAGACTGCTTGAAGCAGCCTTTGAAAAACACAGTGATTCCCCCATCAGCCGTGCCGTGACTAAGGCGCTCTATGGGAATACGTTAGAAAACAGCGTCACACGATTAGAGCGGTTTGCCGCCTGCGCCTTTTCCCATTACCTGACCTACGGGCTGCTGCTTCGGGAACGGGAATTGCGGCAGTTTGCCAGTGTGGATATGGGAAATATTTATCATGATGTGTTAGAGCATTTTGCAAAGCGGGTGGAGGCATCTGAATACACCTGGTTTGACGCGCCAAAGGAGCAGCAGGAAATCTGGGTGGAAGAGAGCATGGAGGACGCCATCGCAGGCTACCGGGCGGCGGAGGTTTTTTCTGACGCAAGAAACCGGTATCTGCTAGAGCGGATGAAAAACACCGTCCGGCGCACCGTCTGGGCGTTACTTACCCAAATAAGAAAGGGAAAATTTACCCCAAACGGCTTTGAGGTTTCCTTTTCTCGGGCAAGTGATTTGGACGCCATTACCTTTACCCTGGGGGAAGAGGAAAAAATGCGTCTGCAGGGGAGGATTGACCGGATCGACACCTATGAGACGGAGGATAAGATTTATGTGAAAATCATTGACTATAAATCAGGAAATACCTCCTTTTCCCTGCTTGGCCTTTACCACGGATTACAGTTACAGCTGGTGGTCTACTTAAATGCCGCCTTAGAGATGGTGAAAAAGCAGCATCCGGAAAAAACGGCGGAGCCCGCAGGCATTTTTTATTATCATGTCAGTGACCCTATGGTGGAGGGCAGCGGGACGGAGAGCGAGGAAGAAATCAGGAATGCCATC
>JAETPP010000269.1 GCA_021771115.1 Bacillota bacterium | reverse complement strand
TATATTTTTTCATTTTTATCGAATATTAAGTTATCGTTTTTTCATTTCAGATGTCAACCGTTTTCACCTTTTGGATTCCATGTGGCTATTGGGCTTCATCTTCCTAAAAGAGGGTGCCCCTCCAGTCATTTCATGACTCGGGGGCACCCTCTTGTCTGGCCACCACCACGAAACGTCCGTTTTCCGTATGGTAGCTGCAGGTAGACAGGGTCAAAAGCTCATCTCCATAGGCTGCGCTGACTCCTGTATCATATAATGCGGCCTTTTGCACCTGTTCCACATATTCCTCAAAAACGGCAGGGTCGCTCACATCGCCATATTCATAATAGCGGAACACTCCCTCCGCATCCTTTGCGTATGCCTCGGAATAAAAGGCGGCCATCACCTGGTATTCGCCGGTCGCCGTAAGCGTATCAAACCGGATGACCGGATGCTGCCTGCGGTATTCCGGATCGGCATAGGACAGAAGAGACGCGAACATGGTCCCGTTCTTCATGTTATGGCCGTAGATCAGATAGTTCCCGCATCCCTCATAGCTGGACCCGGAGAGGAAGGGAACGCCGCCCTGGACCTTCTCTTTATCAAAATCCCGGCGCAGATAGTATTCCGGCTCGTTTGGCGTGTACATGACCGGGTAATCCAATATGGTGCCCTCAATGGAAAGCCAGCCGAAAAAGTCAGGGTTTTTGTCCTTTAGGACGGCATAAGGGGATGGCTGTCCGCCTTCCCGAAGGACCGTCCCGCTTTCTTCTGCAGCCTCTGCCTGCCCATAGTCCGTCTGCCCGGCTTCCTCCTGCACAACTTCCACCAATACCGCCAGTTCCTGAAAGGCCTGCTGCTCCTTTTTCGCCCCATACACAGTCCCGAAGGCCATGCAGGCGGAAACCGCAAATATGATGCCGAAAAAGCCCATGAGCAGAACAGACAGGCTCCGTTTTTTCTTCATAGAATTTCTCTCCTCACACAAAAATCAGCGGCGGGCAGGTGCTTCCGGCACCCGCCTCGCCGCCATCATTACTTAGCCTCTATGTCTTTCTCTTTTTTTCTGTTTTCTGGAAAACACCCATGTGGAGACCGCTCCCACGCATGAGAGTCCCATAAGCACCAGCCACAACGCCAGATTGGTCTCGTCACCGGTCTTCGGCACAGCGTCTGTCGGAACAGCCGGTCTGTCCGGGATTCCGGGCATTCCGGGCCCAACCGGCTGATCCGCTGCTTCCGATCCGGATGCCGGGATCGGTTTATAGTCGTCGCGGTCATTTCTGCTGCTGTTCCCGCCGCTGCTTCCGGTGCTTCCGCTCCTGTGGTTATTGAATTGAGCAATCAGGGTCACACCGGCCGCAATGGTCCCGGAGCTGCCTGAGCTTGTCACCGTGTATCCTGCATTGTCGCTTTCCTCTACCGTATAACGGATACCGGCCGGAAGCTCCTTCGCAGTCATGCTGCCCCCGTGTTTCAGTGTGAAGACGGCAACGCCTGCATGGAAGGTCATATCTCCATATTGGCCCTCAACCGAGGTATCCCCCAGCTTTACTTCAAAGGTGAAATCACGGCTGGTATCGCCCCTGCTGCCGCTGACTGTCTTGGTGACAGTCAGGCCGCCCTTTTTCCCGGAAGGATCCGGATCTGGTCCCGGGCCTGGGCCGCTGCTCTTCCTTGTGTTGGTGAAGGCCGCGGTAACTCCCTCCCCGGTGATCGTACCGACGGCGCCGGCAGAGGCAGAGTCATAGTCCTTATCTGCCTGCTCCTCAAC
>JAETPP010000039.1 GCA_021771115.1 Bacillota bacterium | reverse complement strand
GAGCAAAGTAAATCCGGTTTTGGTATCTGCTATCAATTTGCTATCAAATGCCCCGTTTCCGCTTCAAAAACCCAGTGTTTTCAAGGCTTTGCGGGTTTTGTCAGTTATTCCCACTCAATGGTCGCCGGGGGCTTTGAGGTGATATCGTAGACCACGCGGTTGACGCCTTGGACTTCGTTGACAAGGCGGGTGGAGATTTTGTCCAGCACCTCATAGGGGATTCTTGCCCAGTCCGCCGTCATGAAATCGGTGGTGGTCACGCCGCGGAGGGCCAGGGTGTAGTCGTAGGTCCTGCCGTCTCCCATGACGCCTACGGAGCGGGTATTGGTCAGCACGGCGAAATACTGGTTGATGGATCTGTCCAGCCCGGCGGCGGCGATCTCCTCCCGGAAGATGGCGTCCGCATCCCGCAGGGTATCCGCTTTTTCCTTGGTGATATCCCCGATGATGCGAATGGCAAGGCCCGGCCCGGGGAAGGGCTGGCGCATGACCAGATATTCCGGCAGGCCCAACTCCCGGCCCAGCTCTCTGACCTCATCCTTAAAGAGCAGGCGCAGGGGCTCCAGGATCTCCTTGAAATCCACATAGTCTGGCAAACCGCCCACATTGTGGTGGCTTTTGATCACGGCGGCGTCTCCCAGGCCGGATTCGATGACATCCGGGTAAATGGTGCCCTGGGCCAGGTATTCCACCGCCCCTATTTTCTGAGATTCCTCTTCAAACACGCGGATGAATTCCTCGCCGATGATTTTCCGCTTACGCTCCGGCTCATCTACGCCGGCCAGCTTCAGCAGGAACCTTGTTTCCGCATCCACCCGGACAAAATTCAGGTTCCATTTGGCAAAGGCGGCTTCTACCTCGTCCCCCTCGTTTTTCCGCATCAGGCCGTGGTCCACAAACACGCAGGTCAGCTGATCTCCCACTGCTTCCGCCAGCAGAGCCGCCGCCACAGAGGAATCCACGCCGCCGGAAAGGGCCAGCAGCACTCTGCCGCCGCCGATCTTCTCTCTGAGCTCCCGAACGGCGATCTTGCAATAATCCTCCATGGTCCAGTCGCCCACAGCGCCGCAGACTTTATAGAGGAAATTGTGCAGCATTTTCACACCGTTCTCCGTGTGGTTCACTTCCGGGTGAAACTGTACGCCGTAAAATCTCCGGCTTTCATCGGCAATGGCCACATTGGGACAGGCGGCGGAATGGGCCATCAGAGAAAAGCCCTCCGGCACCTTCGCCATATAATCTCCATGGCTCATCCAGGAAACGCCTTCCTCCGGAAGGCCGGAAAAAAGCTTGCAGGAGGTGTCAAAAAAGGTTCTCGTTTTTCCGTATTCTCTGGCGGACGCGCCCTCGGGGTCTTCCTGGGCGGCGGTCACCTTTCCGCCTAAATTGTGGGCCAAAAGCTGGCAGCCATAGCAGATGCCCAAAATGGGGATGCCCAGCTGAAAGATCTTCGGATCTGCC
This sequence comes from Bacillota bacterium, assembly GCA_021771115.1. Lineage (GTDB taxonomy): Bacteria > Bacillota > Clostridia > Oscillospirales > Acutalibacteraceae > Acutalibacter. The sequence continues at coordinate 18,755 of JAETPP010000039.1, read as the reverse complement.
TGAGGAGAATCCGGCAGATACACAGAATTCGGCCCGCCGGTAAAAATGATGCCGATGGGCGCCATTGCCCGGATCTCTTCCACAGAAGTGGTATAGGGCTTTACTTCACAATACACATGACATTCCCGTACCCGCCGGGCGATCAGCTGATTATACTGGCCGCCGAAATCCAAGATCAGCACAAGCTGACGCTGCGAAGAATTCGCCATGAACCTTCCATTCCTTCCACTGTAAGCTGATAGTATCCTACCACAATCGGGAAAATTCTTCAAGTAGTCTCCGCCCTCTGTGCCGCCATTTGGGCACGCCTTCCCTGTGCAATTAGCGACACATAATATTTTGCAGTTTACAAAGGCAATCTGTAAAAGCTATACTTGTTTTGTCAATCATTTTAAGCTGGGTGATGGAATTTATGGAGCGATATGGTACAATCAGAATCAATCTTGCAAAGCTGATCGAAGAAAACGGAATCAGTAAAAACAAACTCAGCCAGCGGGCTGAAATGCAGAGAACACAGCTGAATCGCTACTGCAATAACACGATTGCCCGGTTGGATATCGATGTGCTGGCGCGGCTTTGCACAGTTCTGGAATGTGAGATCGGGGATCTTCTGGAATTTGTTCCCCCTGAAAAGTAATATAAGAATTGAAAACGAAAAGAATAATCCTTATTGAAGAAGTCCCATCTCCGAGTAAAATCGGGGATGGGACTTCTTGGTTTCTTATTTGATCTCAAATTTGATCTCAAATTTTCGCCACTTTATCGTAACGTTTGCATCCCAAGAAACTCTCTCTATTCCCCCTTCTCTGCGGACAGAAAAAAGAGACAAACCAGACAAAATGTGCTATACTGAAGCAAAATCAGTTTCAGGGGGAAGCGCCATGACAGAAGCGGAACAGAGACAAGCGGCAAAACAATTCTCCGCCGATTGGAAGGATCGGGGTGACGAAAAGCAGGACAGCCAGCGGTTTTGGCTATCCCTGCTTCAAAACATCTGCGGCGTTTCCCAGCCAACCAATGTAATAGAATTTGAAAAGCGGGTCATGGTAGATAATTTTGACGGAACCTCAACCCAAAAATATATCGACGGCTATCTTCCCACAACTCGCGTACTGATTGAACAAAAAGGTGCGAAAATCGACCTGAAAAAAGGAGAGCTTCAGTCAGACGGCGCTATGCTTACTCCCTTTCAGCAGGGCAGGCGGTACGGCGGTGCTCTCCCGGACACAGAGCGTCCCCGCTGGATCGTGGTGTGTAATTTTCAGGAGTTTCATATTCACGATATGAACCGGCCCAATGAGGAGCCGGAAACTGTACTGCTGGAAAACCTGGAAAAGGAGTACCACCGCCTGGGCTTCCTGGTGGATACAGGCAATGAGAACGTCAAAAAGGAAATGGTGATCTCCCTGCAAGCAGGCGAGCTTGTGGGGGTGTTGTATGACGCTCTGTTAAAGCAGTATCAAACCCCGGACGACCCGGAAACTCTGAAAAGCCTGAATAAGCTGTGCGTGCGGCTGGTGTTCTGCCTGTATGCAGAGGACGCCGGGATTTTCGGGCGGCGCAATATGTTCCACGATTATCTGGAAAACCACAGGTCGGAGGACAGGCGGGCGCTCATCAATCTTTTCCGTGTTCTCGACCAGAAACCAGAACAGAGGGACAAATACTTGGACGACGACCTGGCGGCTTTCCCTTATGTGAACGGCGGCCTGTTTGCCGATGAAGAGATCGAGATCCCCCGGCTAGGCGATGAAATCATCGACCTTTTATTGAGCCGGGCCAGCGGGGATTTTGACTGGTCTGCCATTTCTCCCACCATATTCGGGGCTGTATTTGAAAGCACCCTGAACCCGGAGACAAGAAGAAGCGGCGGTATGCACTACACCAGTATTGAGAATATTCACAAGGTGATAGACCCTCTGTTTCTGGACGATTTGAACGCAGAGCTGAAAGCCGTCAAGGCTGAGTTAATAGAGAAGAATTGTAAGGCCCGTGCACGGGCCTTACAGCAGAGATGCGCATCTCTGCGATTTTTGGACCCCGCCTGCGGCAGCGGCAATTTTTTAACCGAAACCTACCTTTCCCTCCGGCGGATCGAAAATGAGCTTCTGTCTATTCTCCACCACGGTCAGGTCATTTTGGATATGGATCAGCCTATTCGGGTTTCCATAGATCAGTTTTACGGCATTGAAATCAATGATTTCGCCGTAACCGTGGCAAAAACAGCGCTGTGGATCGCCGAAAGCCAGATGATGAAGGAGACGGAAGACGTAGTTCACATGAGCCTGGATTTTCTTCCTTTGAAAACCAACGCCCATATCGTGGAGGGCAACGCCCTGCGCATGGACTGGAATGAGGTCGTTCCCAAGGAAAAGCTCCATTATATCATGGGGAATCCGCCGTTTGTGGGAGCTTCTATGATGACGGCAGAACAAAAAGGAGACGCCGTGGCTGTTTTTGGCAAAATCAAACTATCCAATAGCATTGATTATGTAGGTGCTTGGTATCATAAAGCAGCAGCCTTCATGTCAGAAACCACGATTCGGACAGCTTTCGTTTCTACAAACAGCATTACGCAAGGAGAGCAAGTAGCTCCGCTTTGGGAAAAACTTTTTATTGATTATAAAATCCACATAGACTTTGCCTATAGGACTTTTCGATGGGACAGTGAGGCAAGTTTGAAAGCCCATGTGCATTGCGTAATTGTGGGGTTCAGCTCTTCATTGGAACAAGAGACAAAACTGATATATACAGATAACGGTACACAAACAGCAATCAACATCAACGCATATTTGATTGATGGACCTGATGTGTTCATTTCCAGCAGAAGTAAGCCTTTATGTGATGTTACAGAGATGGTATATGGAAACAAGCCAACTGATGATGGGAATTTAATTCTGACACAGGAAGAACGAGATACAGTTTTACGCCTAGAACCCGAGTTAGAGAAATATATCCACCCCTATATTGGCTCTGTAGAATTTATCAATAAAAAGCTGAGGTACTGTTTCTGGCTTAAAGATGTCCAACCAACTGAAATAAAAAGCAGTAAAGAATTATATCAGCGTGTTGAAGCTGTCAGAAAGTTCCGTTTGAACAGTACGGCTGCACCTACAAGGGCAAAGGCTGACATTCCACATTTATTCTTTTTTATATCACAACCAAAGAAGCATTATCTTATGGTTCCGCGCGTGTCATCGCAGAATAGAAAATATATTCCAATAGGGTTTATGGAGCCATACGTTATTGCAAGCGATTCCTGTTCCATTATTCCGAATGCCCAACCATATCATTTTGGTGTACTAACCTCGAATGTTCATATGGCATGGATGCGAACGGTGGCGGGACGATTAAAAAGCGATTATCGTTATTCAGGAAGTGTCGTTTATAACAACTTTCCCTGGCCTACGCCCACAGACGAGCAAAAAGCCAAGATAGAAGAAACCGCCCAGGCCATTCTGGACGCCCGCTCCCTTTATCCCGATTCCAGCCTTGCCGGCCTCTATGACGAAACCACCATGCCGCCGGAGCTTAGAAAAGCCCACCAGCAGAACGACAAGGCCGTGATGGCCGCTTACGGCTTCTCTGTAAAAGATATGACGGAAAGCTCCTGCGTGGCAGAGCTCATGAAGCGGTATCAGGAACTGACAAAAAAAGGAAGGAACCGGCATGACCAATAAGAGGGCATGCCCGTTCCAACTGTTGTTTGCTTTTTTATCACTCCTTCGGTTTTGGCCGGAGGAGATCTTTTCTCTACAGGTTCTTCTAAAAGCAGTTCCTTATTCCACCGTAACGGACTTTGCCAGGTTCCGGGGCTTATCGATATCGCAGCCCTTCATGGAGGCCACATAGTAGGCAAACAGCTGCAGGGGGATAATGGACAGGGAGGGCAGCATGAAATCGGTGATTTTGGGGATGCAGAACTGGTAGTCCGTCTCCTGGCGCAATGCCTCTTCCCTGTCCCGGGTGGTGATGCCCAGAACCACCGCGCCCCTGGCCTTGACCTCTTTGACATTGCTCATCATCTTATCGAAAAGCCGGTCATAGGTGCAGATGGAAATGACCAGCGTGCCATCCTCGATCAGAGAAATGGGGCCATGCTTCAATTCCCCTCCGGTATAGGCCTCGGAATGGATATAGGAGATCTCCTTTAATTTCAGGGAAGCCTCCAGAGAAGCGGCATAGTCCACGTTTCTGCCGATGAAATACATATCCCGGGCGTTGAAATACTGGGAAGCAAAATACTGGATCGTCTCCTTATCCGCAAGGCAGGCCGCCGCCAGATCGGGCAGGCGCTGAAGATCCGCCAGGTATTCCTTCCGTTCCTCTTCCGGCAAAACGCCCAGCTCCTGGGCCAGATAAAGCACAATGAGATAGATCACCGCCAGCTGGGTGCTGTAGGCCTTGGTAGAGGCCACGGCGATCTCCGGCCCGGCCCAGGTATACAGCACATCGTCAGATTCATTGGCAATGGTGCTGCCTACCACGTTTACAATGGAAAGCACCCTGGCGCCCTTGCCCTTCGCCATGCGCAGCGCCGCCAGGGTATCGGCCGTTTCGCCGGACTGGCTGATGATGATGACCAGTGTTTTCTCATCCAAAATGGGGTCGCGGTACCGGAATTCCGAGGCCACATCCACCTCCATGGGAAGCTTCAAAAGCTTTTCAAAGGCGTATTTCGCCACCACTCCCACATGGTAGGAGGTGCCGCAGGCCACGATAAAAACCTTATTGATATTCCGAATTTCCTCGGCGGTCAGCTTGATGTCGTCCAAAATCACCTTTCCGTCCCGCAGCCGGGGAGAAATGGTTTTGCGCAAGGCCTCGGGCTGCTCGCAGATCTCCTTCATCATGAAATGCTCATAGCCGCCCTTTTCCGCAGCGGCAACATCCCATTCCACCCGCTCTATTTCCTTTGTGAGCGGCTCCTTTTCCTCGTTGTAAAAGGCAATGCCGTCCCGCTCCAGCACGGCGATCTCCTTATCCCGCAGGCGGTAAATATCCCTGGTTTTGGAAAGGATCGCGGGAATATCCGAGGCGATGAAGTTTTCTCCCTGCCCCACGCCGATGATCAGGGGGCTGTCCTTGCGCACGGCAAAAATCTTATCCGGGCAGTCGGCGCAGATGATGCCCAGGGCATAGCTGCCCTCCACCCGGCCGATGACCTTCTGCACGGCGTCCAGCACATCGCCCCGGTAATAGTACTCTAAAAGCTGGGCCACTACCTCGGTATCCGTATCGGAAGCGAATTCCACGCCCCGGCGGATCAAATGGTTTTTCAGCTCCAGATAGTTCTCGATGATACCGTTGTGCACCACGGCAAATTTCCCGCCGGAGCTTTCCTGGGGGTGAGAGTTCACATCGGAGGGCGCGCCATGGGTGGCCCACCGGGTATGGCCGATGCCCACCGTGCCGGGCAGGTTCCTGCCGCCCTGCAAAATACCATCCAGCACGCTCAAACGGCCCTTGGATTTCACCACGCGCAGGCCGGATTCATTGTAGACCGCCACGCCTGCCGAATCGTACCCCCGATATTCCAGCTTTGTCAATCCGTTTAACAGAAAGGGAGCGGCCTGCTCCCCGCCGATATAGCCTACGATCCCGCACATATTGCATGCGCCTCCTTTATGCTTTTTCTTTATTTTACGCTTTTCTAGGGGCTGTTTGAAAAATCAAAAGCACCGTCTTTTTGCCCAGAAGCAGGCGCCTTCTGCGTTAAAAATCCTCGAAAACCGAAAGGTTTTCTGCGGTTTTTATCTTGAAATCACCTACTCCTGAACAAAAAAATCCGGCATTTTCTCTATTTTCAAACAGCCCCTAAAGAAAAAAGGACGCTAAAATCAAGATTTTAACGTCCTGTAAAGCACTTGTACTTTCCAGTGCTCCACTTCGCTTGACAAGAGCCAAACGAAGCTATCGCCTCATGATATCTTCCCGGGCAGGGCCGTTTGAGACCATGGTGATGGGTACGCCGATGTGGCGCTCCGCAAATTCCACATAGCGCCTGGCGTTCTCAGGCAGGTCTTCATACCGCTTGATCCCGCTGATATCGCATTTCCAGCCGGGCAGAACCTCCAGCACCGGTTTGCAGCGCTTCAGTTGAGAGGTGGGCGGGAAAGTATCGATCCGCTTGCCATCCAGCTCATAGGCCACGCACACGGGAATCTCGCTGAGATAGCCCAAGGCGTCCAGCACGGTAAAGGCGACGTCCGTGGCGCCCTGCACCATGCAGCCGTACCGGGCGGCCACCAGGTCCAGCCAGCCCATTCTTCTGGGGCGGCCTGTGGTGGCGCCGTACTCGCCGCCGTCGCCGCCGCGCTTTCTCAGCTCTTCAGCCTCGTCCCCGAAAATTTCGGAAACAAATTCGCCCGCGCCCACCGCGCTGGAATAGGCCTTTACCACCGTAACGACTTGCTGAATGGCATAGGGCGGAATGCCGCCTGCGCCTACCGCGCCGTAACCGGCCAGGGGCGAAGAGGAGGTCACCATGGGGTAAATGCCCAGGTCCGGGTCCTTCAGAGAGCCCAGCTGACCCTCCAGCAAGATCGTTTTCCCCTCTTTTACCGCGTTGTAAAGCAGCGTGGTGGTATCGGCCACGTAGGGGGCAAGGGCCTCTTTATATTCCATGAGCTTCCCGTAAACCTCGTCCCGATCCAGAGGCTTCTGGTGATAGAGCTCCGTATACAGCACGTTTTTCAGGCCCAGCACATGGTCAATGCGCTCGTATAAAGCTTCCTTATCGTCAAACAGGTCGCTGACCTGGAAGCCGATCTTCGCATATTTATCAGAATAGAAGGGCGCAATGCCGGACTTGGTGGAGCCGAAGGATTTCGCGGCAAGCCTTGCTTCCTCCATGCCGTCCAGCTCCTTGTGATAGGGCATAACGATCTGACAGCGGTCGGAAATGAGCAGCTTGGGAGCAGGCACGCCCCGTTCTACAATGGAATTGATCTCATTGATGAAATTTTCCACAGAGAGCGCCACGCCGTTGCCGATAATGTTCACGATATTCTGGCGGAACACACCGGAAGGAAGCTGATGCAGCGCAAACTTTCCATAGTCGTTTATGATGGTGTGGCCGGCGTTTGCGCCGCCCTGAAAGCGCACTACAATATCGGAATCCTCCGCCAGCACATCTGTGATCTTCCCCTTGCCTTCGTCTCCCCAACACGCACCTACAATTGCTTTTACCATACTATCCCACAAACCTTTCTTGTATTTTCAAGCGCCTGTCTCGCCTGTCGGCTCGGTTGCTGCATGCCAGTGGCATGCGTCCAGCAACGACCGAAGCGACAGCTGAGAACGGTCGCTACACGAGCGCCACCGGCGCTCAGCGACCCCCAACACGCACCTACGATCGCCTTTACCATGTTACTAATTCCTTTCAATCTGCCCCGGTATTCTCTCCGATGGCTTTATTTTATTGAGCTGCCCGTACCGTTCTCTTGTCACAACAAGCGTGACAAGGTCATCCGCTTTACAGACCGGCTGAAACCCCGCGGCCTCATGGATCTTCCAGGCAGCTTTCCGGCTGGTTTCAAATTCGTTGCTTACCGCAGCCGCCCCCATGCTTTCAAAGGCATGCTGAAGCAGCAGCTTGATCCCCTCTCTGGAATACCCCTGTCCCCGGTATCCGCTGTGAAGGACGATCCCCATTTCATACCAGCCCTCAGGGCCTTTTCGGTGGAGGTTTACTTCCCCCAGAAAAGCGCCGTCCGCTTTGCGCCGCAAAAAGGCATAAAACCGCTCCGGCTGAGCATTGACCCATCTCCGGTACCAGCTATCCCAATTTTCCTCCGGAAAATCGATACAGCCGGTCTCCTTGTGATATTCCGGGAACCCTAAATCATATCCCTTATTGTATGCCATCGTTTCCGGATCGCTTAAAAGCTCTTTCCGAAACCACAGCTCACCCTTCTCAGGAACATACAGCTCGATCATAACGACGCTCTTTTCTAACAACTAACTGCTAATTACTAACAACTCATCACACATTGATCTCCGGCGTTTCTTCCTTCACAAAGCTGTATTTCTGAAGCGTGGGCTTTATGACCTCCTCCAGAAATTCTTCCGTCTGCCTGGGGGCTCTACCCACATATTTTTCCGGCTTCACGATCTCACCCAGCTCTGTGAGAGTCACGCCGAAAATGGGGTCTGCGGCAATGCGGGAAAGCAAGTCGTTTTCCCCGCCTTCCTCCTTTACCACCCTGGCCGCCGCCATAGAGTGCACCCGAATGCGCTCGTGAAGCTCCTGCCGGTCCGCGCCGCGCTTTGCCGCGTCCATCATGATGTTCTCCGTTGCCATAAAGGGCAGCTCTCTGAGCATGTGCTGCTCGATGACCTTGGGATACACCACTAGGCCGTCGGCCACGTTGGCATAGAGATTCAAAATGCCGTCCACCGCCAAAAACGCCTCCGGCACGCTGATGCGCTTGTTGGCGGAATCGTCCAGCGTTCTTTCAAACCACTGGGCGGCTTCCGTCATGGCGGGGTTCACCGCGTCGGCGATCACATACCGGGCAAGGGAGGCAATGCGCTCACTGCGCATGGGATTACGCTTATAGGCCATGGCGCTCGATCCGATCTGGTTCTTCTCAAAGGGCTCCTCCACCTCTTTCAGATGCTGCAAAAGCCGGATATCGTTGGAGAACTTTGCCGCGCTTTGGGCAATGCCGGAAAGGATCCCCAGCATCTGGCTGTCAAGCTTTCGGGAATAGGTCTGCCCGGACACGGGGAAGCAGGCTTCATAGCCCATTTTCTCCGCAATGCGCTGATCCAGCTCCCGGCACTTCTCATGGTCCCCCTCAAACAGCTCTAAAAAGCTTGCCTGAGTGCCGGTGGTGCCCTTGCAGCCCAAAAGCTTTGCCTTCGAGAGCTGGTACTCCACATCCTCCAGATCCATTAAGAGATCCTGCATCCAGAGGGTGGCCCGCTTTCCCACGGTGGTGGGCTGGGCGGGCTGGAAATGGGTAAAGGCCAAGGTGGGAAGGCTTTTATATTCCTCCGCAAATTTCTGGAGCACCCTGATCACGCCCACAAGCTTATCGCGGATCAGCTTCATGGCCTCCGTCATCACGATCACATCGGTATTATCTCCCACATAGCAGGAGGTAGCCCCCAGGTGAATGATGCCTGCCGCTTTAGGGCACTGCTGCCCATAGGCGTACACGTGGCTCATCACATCGTGGCGCACCACCTTTTCCCGGGCCTCCGCCACCTCATAATTGATATCCTCCGCGTGAGCCTTCAATTCCTCTACCTGCTCCTTTGTCACAGGCAGGCCCAGCTCCATCTCCGTTTCCGCCAGCGCGATCCACAGCCTTCTCCAGGTGCGGAATTTCATATCGGGAGAAAACAGATATTTCATTTCCTTCCCGGCATACCGGGCAGACAAGGGGGATTCATAACTATTTCTTGCCACAGGATCAACCCTTCCGAATTCTCTGTATGATAATAAGAATAAGGCCCTACGCCCTTTCTAACAACTAACTACTAAAAACTAACAACTAGTCAGCAAGCCCGATCCGCTTCATCATTTCCGCATAGGCCTCTTCCACGCCGCCCATATCCCGGCGGAAGCGGTCCTTATCCAGCTTCTCATGGGTATGGATATCCCAGAAGCGGCAGGTATCGGGAGAGATCTCATCGGCCAAAATGATCTTGCCGTCGCTGGTTTTGCCGAATTCGATCTTAAAATCGATGAGATCCACGCCAACGCTCTTGAAAAACTCCACCATGATCTCGTTTACTTTGAAGCTCATGGCGGCGATCTGCTCCAGCTCCTCCTTGGTGGCCAGCTCCATGGCGAAAATATGGTAATCGTTCACCATGGGGTCGCCCAGATCGTCGTTTTTATAGCTGTATTCCAGCACCGGCGTCTTCATGGGGGTGCCCTCCGGCAGACCCAGGCGCTTAGAAAGGCTTCCGGCGGCGGTGTTGCGCACAATGACCTCCAGAGGTACGATGGACACCTTTTTCACCGCGGTCTCCCGGTCGCTGAGCTCCTCCACATAATGGGTGGGAACACCCTGCTTTTCCAGCAGACGGAACATAAAATTAGACATGCGGTTGTTCACAACGCCTTTTCCCACGATCGTTCCCTTTTTCAGGCCGTTGAAGGCCGTGGCGTCGTCCTTATAGGAGACGATATAGACCTCGGGCTGGTCTGTTGCGTATACCTTTTTTGCCTTTCCCTCATAGAGCATTTCCTTTTTCTGCATGGATAAAACCTCCGTCTGCTAAACTTGCAGGTCTCTGCTTTTCTTCTTTCCCGGAAAACAGCAAAAACACAAGGGCTTTTGCCCCTTTCCACAAGAAATCATTGTACCCGAACCGCCGCTTCCTGTCAAGTTTTCCCGGCAAAAGATTCCCTGTTCTGCTAGGCTTTTCACAGTTTCCATAGAAGTGAGGCGTTTGGGAGCGCTTTTTTCGGCAGATGGGAAGTTTTTTACTTTTTCCTTGTCAAACGCCCTTCTCTGTGATAAGATAAGGAGGTGATTTTGCAGGATTCAAGTCTTAAACTTGCATTTGGAGGGAAAATTCATGTCTTATGTTGCCAATCAGCTGGAACTTTTGAAACAAAAGAACCCGAATGAACCAGAATTCATTCAGGCCGCCACCGAAGTGCTCACCTCTTTGGAGCCTGTGATCCAGGCAAATCCCAAATACGAGGAAAACGGCATTCTGGAGCGCATCACCGAGCCGGAACGCCAGATCATGTTCCGGGTGCCCTGGGTGGACGATCAGGGCAAGGTGCAAGTCAACCGCGGCTTCCGGGTGCAGTTCAATTCCGCCATCGGTCCCTATAAGGGCGGCCTGCGGCTCCATCCTTCCGTGAACCTGGGTATTATCAAATTCCTGGGCTTTGAGCAGATCTTCAAGAACTCCCTGACCGGCCTGCCCATCGGCGGCGGCAAGGGCGGCTCCGATTTTGACCCCAAGGGAAAGTCCGACCGGGAGATCATGGCCTTCTGCCAGAGCTTTATGACAGAGCTGTTCCGCCACATCGGCGCGGATACCGATGTGCCCGCCGGCGATATCGGCACCGGCGCCCGGGAGATCGGCTACATGTTCGGCCAGTATAAGCGCCTTAAGAATTCCTTTGAGGGCGTGCTCACCGGAAAGGGCCTGACCTACGGCGGCTCTCTGGCTCGTACCGAGGCCACCGGCTATGGCCTGCTCTATTTCACAAACGCCATGCTCCGGAAAAACGGCATCGATATCAGCGGGAAGACCGTTGTGATCTCCGGCGCGGGCAACGTGGCAATTTACGCGGCGCAGAAGGCCACAGAGCTGGGCGCGAAGGTGGTCACGCTTTCCGATTCCACCGGCTGGATCTACGACGCCCAGGGCATTGACCTCAAGGCCATTAAGGAGATCAAGGAAGTCAAGCGGGAGCGCCTTACCGCCTACAAGGCGTACCGCCCCGATTCTGAATATCACGAGGGTAAGGGCGTGTGGTCCGTGAAGTGCGATATCGCCCTTCCCTGTGCCACCCAGAACGAGCTCCACGCGGAGGACGCCAAGGCCCTGATCGCCAACGGCGTGCTGGCCGTGGCGGAGGGCGCCAACATGCCCACCACCATGGAGGCCACCGAGCTTCTGCAGAAGGCCGGCGTGCTCTTTGCCCCCGGCAAGGCGGCCAACGCCGGCGGCGTTGCCACCTCCGCCCTGGAAATGAGCCAGAACAGCCAGCGCCTCTCCTGGACCTTCGAGGAGGTAGACGCGAAGCTCAAGGGGATCATGGAAAATATCTTTAAGAGCGCCGACGAGGCCGCGGAGAAATACGGCATGCCAAAAAACTATGTGGCAGGCGCCAATATTGCCGGTTTCATCAAGGTTGCCGACGCCATGCTGGCCCAAGGGGTTTGCTGAGGTAGTTGTTAGATATCAGTCGTTAGTTGTTAGAAAGGGATCGCTTTCCGTTTGGGGAGCGATCCCTTTTTTCATTTGATTCAACCGGCTTTTTCACAGGGATGAGATTACTTTTTCTTGCTTACGGCTTTCCGGACTGATATAATAAAATCGGTACGAAATCATGACAGGAGGGTTACTATGGATGATCTAAAGCGCAGAAAGAAGAATCTGATCATGTTTCCGCTGGGCACAATAGGCCGTGATATGGAGTACTATCTCTTCACGAGCTGCATTATGACCTTTGTTCTCTTCACCCGCAATTTGACCAGCGCTCAGTTTGCCGCGATAACCGTTATCGTTGTGGCCGCCAGGGTATTCGACGCGCTCAACGACCCCATCATGGGCAACATCATCGAGCGCACGCGCACACGCTGGGGCAAGTTCAAGCCCTGGCTGGCCATCGGAATACTTTCGACAAGCATCGTTGTATCCCTTGCCTTCAACGTGGGCTTTCAGGGCTGGGGCTTCGTATGGTTCTTCGGCATCATATACTTCCTGTACTCGATCACATTTACCATGAACGATATTTCCTACTGGGGCATGGTGCCCGCGCTGTCCTCGGACGCCAACGCGCGCAACCAGTTCACATCCCGCGCAACGCTGTTTGCCGGCATAGGCAGCACTCTCGCAAGCGTCCTGATCCCCATGTTCACCGTAGGGGAAAACGCCATCGGCGGCAGCACCACCACCGCCTACGGCATCATAGCGCTGGTCATCTCTATTCTCGCGCCGCTTTTTATGTGCTTTACCATATTCGGCGTGCGCGAAAAGCGGGAATACACCGATGCGCCGCCGGTAAGCTTTCGGAAAATCTGGAAAACCATCACCGGCAACGACCAGCTTCTCTGGATCAGCCTGATTTTCCTGATCCAGCAGATAGGCAACGGGCTTATTATCGGCGGCCTGGGCTCAACGTACATCTATTTTGACTTTGGCTATAACGGCGGACTGTTTTCCCTGTTTTCCATCATCGGCATGTCCGTTACCGCTTTTCTCATGATCTTTTATCCTGCCATTTCCAGAAGGATAAAGCGCAAAAAGCTTATGAGCGTTCTTGCCGTGATCTCTGTCCTGGGCTATGCTGTGATGCTTCTGGCGGGGCTTTTCATGCCTTCTGAAATGCCGAAATTCTGGGCGGTGGTCATCGGCTACATGCTTTCAAACTTTGGCCAGTACGGCTTCTATCTTGTTATGATGATATCGATCATCAACACCGTGGAATACAACGAATATATCTCCGGACAGCGTGACGAGGCGATCATCGCCTCCCTGCGCCCGTTCCTGACGAAGCTTTCCTCCGCGCTGATTATCCTTATCACCAATATCAGCTACATCATTTTCGGCGTTACGGACTACACCAACCGTATTTCCGATCTTGAGAATCAGTGCGCGCGAAACATGATAACCGAAGCTGACAAAATAAGCTTGATAGACGGCGTAATAAACGGCATCGCATCGTGGCAGACCCTTGCTCTTCTGCTGTGCATGGCGATCATTCCATGCGCGCTGATGCTGACCTCCTATGTGCTGTATAAAAAGCGCTATAAGCTGGATGAAGACGAGTACGCACGCATATGCGCCGAGCTTGAGGCGAGAAAGGAAAAGGCATGAGTATCACAAAGCTCGCGCTCAAGTTTGCCGCTCCCCTGCCGCGCATTGAAAGCTTTGAGCGCTATCTGTTCATTGGCCCCCATCCCGACGATATTGAGATCGGCGCAGGCGCTACCGCGGCAAAGCTTGCCGCCGCGGGCAGAAAGATCTGCTTTCTTATCTGCATAGACGGGCGTTTCGGCTCTGTCGATATCGAGCCGGAGAAGCTTGTCGCAATACGGCAGGGAGAGGCCCGGGCTTCAGCAAAGGCCCTGGGCGTGGAGGATGTCAGATTTCTCCCCTTCAGCGACGGCGGGTTCTATGATAACCGCAAACTGGTATCAGAAATTGCAAAAGCTGTTGGGGATTTTAAACCCGACGTGATCTTCACGCCGGACTGTTTCGTTTCAAGCGAATGTCACCCCGACCATATAAACGTTGGTAGAGCCGCATCGGAGGTAGCTTGTTTGGCGCCACATCCAAAAATAATGGCCGAGCACGGCACTCAGCCTGCTCTCGTAAAAGCTTTAGCTTATTATATGACGGCAAAGCCCAACCGCTTTGTGAAAACCTCCTCCGCGCTGCTGAAAAAACAGCTTTCGTCCATCTTTGACTGCCACCTGAGCCAGTTTCCCTCCGGCTGCGATGAGGGCAAGGCCATTGCCACCTATCTTCGGCTGCGCTCCATAGATTTCGGCCTGCGCAGACTGTGCGGACACGCAGAGGGCTTTCGCGTTCTCGGTACAACGCAAATGCACTGCCTTCCCGAAGCAGGGGATTGAAAACACAGCATCGACCTCTCTTTCAGGAATAGTAAAAGCCATACAGGAAAGCCCGGCTGCCGTCTTTTGGCAGCCGGGCTTCTTTTCCGGCGCTTCGTTTGGAAGCGCTTTATTGTTTCAGCAGCCGGTACAGAAAAGCGGCCATTTGGCCTCTGGTGCAGGGGGCTTCCGGGCTGAAGGCAGTTTTTGAGGTCCCACTGGTGATCCCGTTCTGCACGGCCCACTTTACGGCGTCACTGTAATAAGCGCTGCCGGGAACATCGGAAAACGGCTGTGAGCCGCCGGGCTTGGGAGATCCGGAATAGCGGTATAGGAACGCCGCCATCTGCCCTCTGGTGCAGGGGGCTTCCGGGGAAAATGTTTTCGGGCTTGTTCCGGCGGTGATCCCCCGCTCCACCGCCCACAAAACCGCATTGTAATAATACTCCCCTTCCCGCAGATCGGTAAATCCGCAGCTTACGGCGGTGGGCTTCGGAGTTCCCGCCGCCCGCCACAGGAAGGCCGCCATCTGTCCTCTGGTACAGGGGGCGTTGGGGCTGAAGGTGGTTTTTCCCGTACCCGCGGCGATCCCCTGTTCTGCCGCCCAGCAGACAGCCTCATAATAGTAATCGCTTTCCTTCACATCCCGGAACCGGACAGAAGGAGTCGGCAATGGGCTGGGGTCCGGCTCGGGGGGCAGATCCGGCGTGGGAACGGGAACGGGCGTTGGCTCCGGTACAGGCTTGGAAGTAGGGATGGGAGTGGGACTCTGCTCCGGTGTGGGTGTGGGTGTGGGAGTTGGATTTGGAGTCAAGGAAGGCGTTGGGGCAGGAGTTGGTGTTGGTGTTGGTGTGAGCGTTGGCGTAGGTGTGGGCGTCGGAGTAGGCGTGGGAAGTACCTCTTCCTTTTCCCCCAGTGTGGTAAACCCCTTGACGCGGATCGCCTGCTGCTGCTTGCTGTAAACGCCGTCCCGCGCGCGATAGCTTCCCGGCGAGCTGTCCTGAGACAGGCGCAGCACCGGGGAACCGCTTCCCTTGACTGTGACCACGATGCTGAAATAGCTGTCCTTTTTCAACTCCACCTTTTGCGGAAGCGTCACGGTATAGTAGCCGGGGCGCTCCAGAGTTTCGGAGACCACCGCTTTTCCAAAGGCTGGCGTACCGCTTTCCGGCTCCGCCGGGTCTGTGAGCTCCGTATAAACCTTTACTTCAAAAACGGCGTCGGAGCCCCCTTGATAGGCCGCCTGCACCGCCTCCAGATATTCCGGACGCTCCTCCGTCCCCTTTTTGGCCTGGAACACGTTGGCCCCGATGGTGACCTTCATCGAAGCCGCCAAGCCGAAATCCTCCGCGGAGCAGTCGTAGAAATAATTGTATTCGTATTTTTCCTTTGCCTCATAGGAAAAGGCCCAGGTGTTGGAATCGATGGCGTTGTCGTAAGAAAGCCAGAAGTAAGGCAGGGAGCTGTAGCTGTTTTTGACAAGCCACCCTCCGTTTTGCGACGCGCCCTTTGGGGAAAACAGCTCCGCCGGAATGGTATCGTCCCAGCCGATGATAGTACAGGCGTGAGGGCTGGAGGCGCTGCCGGATTCTCCCCGGGGATTATAGTATTTTGTTTCCCGCAGATTGTTGTAGGAGGCCGTTGCCGCGCCGTATTTCGCAATGGCCCGCTTCGTTTCCGCAATGGCGGCGGCAGGCTGCATTCCATAGGTGTAAACCTGCTCGGCGGTGGAAAGCCGATATGCGGAGGCCTCATAGGTATTGGCGGAATTTCCCTCCCCCACCTTGACCGGAGCACACCACCCTGAAAACAGAGAGGGAGTCAGGCTGACGCTTCCGGGAGCATGGAGATAATCTCCCACGCCGGTAGTCTCTCCCTTGGTATTCCCCAGCGGGTCCGGGCCGCGGCTATGGCGGGCCTGGGCCAAAAGCTCCGGCGAAAGACGAAGGCTGCCGGGGTCTGCGCCGGGGTCGATGCCGCTTCGGTGGATCGAGATCTCCGACGCGGTAATGGGCGCGTAGCACCAGCAGAGGTTGGTATCTCCCTGATCCCTGACCGGAGGAACAATGCCGTAATTCCGGCTGTCGAACCGGGAAAGCTTTGCCACCTGCTTTGGATCCGCCGCCCGAAGCTCCGCTAAATTCTGAGGCGCGTCCTTTTCCGGCACGCCGGCGACCGGCTCCGTGTAGCCGCCCTCAGGCTGATCGGGAACGGAACCGGCGGGGCCCACCTCAAAGGCCGCCACAGCCGTTTCCGCCTGGCCCTGGCCGTAGGTTACGGTGATTTCCGCAGCATAGCTGCCCTCCGGTAAACCTGCCTTCGGCTGAAGCAGATAATCTTCACTTGTCACGCCGCCAAACAGCCAAATCGCTCCTTCCGGCTTTTGGAGAAGAAAGCTGTCTCCGCTTACGGAAACATCGAGATTGGTCAGCACGGCCGATCCGGTATTTTGCAGGACGACCGGCTGCGCTTCCGGCTGGCTGTAACCCTCCGCCACAGGGGCAAAGCGCGGCGGCGTTACCAAAAGCGCAGAACCGGCGGCATCCGCCAAGGAAAAGGGCAGAGAAAAGGAAAGCAGCAACCCGCACAGCAGGCTGATCCCCAGTGTTTTTCCGATTTTATGAAACCCTTTTTTCAAGGCGCTCCACTCCCTCCGATACGGTCATTTTCTGAACCAAAGTATACACGTTCCCTCCCGGAAAAGCAAGGGCGGCGTTCCGTGCACAAAACGGAAGAGCTGCGCCGATTTCCGGCACAGCTCTTCCCGAAACAAATGTAAATGTATTCCCGGTCAAACTTCCAGCTTCATATCGCCGTCCTTGACCCAATGGAGCTTTCGCAGGCCGAGATTGATGACCCAGGAAAGCAGGGCGGGCAAAATAAAGGAGATCAGGATCAGGCCGATCCAGTCCATGGCGGTCACGGCGGTTTTTATTCCGGCAGAGATATCGTTCAGCCAGCCGGAATACACGCCGATCTGCCCTACCAGCCCGCAGGTGCCCATGCCGCTGGAAATGGGCGCGCCGTTCATCTGGAGCTTGAATACGCAGGTGGCCAGCGGCCCTGTAATGGCGGAAGCCAGCGTGGGGGCGATCCAGATTCTGGGGTTTTTCACGATATTGGGAACCTGAAGCATGGAGGTGCCGATCCCCTGGGCAGCAAGGCCGCCCCACTTGTTTTCCCGGAAGCTGATGACCGCAAAGCCCACCATCTGGGCACAGCAGCCGGCAACCGCCGCGCCGCCGGCCAGGCCGGTCAGCCCCAGCGCCGCGCAGATAGCCGCGCTGCTGATGGGCAGGGTAAGGGCAACGCCTACGATCACGGAGACAAAGATCCCCATGAAGAAGGGCTGCAGGTCCGTCGCCCACATGATGAGGCCCCCCACGCTGGCGGCGGCCGCCCCGATGGCGGGAGCGCAGAGATAGGACAGGGCTGCGCCGGAAAGAATGGTGACCAAGGGGGTAACCAGAATATCCACCTTGGTCTTTTTACTGACCAGCTTGCCCAACTCCGCTGCCACAATGGCAATGAGCAGCACCGCCAAAGGGCCGCCCTCGCCGCCTAAAGTATTGGCGGCGCTTCCCACGGCGGCCAGGGAAAACAACACCAGCGGCGGAGCCTTCAGGGCGTACCCGATGGCGACCGCCATGGCGGGACCGGCCATGGCCTTGGCAAAATCACCGATCTCCGTTAAAACCGGCACATTGCACTGGGTTCCAATGGTGGAAATAATGGTGCCGATCAGTAAAGACGCAAACAGTCCCTGAGCCATGGCGCTCATGGCGTCTACAAAATACAGCCGGCAATAGGCCTTTATCGTTTCCCAAAGACCTTTCTTTTCCGTTTCTTTCTGTTCTGTTTCCAAAAACGATCTTCCTTCCTTGACTTGAGTCTTACATGGGAAGGACGAAAACCGCGCCTTGGGGCGTTTTCCGTCCCTCCGGCTCTTTCGTGCATTTATCTTGACTATGTTCCCCGTGAGTTCCATCCACTTTGGGGGGCAGGCTCGCCGCCGGAGGTTTTCCGGCTTTCCGGTCGGCCCGCCGCCTTACCGGCGGTATGCTGTCACAGGGCGTGTTGGGTTTTAGTTGTTAGTTTAGATGCTGGATGCTGGATTCTAGATGCTGGACGGTGGTGACGCCTTCGGCGTAATAAAGGAAGGGCATAGTGAAGATAAATTGGAATTTAGAAGACTAATAGAAAGGCAGAAACCCTTGCCTCCCCTGAAAGGGGTGAGCACGCCCCGGTGGGGGGAAGGTCTCCGGTGGAGACCGTTCTGACCCGACCGAAGCGACAGCTGAGATCGTTGATGCGAACCGGTCTACGCTTTCGCTTCGGTCGGTGCTGGGCGTGCCTCACCGGGGCACAGCACCCGAGCCGACAGGCGAGACGGAGGGCCATGCGATAGCATGGCGGAGGGGTTCCAGCTCGCCGTGTAGAACCCCTCAGTCACGGCTTCGCCGTGACAGCTCCCCTTTCAGGGGAGCC
>JAETPP010000038.1 GCA_021771115.1 Bacillota bacterium | reverse complement strand
TTTCCGGTAATCTTAGAACCTGTATTTAGTATATCGCCGTTTGCCTCCCCTATACGGCGGAACAGAGATTTTTACCGGACTTGACTTTCCCCGGCAGCCATGAGAGAATAACTACAGGAAATATAAGGAGGTTGTTCTGTATGAAAAAGCTGGCACAGGAATTTAAGGAATTCATCTCCCGCGGCAATGTGGTGGATATGGCGGTGGGCGTTATTATCGGCGGCGCGTTTACCGCCATCGTCAACTCGCTGGTCAACGACCTGGTCACGCCGCTGTTGGGGCTCATTACCGGCGGCATGGATTTTTCCAGCCTTTCCTTCGGAATCGGCGAGGCGCAATTTTGCTACGGTTCTTTTATCTCCGCGGTCATAAACTTTTTGCTGATCGCGCTGGTGCTGTTCTTCCTGGTAAAGGGAATCAACCGCATGCGCAGAAAAAAGGAAGCGGAGGACAAGCCCGCGGCGCCCACTACCAAGGTATGCCCCCTCTGCAAAACCGAGATCGACCTGCACGCCACCCGCTGCCCTCACTGCACCTCAGAGCTGCCGGAAGAGGTTTGAGCATCAAGGAGCTTGCTGAATCTAAAAAAACATCTCCTGCCTGTGGAAAACACCGGCAGGAGATGTTTTTTATCATTTTTCTTTCGCACAGAGAAGAATATCCAGCTTACCATATCTGTGCAAAGCGACGATCAAAAGTATTGTGCCGCTCAGTATGGCTGCGGCAAAAAGCGGAAACTGTTCCGGAAAAAAGCCCGGCACAAAACGGAACAGAACCGGGGGAACATACTGAAGCAGGAGCAATATGACCGCATATCCCACCGGATGGATGGAAAAGCCGGAAAGCAGCAGCGCTGCCGCGGAAAAGAAAAACAGGCGACAGAAAAGCGTGACCGTATCCGGTATGATCCATTCGAAAAGCGAGAAAACCACGTACCGGGAGACTTCACTGTCCCAAGCCAAAAGCTTTGGGGAACCCGGCCCGCCCAAAGCAAATCCCAATATTGCTCCGCCGCCATATGCCAAAAGCAAAAACAGCAATACAGCCAAAAAAACCGCCGCGCATTTCGAGAGACAGAGCCTGATTCTGCTATAGGGCTGTGTAAACCAAAGGGAAATGGTTCCCCCGGCCTGCTCTGCCCGATAGGTTTGAAACAGCGCAGTGCAAAGCAGGGGCAGGACCCAGGGCAGCAGCCTTCGTGACAGCAAAATGAGGGCATGAAACAAGGTAAGCTTTTCCATGGTTTGAACGGGAGCGATCTTGTTTTGCAGCATAAGCGTTTTTTGCCACAGTTCCTGTTCCAGGTCACTTTTGGAAAACGCCGAAGACTGCTCCAGCCTGTTTTCCGGTTCCAGCAGCATGGTAAGCCGTTCTATGGAAGCGGCCAGATATTCCTGCATTTCACCATTTTCCAGAGAATTGACCTCTGTTTCCAACAAGCTCAGCAGCTTTCTTTCACTTTCCGGCGGTTCTTCGAATCCTTTGCAGATCTCTTCCTGTTGCTTTAGCAGCCGCCTTTCGCTTTGCAGCGTGCGCTCCAGCTCTGCCCGATAAGCGGCTTCTCCACGGGCATTTAGAAACAATAGGCCGAGAAAGCACAGGAAAAGTGAAATAAAGAAAGTAAAGAGCACTGCCCGGCTGCAAAACAGCTTTTTCAGTTCCAAAAGGGAAAGCCTCATAGTCCGCCTCCCAACTGCTCTAAGGCGGCGGCAACGCGAAAATCATCGGGCGGCAGCTTTCCTTCCAGAACGCCGCTTTGCAAGCTTAAAAAGCTGCTGCTGGCCCGCTGCAGGGGACCGAATTTGCCAGCGCCAGCCAATACGCCTGTTCCCTGCTCCGCCAGCATAGTCACCAGCGTGCAAAGCCGTTCTTCTGTTTCCGGATCCAGCTTTTCCCGGGGCTCTTCTAAAAGCAGCACCCCAGGCTTTGATAATTGGCACATCGCCAGCTGAAGCCGCCATTTTTCCGGCAGGGAAAAGTTCGATGTCCTTTTTCCTGCACAGCCCAACAGATCGTTTGCCGCAAGGACTTCTTCCAGCTGTAACCTTTCCGGTTTTTCGCAGTGGAGCACGGCAAGCTGCAAATGCTCTTTGCCTGTCAGCTGGTGATACAGCGCGGGCCTGCCGGGAAAGAAAAACAGCCTGGAGAGAGCCTTCTTTGTATTCTTCCATAGATCCGCGCCGCACACGGCGACGCTGCCGCTGTCCGGAAAGGCAAGATGAGACAGAATTCTCAGCAGGGCGCTTTTCCCGGCACGATCCGGGCCGACGAGAGAAACGATCTCCCCTGCCGCTATGGAAAAGCTGATATTTTGCAGTAAAGCCCGGTTACGAGTCTTCTTGCTGAGATTTTTCACCTCTAAAACCATACCTGTATTAGCTCCAGCCACAAAATTCTGCGAAGTGCCTATATGCTTTTCTTTATCCACTCACTTTGATTTCATCAATACTTTCCTAGTAAGTTCTGTAGTGCCGTACAGTATGATATCTCATCTCTCCAGATATAAACTGAGCCGGAGTTGTTGTGTTGGTAGTTGTTTCCGTGTAATCGTACCCATTTAGATAAGTAATTGTAATATAGACTTCATTAGACCTTATCCAGCAGTTTCCACTGGGATAATATGTATCGTCATACTCAGACAAAACAATGCGCGAATAAGCGCGGGGTTCCACCTTACTTTCTTCCGCAGCAGCCGGAAGCGTTACCAGCGATACGAGAAGAGACACAACAAGAAGAATAGCGAAAAACTTTTTTGTTTTCATAATTGCAACTCCTTAAAAAATATTTTATATTAGATAGTGGCCACTATTAATATCAGAATTTTTACAGACATTATTCCATTTATCTATTTTATATTATCACTTAGATTTATGTAAGTCAACATTTATCACGAAAGTTTTTTCGAAAAAATAAAAAAATCTTTTGAAAAAATGTTTTATAGTCATACGATTATATCGCATATCATTACGGAAAAAGCGCAACTATCGGAACCGCCGATTTGCCCTTGCAAAAGCTCATTCCGTGGCCGCGGCACAGGGGTAGAAATGAAAAAATGTAAAAAATCAGCTGCTTTGCCGAAAACACTTGCCTCTTTGGGCGGTTTGTGATAGGATATGCTGTTAGCGGGATATTTCCCGAAAATCCGCTGAAAAAGCGGCCAAGAGTACAATGCATAAGGAAGTTTGAGGGAAATGAAAATTGTGATCGTAGGCGACGGCAAGGTGGGCTCCGCTTTGACCGTACAGCTTTCCAGAGAAGGGCACGACGTGGTCGTGATCGACAACAACAAGATGGTTTTGGAGGAGATGCAGCAATCCTGGGATATCAGCGTTGTTCACGGAAACGGGGCGACCCTGAAGATCCAGAAAATGGCCAATGTGGATAACAGCGACCTGCTGATCGCCGCCACCTCCGCCGATGAAACCAATATTCTCTGCTGCATCCTGGCCAGAAAGCTTGGGTGCAAGCACACCATTGCCAGAGTCCGCAATCCCGATTACTACCATCAGCTTTTCCTGCTGAGAGAGGAGCTGGGCGTCAGCCTGGTGATCAATCCGGAATATTCCACGGCCCATGAAATTTTCCGGCTTTTGCAGTTTCCTTCTTTCCTGAAGCGGGATTCCTTCGCCAAGGGCCGGGTGGAGATCGTGGAGGTGGAGCTGCGGGACGGCAGCCCGCTGGTAGGCGCAGCCCTTTCCGAGCTGCAGAAGCGTGTCAAGGTAAAGGTGCTTGTATGCGCGGTGGAGCGGGACGGCCAGGTGTTTATTCCCGACGGCAATTTCCAGCTGGAGGCCGGAGACCGCCTTTCCTTTACCGCCTCCTCCAGCGACCTAGCAAAGCTGATCCGCAATCTGGGACTGACCCAGAAAAAGGTCAAGGACGTGATGATCATCGGCGGCAGCCGCATCGCCTTTTATCTGGCGGAAAACCTGCTTCGGGCAGGCGTGAATGTAAAGCTGCTGGAAATTGATGAAACACGCTGTCAGGAGCTGGCGGAGCTGCTTCCCAAGGCCACCATCATCTATGCTGACGGCTCCGATAAAAACATATTGGATTCCGAGGGGCTTGCCCAGGCGGACGCTGTGGTAACGCTGACGGACATCGACGAGGAGAACCTGATCGTTTCCATGTACGCAAACTACCTGGGCACCTTCAAGGTCATCACGAAAATCAACCGCACGGAATACACCGAGGTGCTGAGCGGCAAGGGAATTGACTGTGTGGTCAGCCCGAAGGATCTGTGCTGCAGCGACATTGTGCGGTATGTACGGGCCATGGGAAACCGAAAGGGCGAATCTGCCCTGACGCTTCACCGCATTGTGGGCGACAAGGTGGAGGCCCTGGAATTTCAGGCCAACAAACAGCTTCCCCAGCTGGGAAAAAGGCTGGCGGATGTAAAGCTTCAGCCCAACACCCTGATCGCCTGCCTGACCCGCCGGGGCCGCATCATCATCCCCCAGGGCAGCGATACCATTGAAAAGGATGACACGGTCATCGTTGTAGTGAAATCCGACCGCATCATCAACAATTTGAGCGATATTTTCCTGGAGGACTAAGCGATGAACCATAGAATGATCCTCCGGCTTGTGTGCTATATTCTTCGGGTGGGGGCCTTCAGCATGCTCCCCGCTCTTATCATCTCCCTGTTCTGTCAGGAATGGGCCGCTGTCATGGGCCTTTCTATTGCCATTGTGCTTTCCGCTCTGCTGAGCCTTCTCACCTTTCTGCTGCCTCCCCGCACCAGAGAAATCGGCGCACAGGAGGGGTTTCTCAGCGTGGCCCTGTGCTGGGTCGCCGTTTCCCTTGTGGGCGCTCTCCCCTTTTTCCTCAGCGGGGAGATCCCCAATTTTATCGACTGTATTTTTGAAACGGTATCCGGCTTTACCACCACGGGCGCCAGCATTCTCACCAATGTGGAGGGGCTCTCCAAGGGCCTTCTGTACTGGCGCAGCTTTACACACTGGCTGGGCGGCATGGGCGTGCTGGTCTTTTTGCTGGCGGTGGTTCCCATGGGCAAGGGAAAAAATTCCCTGCTCCACGTAATGCGGGCAGAAAGCCCCGGCCCACAGGTGGATAAGCTGGTGCCCCAGCTGCAAAAAAGTGCAAAGATCCTTTACACGATCTATATCGGCCTGACCTTGATCCAAATTGTTTTGCTGCTGCTGGGCGGTATGCCCCTTTTTGACAGCTTCTGCACCGCCTTCGGCACGGCGGGCACCGGCGGTTTTGGGGTAAAAAACGACAGCATGGCCGGCTACAGCCCCTATCTGCAGACCGTCTGCACCGTGTTTATGGCCTTATTCGGCACAAACTTCAGCATTTTCTACCTGCTGCTTTTGCGGCAGTTTTCCCGGGTACTGTGCAACCAGGAGCTGCGCCTGTATCTTGGCGTGATGCTCGGTTCCATCGCCCTGATCACCTGGAATATCCTTCCTCTGTTTCAGGGAAGCGTAAAAGACGCGCTGCACCACGCGGCCTTTCAGGTTTCTTCCATTATGACCACCACCGGCTTTTCCACCACGGATTTTAACCTGTGGCCCGCTTTTTCCAAGACCCTCTTGATCGCTCTGATGATTTTCGGCGCCTGCGCCGGGTCCACCGGCGGCGGCATCAAATCGGCCCGGGTGCTTTTGATATTCAAGGCCAGCAAAAGAAGCGTCAAGCGGATGCTGATGCCCCGTTCCGTTTCGGTGGTGCACATGGACGGGCAGCTGGTCAGCGAGGATGTGATCCAGAACACCTACAGCTACCTTGCCGTGTACGCACTCACCGCCATTCTCTCCATTTTGCTGATCTCCGTAGACGAATGCTCGGTGGAAACCAATGTCACCGCCGTGCTGGCCTGCCTCAACAACATCGGCCCCGGCATGGATCTGGTAGGCCCCATGAGCAATTATGCTCATTTTTCCGGCTTCAGCAAGCTGGTGCTTTCCTTTAACATGCTGGCCGGCAGGCTGGAGCTGTTCCCCGTGCTGATGCTCTTTGTTCCCCAGGCCTGGAGAAAAAGCTGAGGCGTGATTACTGTGAATTTGCAAAAAGCGCGTTGCAGAAAAGAACTGCAACGCGCTCTTTTTAGATGCTGGACCGCAGATACAATGAGGAATGAAGGGCAGAGCGATAAAATTATTATTTGATACACCAGTCGCCCCTGCTCCCTGTCATTCTGAACGAAGTGAAGAATCTCGATTAGTAGTAACCGGCGCATAAAGGGAATTTGCAGCCGCTGGCTGGGATATGGCCGAGATTCTTCGCCTTCGGCTCAGAATGACAATGAGAGGATGAGGCCGGTTTTACTTCCGGTCGGGCCGCACAGGGTAAAATACCTGTCGCTGCCTTCACGAGTTGGTGCAGCGGCACGCTGCTAAATTCCAATTTAGCTGCTTTTGACACTTCATTCCTCATTGTACAAAGCACAATCGGCGTTTGCTCTTCTCTAACAACTACTCAGCTGAGCCTTTTGTGTTCTCTACAGCATAGAGCAAAAAATTCATATCCACGCCTCTGAAATTTTTCACCGCTTCATCCACCGCCTTCATGCCGTTTCGCACTGCAACCCTTTGCGAGGCGGTATGGATATCCCGGATCGTGGAATATACGCGGTCCGCATGAAGTGTGGAAAAGGCGTATTCCTTACAGGCGATGGCCGCTTCCGCCGCATACCCCTTGTGCCAATATGCTTTTTGAAACAAATACCCTATTTCCAGAATTTCTTTCTCTCCCCAGCGTTGCAGGGTCAAACCGCACTGGCCTATCATTTCCTTTGTTTCCTTCAGCACCACTGCCCAAAGCCCAAAGCCGTATTTCTCATATCTTTGCAGGTGCCTCCCCAGCCACCCCTGGGCCTCTTCCCGGGTGAACGCGCTTTCATACGCCGCGCACATAGTTTCTTCATCGCACAATATTTTGCACAGTGCGTCAAGGTCCGCCTGGGTCATTTCCCGCAGGAGCAGGCGTTCTGTTTCCGTGATGATTTTTCCGCCGCCTCTGCTTTTCTCAGGCATTTCTACTCCTCCCAGCAGCCCCAAATGTCAGTATGGGATTTCAGCTTTCCAACGAATTGACCACGCCTTCCCGGTCAACGGTGAGAACGGAGCGATACGAAGGATCCAGCTTTTCGATCTCGGCGGAAACCCTTTGCGCGATCTCGCTGTCGCTTTCTTTCATGGAGAAGGGAGCAGCAATATCGAAGACCACATTGGAATGGGTAACGCCCCACACCACCCGGAAATCGTGGATCGATACCTGCGGGTACAGCGCTTTCACACATTCCTCCACCCGCTCCCGCAGGGCGTTTGTCCGCTCGTCTCCGGTGATGACAGGATCCAGGTGGATCACCAGATGGATATTTTCCTCTGTGAGGAAATCCCGCTCGATATTGTCGATGATATCATGGCTTTTCAAAATGTCCTCTTCCGCCGGTACCTCGCAATGGACGGAAGCAAAACACCTGCCCGCCCCGTAATTGTGGACCGCCAGATCGTGCAGGCCAATGATGCCGTCGTAGGACAGGATCTTCGTATAAATGGAATTCACCAGCTCCTGATCCGGGGCAACGCCCAACAGAGGATCTCCTGTTTCCATAATGAGCTTTACGCCGGAAACCACAATAAACACAGCCACGATCAAGCCTAAAAAGCCATCCAGGTTCAGATCGGTAAACCGGGTAAATACCGCGCCCGCCAGCACTACCGCAGTGGTAATGGCATCGTTGCGGCTGTCCGCCGAGGTGGCGAAAACAGCCTCGGAATCAAGCTTCTTTCCCACACTGCGGTAAAAGAAAAACTGCCAGAGCTTGATGAGGATCGATACCCCTAAAATGCCAAAGGTCAAAAGGGAAAAATCCGCTGCTTCCGGGGTAATGATCTTTTCCACGGAGGTCATGCCCAGCTGGAGCCCTAAAAACAGCACAATAAAGGACACGATCACGCCGGAAAGGTATTCGATCCTGGCATGGCCGAAGGGATGCTTTTCATCCGCCGGCTTTCCCGCCAGCTTGAAGCCCACCAGCATGATCACCGAAGAGCCGGAATCTGTCAGGTTATTGATGGCGTCCGCCATGATCGCCACGCTGTGGGAAAGAAGGCCCGCCGCAAGCTTCACCAAAAACAGTAGGAGGTTGGTGGCAATTCCCACCATTCCCGCCGCGCGCCCGCTTTTTTCCCGAACCTCCGGCCTTTCGGCATGGTCGTAATCCTTTACCAATAACCGCATCAATGCATCAAACATAAGTCAGCCCTTCCAATCTGAGAGACACACTTCGTGAGGAAGTGTGTCTCAGTGATATTCGGCTATGCCGAGTGATATTGCAGTGCAGTGCAGTGATATTCGCCTGCGGCGAGTGATATTGCTGCGCAGTGATATTGGCCTGCGGCCAGTGATATTCGGCTGCGCCGAGTTTTCTTAGAAAACTTTCCGCAGGAAAATATCACTCCAAGCGCCAGCTTGGAATATCACTGCAAACAAAGTTTGCAATATCACTTTCCGAAGGAAAATATCACTGCATTTTGCTTTTTCTAAAGCAAAATGCTCTTCCCCGTGCTGTCGATCGCCACGATCAGGGGAAAGTCCTTCAGTGTCAGCCGCTTTACCGATTCGCAGCCAAGGTCGGGAAACGCGATCACTTCCGCCTTTTCGATACATTTTGCCGCCAGCGCCCCCGCTCCGCCGATGGCGCAGAGGTATACCGCCCCATTTCGCTTCATGGCTTCTATCACTTCCGCGCTTCTCTTCCCCTTGCCGATCATGCATTTGAGACCCAGGTCCAGAAACCGCGGGGTATAGGGATCCATCCTGCTGCTGGTGGTGGGGCCGCAGGAGCCAATGGGAAGCCCCTTTGGCGCAGGCGTGGGCCCGGCATAGTAAATGGCCGCGCCATTGAGATCGTAGGGCGGCTCTTCTCCCTTGTCCAGCAGCTCTGTGATCCGTTTGTGGGCGGCGTCCCGGGAAGTATAGGCCACGCCGGAAAGCAGCACCCGCTGTCCGGCCCGCAGAGAGGCCGCCTTTTCCTCCAGCTCAGCCGTGTTCAGTTTGATCTCTTCCATTGAGCCTTCCTTGCCTTTCCTAACAACTACTGCTTTACCCAAAACAGCTCGATAAGCTCATGGGTGGGGCCGTAAAGGAAGGCGATGCGGATCGGCATTCCAGCCAGATCCACGTCCTTTGGCTCCGTGGTGATCTCATAGCCCTCCCGGCGGATCTCCTCCACAAGCTCATCCACCTTATCTGTGGCAAACGCAATATGATCCAGAGGGCCTCCGGGCTCACGTTCCGCATCCCCGCCCAGGATCTCCATGCAGCTGTTGTCCCCGCAGGACACCATCAGGCAGGGGCGTTCCGGGTCTCCCCACTGCTTGATCACCTTCATCCCAAGCAGGCGGGTGTAAAAATCCACTGTCTTTTCGTACTGCTCCGCCGTCGGCTTTACGGCAATGTGGTGCACGCCTTGAATTTTACTGCTCATAGTATGTACCTCCTGCTGAAATTATGTGCGCGCCGTCTGGCTAAGAAAAGAGGACACCGCAAGGTGCAGCGTCCTCTGATTTCCAGTTGTTCGAAAAGTGCCGCTTCCGCTTATTTGCGGTTGAAGATCGACATGATATCGGTAAAGGTATCGTCGTCATCGATCACGGCGGGATCTACCCTGGGCTCTTCCGCGCGAACAGAAGAGGCAGAGGCGGCGGGGGTGGAAGAGCTGCTGAGGAAATCATCGTCCTCCAGATCCACCAGGTCCAGATTGCTTCTGGCGCGTTCCCCGTTCATGCCCTCAAAGCCGGTGGCAATGACGGTGACGGTCATTTCGTCCTCCATGGTCTCGTCGAAGGTGGCGCCCCAAATGATATTGGCATCCTCATGGGCCCGCTCTGTGACGATCTGAGAGGCGGTGTCGATCTCATCCAAGGCAATATCGGGAGAAGAGGTGATATTGATAATAACGCCTCTGGCCCCGGCGATCTTCGTTTCCAGCAGGGGGCTGGAAACTGCGGCCATGGCCGCCTGCTCCGCCTTATCCTTGCCGCTGGCATGGCCCACACCCATATGGGCATAGCCCGCGTCCTGCATGACGGACTTCACATCTTCAAAATCCAGGTTGACAATGCCGGGCAGCTGGATCAGATCGGAAATGCTCTGCACGCCCTGGCGCAGCACATCGTCCGCCACCATAAAGGCATTGGCAAGGGTGATGCGCTCATCGCTTACCAGCTTCAGGCGCTCGTTGGGGATCACCACCAGGGAATCCACATGCTCCCGCAGGGCGGCAATGCCCTCTTCCGCCTGCTCCATGCGCCGGCGGCCCTCAAAGGCAAAGGGCTTTGTGACGATGCCCACCGTCAAAGCGCCCTGCTCCCGGGCGATCTGTGCCACCTTGGGAGCCGCGCCGGTTCCTGTGCCGCCGCCCATGCCCGCGGTGATAAACACCATATCGGCGTCCTTTAAGGTATTGGCAATCAGCTCACGGCTTTCATCCGCCGCTTTTTCTCCCACCTCGGGCTTGGAGCCCGCGCCACGGCCCTGGGTCAGCTTTTCGCCCAGCTGCACCTTGACAGAGGCCTGAGAGCGCTGAAGGGCCTGCTTGTCCGTATTCATGCACACCAGCTCTACGCTGCGCACTCCGGCGCTGGCAATACGATTCACGGCATTGCCGCCACCGCCGCCGACTCCCACCACTTTGATGGTCTGCGGCGTATCATCGAGCAGATTGTCAACTTCAAAAGGCATATTCATTTCCTCCTTGGCTCTTTCGGCCCGGAATCTTTTTACACTGTTACCTGTTTCAATTCCGAATTGCCCGCCTTCTCACGGCATGGCAAAGATACCTTATGATATAATCTATCACTTTCTGTGGAAAATTTCAAGAAATTTCTTGAAAAAAGCCTCCTAAAAATCAAAAGAACTTGATTTTTTCCCGGGATCCGGCAAAACGCCGAACATGTTTTCGCTTTTCGGAAGAAAATCTTTCCTCGAAAACCGTTATTCTCCGCCCCCGGTAAACACCTCGTCCGGGATCCCTTCTGTGCGCGGATTTTCAGAAGGCTCCGGCTCATCTCCGGGCTCGCCGGCGGAGGAGCCGTTTTCTCCTTCTCCACTGCCGGGAGAGGAAGAAACAGGACTTGCCGCACCGCCTTGCTCCGGCTGCGCGGGAGTCTGCACAGGCGCGGCTCCGATCTCACCGGAGGTGAACACGGCCCGCTTGGTCGTATCGGCATGGGAAAGATCCATAACGCCCCTATCTCCCGCTTTCAGCTTTTCCAGCGCCTTGCAGCCCAGCTCTATTTTATAGTCCAGCTCCAGCGCACTGCCCAGCTGGAATTCGATGCGGTCCTGGTAGACCAGCCGGATATCGGAAAGGTTGGAAATATCCACCCTGGTAAATTCCTTTGTCTTTTCAAGCTCCGCCACGGTGCGCAGGATCGTGTTGCAGGCGGCCTGGGCGTTGCTGTCCTCCAGCCGGAGATATTCTCCCGGCTCCGTATCCAGCGGGGTGAGCCCCAGGATCTGTAAAATTCCATTCTCAGGAGTATTTTGAGTTTCCAGTATTTTTCCGCTGCCGTTGACATAGAGCCAGCTTCCGCCGCTGGAAACACAGGCCGCCACCTGTGCCGCTGTGACACGGATCTCCAGCGTTCCCGGAAAATGCCGGATAAACTCCACCTCCCCAATATAGGGAAGCTGCTCCTTCAGCGCCTCTTCCCTGCTTCCGGCAGGAAGGAACACCAGGTTTTCTCCGGTCTTGCAGCCGGAAACACGGAGAATCTCCTCCATGCCGTACTTTTCCGTCCCATCGCCGGTGACCTCAATCGTGGAGACCTTGAACAGCAAAAATATGGCAAGCAGAATCGTCACCGAGGTCATAAACAGCACGGTAAAGACCATCATTGCTTTTCTGACGCCCGGCCGCACCGGCTTTTTTCCCCTCTTTTTAGGGTTGGGAGACGGCCTGCGCCCCTGGGGCTCGGGCCTGCGGGGACGATCGGAGCTTGTCCTTCCCCGTTCCGGGGGCCTTCGGCGATTTTGCAGCTCCCATTCCGGAAGCTCCCAGTCAGGCGGCGGCCGCCGAATCGGGCGGGCAGGCCGCCGCTCCTCCCAGGAATAGGAAGAGCGGTCCTCCCCTACCGGGCGGGGACGCCTGGGCGCTGCAGGGGCGCTGTGGGAATAAGAGCTGATATCTTCAAACTCCATTTCCCACATGCCGTCTTTTTTCTTCTTTTTCGCCACAGGCCCCGCCTCCTTTCCACTGCTTTCCTTTTTTCCTTCCAGCCGGCTTTCAGCCGTCCGTCTCCCGTATTCTGGCTCCCAGGTCCGCAAGCCTTCCGGCAATATCTTCATAGCCCCGGCGGATGTATTCCGTGCCGCTGACCTCCGTTCTGCCATGGGCTGCCAGCCCGGCCACCACCAGTGCCGCGCCGCCGCGAAGATCCGCCGCCTGGACCGGCGCTCCGGTAAGCTTCTCCACGCCTTCCACAACGGCCACCTTGCCCTCTACCTTGATATTTGCTCCCAATCTCTGCAATTCGGAAGAATGTTTATAGCGGTTCTCGAATATGTTTTCTACAAAGATGCTGGTTCCTTTCCCCACAGCGGCCATACTCATCACCACCGGCTGCGCGTCTGTGGGGAAGCCGGGATAGGGCATGGTCCTGATATGTTTTACAGCACTGAGCCTTCGGGGGGCTGTGATGTTCAGCGCCCCGCCCAGCTGGCGTACCTGACAGCCGGATTCCTCAAAGGGAGAAAGCATGGGAAGAATGTGGGTATTCTCCACGCCCTTCAGCGTGATGCTGCCGCCGGTGACCGCTGCGGCAGCCATGTAGGTAGCGGATACGATACGGTCCGGCATAACACGGTGCTCACAGCCGTACAGCTCCTTTACCCCATCGATGATCACACAGCTTTCTCCGGCTCCGTAGATCCTTCCGCCGCACCGGTTCAGGTAGGCGGCAAGGTCGCTGATCTCCGGCTCTCTGGCCGCGTTGGCGATCACCGTGGTCCCTTCCGAGCAGACGGCGGCCAGCATCACATTCTCTGTAGCGCCCACACTGGGAAACGCCAGAGATACATAAGCGCCCTTTATGCCATGGGGCGCCCGGCAGTTCAGACAGCCGCCGGACTCCGTGATCTCCACCCCCAGCTTTTCCAGGGCGGCAAGGTGGAGATCAATGGGTCTGGGGCCCAATTCGCAGCCGCCCGGAAAACAGAGCCGGGCCTCGCCGCACCGGGAAACGATAGCGCCCAAAAACACGATGGAGGAGCGCATCCCCCGCATCAGGTCATGGGGGATCTCACAGCCGGACATGGCGTTATCCACCGTGAGAGTATCCCCTTCCCGTACGCAGCGGCAGCCCAGATGCTCCAGAATGTGCACCGCGGTATCCACATCGGTCAGGTCGGGACAGTTGTGCAGCACTGTCTGCCCCTTGCAGAGCACGGCGGCGGCAAGCAATGGAAGCGTGCTGTTTTTCGCTCCCTGAATGTCGATCTCCCCGCTGAGCTCAGCGGGGCCGTCAATAATGATCATAGGGAACACCTCGTCATGTTAGTTGATACTATCTTATGAAGTGTTCCGAAATCGGTGAAAGGAAATTACCCCTTCGCCGCAGACTTGATCACCTGATAAATTCGTTCGTTGGCGTCCAGGATCTCCATTTTCCCTGCGTTTTCTCCCAGAGAAGCAAGGCGCGCGGGGTCATTTAATATTTTTTGGACTTTTTTCCACAGGGCCTCCCCGGACAAGTCCTTTTCCTCGATGATCTCAGCCGCACCCCGGCGCACCAGGGCCATGGCGTTGTGATACTGGTGGTTTTCCGCCACATTGGGAGAAGGGATCAAAATGGAGGCCTTTCCCTTTGCTTCGATCTCCGTCAGCGTCATGGCGCCGGCCCTGCCGATCACCAGGTCGGCGGCGGCCAGGCACTGGGGCATGTTGTCAATATACTCCAGCAGGCGGATCTGGGGGGATTTTTGGGGGTCCAGCCCAAGCTCCCGCACTTCCTCTAAAAACTTCTCGTCGTGCTGGCCATAGCCGTGGATGTGCTGGTACTCTCCCGTTTTGGCGCTTTGCGCCAGCATATAGGCCGCCGCCTTGTTCAAGGCAGAGGCCCCCAGGCTTCCGCCGAAGGAAAGCACCACCGGCCTGTCGTCCAGGCCCAGCGCTTTGCGGGAGGCCTCCCGCTCCGCCGCGAGCACCTCGCCCCGCACCGGATTTCCTGTGACGGTACAGGAAACGGAACCGGCAAAATATTTTCTGGCGTCCGGCACTGCCAGCATCACGGTTTTTACCCGATGGGCCAGGGCCTTTGTGGTCACGCCCGGATAGGCGTTGGATTCATGGATCACACAGGGAATCCCCAGCTTGGCCGCCTCCCGGATCACCGGGCCGCTGACATAGCCCCCCGTCCCCACACAGACGTCGGGGCGAAATTCCTTTAAAATCTTTTTCGCCTCCGCGGTAGCGGTAAACATACGCACCACGGTCTGGGCGTTTCGCAGCAGGTTTTTCGGCGTCAGCTTCCGCTGAAAGCCGGAAATGTGCACCGTTTTTATGGGGTATCCGGCCTTTGCCACCAGCCGTTCTTCCATGCCGCCCTTATTTCCCACATACAGGATCTGGGCGTCCGGCTCCTTTTGCCTTAAGTATCCGGCGGCCGCCAGGGCCGGGTTGATATGCCCGGCTGTTCCGCCCCCGGTAAACAAAACCTTCATACAGCACCTCCAAGTATCCAAATTGATCAAGCTCGCGCCGGTCAGTTACGTTTTCTCCACATTGGAGCTGCGGGAAATATTCAGCAGCACTCCCATTTCTCCCAGCAGCATCAGCAGCGCCGTGCCTCCCGAGCTGAAAAAAGGCAGGCTGATCCCCGTGTTTGGCAGAGTATTTGTCACCACACAGATATTGAGCACAGCCTGGAGCCCAATTTGGAAGGTAATGCCCAGCCCCAGCAGCATTCCGAATTTGTCCCTGGCGTGAAGGGAAACGTACATGCCACGCCAGATCAGGAGGCTGAAGAGCAGGATCACCACCAGCGCCCCCACCATTCCCAGCTCCTCGCAGATAATGGCAAAGATAAAGTCGTTCTGCGGCTCCGGCAGGTACAAATATTTTTGCCGGGACTGCCCCAGCCCAACGCCCAGAAGGCCGCCTGAGCCAATGGCGTAAAGGGACTGCCGGGTCTGCCAGGTATCCACGCCCTCCGGCGGGTCAAAGGGATGGAGCCAGCCGGCGATCCGATCCACCTGATAGCCGCCGGAAGAAAGCACAAGAAACAGAAGCGCCCCTACCACCAAAACTCCGCCGAAGGCAAAATAGCGGAATTTCGTGCCGCCCAGGAACATGAGGATCACGCCCAGGCCCAGTATGATAATGGTGGCGGAAAGATGATTTTCCAAATACACCAGAGCGGCGGGAAGGCCGATGATCAAGACGAACGGCGCCACGCCATGGCGAAAGGTCCCCATTTCATCGATATGCTGGGAAATATAGTGGGCGCACAGGGTGATCACCGCGAATTTTGCCACCTCTGAGGGCTGAAAGCCCAGCGGCCCCAGCTGCAGCCAGCGGTTGGCGTCTCCCTCCATGGGAGCGAGCTTGGTCCCCTTAAACGCCAGTACCATCAAAAGCAGCAGGATCGCCGCGCCATAAAGCAAAAACGCGATATTGTGGAACCGATGATAATCGAAGGTGGAGATCACCAGCATGGCGATCACGCCCACAATGGCGAAAACGCCCTGACGCTGGATATAATAATAGCTGTTTCCTCCCTCATTATAATAGCTGTACGCATAGCTGGCGGAGAACAGCATGACAAGGCCGATAGCCAGCAGCACCATAATGAAAATAAAAAGAGGCATATCCAGGCCCGTACCCAAGGAAAACAGGCTGAATTTTTTCGCCCGGCGCTGCCTGCGCTCTTCTCTGGTGGGCTTAGGTTTGTTCCGCTCGTCCTCCGGCGGAACATACTGCGGGATCCTGCGCAGCCCGCGGGTAACGCCGCCTCCGGGTTTCCCCGCAGTTTTTCCTATGGAAGCCAATTTGATACCCCCTTTTTGGATGCTGGATACTGGAAAGGGCAAAGATCCTTTTCTTTGCTATTGTGCGCGAAAAGCTGGATTTTAGCCAAATATAACGCAAACCACGCCCAACGCGCCGCCAAGCAGGGAAACAAGCCCGAACACGGCGCAGATCTTTACCTCGCTCCAGCCGCACATTTCAAAATGGTGGTGAATGGGAGACATTTTGAACAGCCGCTTTCCGTGGGTCACCTTAAAATAAGTGACCTGAAGCACTACGGAAAGGATCTCCGCCCAATACACGATCCCCATGGGCAGCAGCAAAACAGGCATATCCACACCAAACGCCAGGGCGGCAACCATTCCCCCTAAAAACAGAGAGCCGGTATCTCCCATAAACACTCGGGCCGGATGGAAATTCCACAGCAGGAAGCCGATGCAGGCTGCGGCGGAAGCCATGCCCATGGCAGAAAGCCCGGTCATGGAGCGAATTCCCGCGCACAGCGCCAGGGCGAGGAACACAAAGAAGGTCACGGTGGAATTCAGCCCGTCGATCCCATCGGTAAAGTTTACGGCATTGACTAATCCCACGATCAAAATGGCAGAGAGGATATAATAGCCAAAGCCCAGATCGATCTTTCCCAAAAACGGAATGGTGGTGGCCGTGTTCCCGCCTGCCAGGGCCAGAGATCCCAGGTAAGCGGCGGCAACGGCAAACTGCAGCACCAGCTTCTGCCGCTCTGTCAGGCCTAAATTCCGCTTTTTGACCACACCGATATAATCGTCCATAAAGCCGATGGCCCCAAAGGCCAGGGCCATGCCCAGCCCGGCAAACAGCTTTACCTTCATCAGCAGGGTTTCAGAAATCCCCATCGAATAGAACACGGGCACGCAGGCGCACACCGCCACGGTGATGCCGATGATAAACATCAGCCCACCCATGGTAGGCGTTCCCTGCTTTCCCTTGTGCCAGCTGGGCCCGATCTCCCGGATCGTCTGCCCAAAATGGAGCTTGTGCAGAAATGGGATCAGCCATTTCCCAAGCAGGGCCGTAATGCCGAAGGCCAAAGCCGATACCGCTGTGAACAGAATACTGTTGCTCATTCCAAAACCCCTCTTTATTGCTTCTTTCTTTTCTTTTCCGAGGGCAGCAGGCCGCCCCGAAGGTCAATCCAGGTGGACAAAGGTTTCTGTATCGATATTATCCAGGAAGGTCAAGGTGATCACGGTTCCCTGTTTTACCCTTTCTCCAGCGGAAATATCCTGCAGGCTGACGGTAGCGGAATCTGATACCGCGCCGGACAGACTGATCTGTACTTGACTGATCCCCGCCAGATAGTTGGCGTTGGCAATATCCATGCCCTTGAAATCCGGAACCTCGACCATAACATCTTCTTCGCTGTACTCCTTGGTGTACAACACCACCTTGCCGCCCTTGGGCACAGGAGAGCCGCTTTCCGGGATCTGCTGAGTTACAATGGCTTTGCCATCTTCCTCCACGCCGATCACGCTGTAATCGAGCTCCATCGCTTCCAGCTGGGCGTAAGCCTCCTCCAAGGTGATCCCTGTGACAGTGGGAGAAACGAGATCCAGATTTTCATATTCTTCTTCCGTATATTTTGCCTCGATCCCCAAATAAGGCAGCACCTCGCCCATAATTTTGGAAAAGATCGGGCCGGCCACCGCGTTTCCGCCGGTGAGGCCGCCATTGCTGGCGCCGTCCGGCTCATCAAAAAACACCAGCAGAGCATATTGGGGATCTTCCGCCGGGGCATAGCCGCAGTAAGAGGCGATGTACTGCATCCCCTTGCTTCTGTCTTCGTTATACTGCGCTATTTTTTCAGAGGTGCCGGTTTTTCCACACACCCTGTAGCCTGATACATAGCCGCCGTTGGCCGTACCGGAAGCCGCGTTGTACTGCAAAATGGATGTGATGGATTCCGAGGTTTTTTCGGAGATCACCTGCCGCCGGTATCCGGAATCCGCTGTTTTCACAATATTGCCTTCGCTGTCTACAATGCGGTCCACCACATGGGGCTTTACCAGATAGCCGCCGTTGGCCACCGCCGCGCAGGCTGTGATCATCTGAACAGGAGTGATACTGAAGTTCTGACCAAAGGCCTCTGTGGCAAGCTCCGCAGGCCCCATATCCTCCACATCATGATATAAGCTCCCGGATTCTCCGGGCAGGTCGATGCCCGTTTGCTCTGTAAACCCAAAGGCCTCCCGATACTTACAGAAGGTTTCCGGCCCCAGCATATCACCCAAATGGATAAACCAGGGGTTGCAGGAATTGTAAAGCCCCTCCCGGAAGGTCTCCGTACCATGTCCGCCGTGCTTCCAGCAGCTGATACCGTCCTTTACGCCCTCCACGATCATATTTCCCGTACAGGTAAAGGTACTTTCTTCTGAAATGACCCCTTCCTCCAAGCCCATGGAGCCGGTACACATTTTGAATACGGAGCCGGGATAGTAGGTATCGCTGACCGCCTTATTCCGCCATTGCTTGTACCAGGCTGCCGTGGTGGCCTCTTCCCGCTTCTCTTCCGGCAGCGCTTCGATCTCCTTGAGCATATTCTCGTCCCGAATGGTAAAGGGATCGTTGGGATCGTAGTTGGGATTTGTGGCAAGGCCGATCACCGCGCCGGTATTCACGTTCATCATAATGGCCACCGCGCCGTTTTTTACCTTGTATTTTTCAATTCCCTCCGCCAGATATTTTTCCAAAATGCTCTGCACGGTCTCATCGATGGTGAGAACCAGATTATTGCCGTCCTGCGCTCCGTTATACTGCTCGTACTCAAAGGGCATATCAGTTCCCACCGCGTTTTTGGCGGCAACTAATCTGCCTGCGGTTCCCCGAAGCTCCTGGTCATAATACCGCTCCAGGCCCTCCAGGCCCTGAGAGTCCGATCCGGTAAAGCCCAGCACATTGGAGGCAACCGTGCCATACGGGTAATATCTTTTGTAATCGGGGATCATCCGAACGCCGTTTTCAATTTTGTTTTCCTTCAGAAACTCATTGATCTCATCACGAACGTTCGTTTCGATCCGCCACTTCAGATAGGAAAAATAAGAGCTTTCCCCGGTTTTCTCATAGATCTTCTCCTCGTCCATTTCCAGGATCGCCGCAAGGCCGGAAGATACCGTTCGCCTCAGCTCCTCATCATCCTTTAAGTAATTGGGCTCCAGCACCACGGTCCACACGCTGGCGCTCTGGGCCAGTACTTTCGTACCGGTGGCGTCGTAAATGGTTCCCCGCATTGCAGGCACGGTAGTGCTTTGCAGGCTCTGATCGATGGC
This sequence comes from Bacillota bacterium, assembly GCA_021771115.1. Classification (GTDB taxonomy): domain Bacteria; phylum Bacillota; class Clostridia; order Oscillospirales; family Acutalibacteraceae; genus Acutalibacter. The sequence goes on along the minus strand of JAETPP010000038.1, from coordinate 988 downwards.
TTTCGCCCGCAGCTCTTCCCCCTGCACGATCTGCCAGCGGAACAGGTTGCCGATCACAAAGCCGAATCCCACAAAAATCAGCAGCCCAGTCAGCAGCTTGGCGCGCTTTGTCATTCTTTCCGTTGTTCCCTTTGCCATACCTATGACCATTGCTTTTGCGCCGGCAAAAGCACCCTTTCCACACCGGATATTTCCGTATAAAATAGGCAGCCCTAAGGGCTGAAGGCTTTGAGATCGATTTAAAAGCGGGTCCCGGGGTCTGAGGAGAAATAGTAAAATGAGAGTCAAGATTCCTCTTGGCTCTCCTCTCTTCAGCAGCCGCCGGCAGCCAGCGCTTTCTCGCAGACCAGCCCCAACAGCCAAAAGGCGCCGGGGCTTTCCGTCCGCAAATGTTTCATCGGTCGTCTGATCTCAATTTACAGCCATTTCATCATATTCTCAGTACGCTTTCCTTATGCCACTCTGAAAAAAGTAAGACTTGTTTTTCCTGCCGCGCGGCTATCGGGCTTGAGCCTTCCGGCAGACAGCGCCTAAAAGCTGACCGCGTAATAATTTCCCACCGCCATTTCTTCCGCGGCATATTCGGCGGTGACCGGTTTGGGCGAAATATTGGCCCCGCCCTTATCCGCGGATACGGCGTATACTGTTACCGCGCCGGATATCAGCGCTAAAACAACTGCTGCGACCACGATCATTCTTTTTGCTCTTTTCATAAATCGGACACCTCCTGTTTCCCTTCCGCCGCAGACTTTCCTTCTGTGGCTGTTTTTTTATTTTTTAAGCGAACCAGCGCCGTATGGTCGATAAAAGCTTGTCGAGCAGCGAACCGCCCTGTACATTCTGCATTACCTGGCCTTTATCCCGCTGCGCCACATTGACGTAGCTGATCTGGCGGCTGGAGACCTTGCTCATTCCCAATTCATCGGCGGCGTATTTTTCCACCTCGGAGCCGTTCATTTTCTGTGCGGCCCGCATATTCAGCTGCACC
>JAETPP010000268.1 GCA_021771115.1 Bacillota bacterium | reverse complement strand
ATGTCCCGCCACCGGGAGCATCCGGTGGACGATACGCTCTTAGAGCGCCGGGTACGGGACGCCTGGAACTACCGCAGGGCTGTGGGGGATACCGGCTGCTGCCGCCTGATTTTCGGGGAAGCAGATTTTCTTCCCGGAATCGTCATTGACAAATTTTCCGATGTGCTGGTGGTGGAAAGCCTGGCGCTGGGAATCGACCGCTTAAAGCCCAGGATTATCGAACTGCTGAAAATGGTACTGGCGGAGGATGGCGTCACAGTCCGGGGCGTCTATGAGCGCAGCGACGCCAAGGTCCGGCTGAATGAGGGCATGGAGCGGGTCAAGGGCTTTATCGGGGAACCCTTTGACACCAAGGTGGAGATCGTGGAAAACGGCGTGAAATATCTGGTGGATGTGAAGGACGGGCAGAAAACCGGCTTCTTCCTGGATCAGAAATACAACCGGGCCGCCATCGCCCGGCTCTGCCCCGGCAAAAAGGTGCTGGACTGCTTCACCCACACCGGCTCCTTCGCCCTAAACGCTGGCATGGCCGGTGCTGCCTCCGTTCTTGGTGTGGACGCTTCCGAGCTGGGAATCGCCCAGGCGGAGGAAAACGCAAGGCTCAATCACCTGGAAAGCCGGGTATCCTTCCAGTGCGCCGATGTGTTTGATCTGCTGCCTGCCCTGGAACGGAAGGGGGAACAGTTTGACGTGGTAATTCTGGACCCTCCGGCCTTCACCAAATCCCGCAATTCCATCAAAAACGCGGTAAAGGGCTACCGGGAAATCAATCTGCGGGGAATCCGCCTGGTCAAATCTGGGGGCTTCCTGGCCACCTGCTCCTGCTCCCACTTTATGGACCCGGAGCTTTTCGCCAAAACCATCCGGGAAGCGGCCCGCAGCGCCCACCGCAGGCTCCGTCAGGTGGAATTCCGTACCCAGGCCTGCGATCATCCCATCCTCTGGGCAGCAGATGAATCCTATTATCTGAAATTTTATATTTTTCAGGTATGTGATGAGCTTTGACCTGCGCATTCCGCAGAATACAGCTGCACAGCAAAATAAACGGGCTGTCACAAAATGGCAAAGGAGCGTTCCTGATCTCCTGCCATTTTGCAACAGCCCCGTTTTGTTTATGGTTTAATCGTCAAAATCGCCGAATTTATCCTCCAGATAATCTTCCAGCTCTGACGCGTAATCCTCCGCTCCCTCCAGCCTGCGCTCCAGTTTTTTGTACTGGCTGCCAGACAGCCCTCCGGTGTCATAAAGACGCTCTATGGCATCCTCCAAATCATCCAGCTTATCTTCTATCTTTTCTATTTTGGCATCATATGCGGCCGCCTGCTGGCGTCTGGCCTGATACCCGCTCTTTACCGACGCTTTTTTCATGCTGCTCTCAATTTCTTTTAATTCCGCCTGGTATTTTTTGATTTTTTTCTCGTAGCTGCTGGCAGACGCCTGGGTCCCCTTCGTCACGGTAATCTTTCTGGAGGCCTTCCATGAGGTGCCCTTGATACGCACGGTAATCGTTGCCGTCCCTTCCTTTAAGGCCTTAATTTCCGTATCATCATCGTATTTTTCAATTACCCTTATGACCTTCTGATTACTGCTGGTCCATACAATCTTCTTGTCCCTGACTTTTGCTCCCGCCGGAGTTATTTTACTGTCCAGCTCTTCCTTCTGTCCCACAGTCATTCTGGACAGTGATCCTCGTATCGCAATCTTTTTAGGTGACGCGGCAAGCGCCGTGAAGGAAAGGGACAATGCAATCATCACCGCAAGAATATAC
>JAETPP010000037.1 GCA_021771115.1 Bacillota bacterium | reverse complement strand
TTTATATCGGAAGAAACAGACCATTCCTTTATGTAACGTTCCAGCATTCCGGCCTGTTCCGGCTCATCATCGCATATCGCGGCTTTCAGCGGCATTTGTTTACTCCTGTTTTTATGTGATCCTGAAGGCCACCATGGTGGACGGCGTGTACGACAGCGACCCCAAGAAAAATCCCGGCGCGGTAAAGTACGAGTCTCTTTCCTACATGGATGTGCTGAACCAGAACCTGGGTGTGATGGATATGACCGCCGCCTCCTTCTGCAAGGACAGAGATATTCCTTTCCTAGTATTCAGCATTGAAGACCCCCAGAATATCGTTCGGGCGGTGACAGGGGAGAATGTGGGCACGCTGGTTCAATAAAAGAAAAAGAGAGGCGCGGCCTCTGAGAAACGATAAGAAAGGAAGAATTTCACATGGCAGAAATGAAAGAAGTATTTGAAAAAGCGGAGCGCAAGATGGGGAAGTCCATAGAGCATTTGGAGGAAGAGTACGCCGCCGTGCGCGCGGGCCGCGCCAATCCCGCCGTGCTGGATAAGATCATGGTGGATTACTACGATACTCCCACGCCCATCAATCAGCTGGCGGCGGTGGCGGTAACGGAGGCTCGGGTACTCACCATTCAGCCCTGGGACGCTTCCGTGCTGCGGGGCATTGAAAAGGCCATTCAGACCTCCGACCTGGGCGTCAACCCCCAGAACGACGGCAAGATCATCCGCCTGGTGTTCCCGCCCCTCAATGAAGAGCGCCGCCGGGAGCTGGCAAAGGAGATCAGCAAGCTTTCGGAGGAAGCCAAGGTGGCGGTGCGGGCCATCCGCCGGGACGCCATTGAAAAGCTGAAGGAAATGAAGAAAAACGGCGATATCACCGAGGACGACCAGAAGCAGGGAGAAAAGAAGATCCAGGATCTGACCGATAAGTATGTGAAAAACGCGGATGCAAGCTTCCAGCGCAAGGAAAAGGAGATCATGGAGATCTAAAAGGCAATACCGCACAGAGATTGTGCGTGAGTTTCGCCAGAGATTATTCCGTTAGGGGGTACAAATCGACTGTGGCCAATCTGGCGATTGGCAAGGGAGATTTGTGCGGCATAACGGAATAAGATCAAGAAAATCACGTACAAAGCCCCTAGGGCGCTCTTTGTGCGGTGTTGCCCTAAAGCACCACCCTGGGAGGAAACAGCCATGTTTTTCCGAAAGAAAAAGGTCTCCGGGCACGCTCCCGAAGCAATCACAGTCCCCGCTCACGTGGGGATCATTATGGACGGCAACGGCAGGTGGGCAAAGCAGCGCCGCCTGCCTCGTTCTGCCGGGCATAAGGCCGGTGCGGAGAATTTTCGCACCATCACCCGTTACGCGGCGAAGATAGGCGTAAAATATCTGACGCTCTATACCTTTTCCACGGAAAACTGGTCCAGGCCCGCGGAGGAAGTAAATGCCCTGATGAGCCTGTTTCACGACTATCTGGAGGAGGCACTGCGGGATTTTATGGACGAAAATATCCGGGTGCGGTTTATCGGAGATGTTTCCGCCTTTTCCCCGGAGCTGCAGGCCCTGATCCACGAGGTGGAGGAAGCCTCCGCCCCGAAAACCGGCATGGTGCTGAACCTGGCCATGAATTACGGCGGCCGTGCGGAGCTTGTCCGTGCGGCGGAGGGGTACGCCCGTGATGTGCTGGAGGGGAAAGCCGATCCAAAGGAGCTTTCGGAAGAGGAATTTTCCCGGTACCTGTACACGGCGGGCCAGCCCGATCCGGATCTGATCATCCGGCCCAGCGGGGAGAAGCGGATCTCCAATTTCCTGCTGTGGCAGAGCGCCTATGCGGAATTTGTGTATTTCGATATTCTGTGGCCTGATTTTAAGCCTCGGGATCTTGACGAAGCCGTTCGGATCTATTCCCAGCGCCAGCGGCGCTTCGGCGGCGTGTAGAAGGGTTCCTTCCGGAGAAATTCATGAAGAAAACAAAGGAAGTATAGAAATGAAGCAGCGTGTTTTGTCCGGCGCCGTACTGGTGTTGTTCTGTGCGGCGATCATTCTGTTCAACACCTCTTTTCCGCTGGCTCTGAATATTGCGGTGGCCTTGATCTCTGTGATCGCCATGCATGAGATCATAAAGGCGATGGAGCTTCAGAAAAAGTGGTTTTTATGCCTGCCTTCTCTGGCAGTGGGCGCGGCGGTACCCTTTACCGATGGAGATCTGCAGCTTCTTGTGTACTGCCTTTTTACCGCGCTGGTGTTTTCCGCCATGATCCTCTATCATCAGGAGACCACCTTTAAGGAGGTGGGGGTACTGTACAGCATGGCTGTATTGATCCCTTCGGCGCTGCAATGCCTGGTGGCTCTGCGGGATCTGAACCCCGCCCACGGCATGTATTATGTGCTGATCGCGGTGTTTTCCGCCTGGGTGGCGGATGCGGGCGCGTATTTTGCCGGCACCTTTTTCGGGAAGCACAAGCTTTGCCCGGAGATCAGCCCCAAAAAGACGGTGGAGGGGGCCATCGGCGGCATGGTCGTCAATGTGGCGTTTATGCTGCTCAGCGGTCTGGTGCTTTCCCAGGGCATGTATCACGGGCAGGCGCAGGCCCATTATCTGCCCTTGTTTTTGATCGGCTTTTTCGGTTCTCCCATTTCCATTTTGGGAGACCTCAGCTTTTCTCTGATCAAGCGGAGCTGCCATATCAAGGATTTTGGTTCGGTGATCCCCGGCCACGGCGGGATTTTGGACCGGTTCGACAGCGTGATCTTCACAGCGCCCTTTGTCTACCTGCTGGCGCGCTGGCTGCCGCTGGTAACGGGCTGAAAGAAAAGGAAGGATCTTGACGATGAAGCGTTTGGCTTTGCTGGGCTCTACCGGCTCTATCGGCACCCAGACCCTGGAAGTGGTCCGGGGCCTGAAGGATACCGAATGCCCCGTCCAAATAGAGGTGCTGGCGGCCCATTCCAATATCCGGCTGCTGGAAGAGCAGATCCGGGAATTCCGCCCCGCCGCCGCGGCGGTATTTGACCCTGAGGCGGCAAAAGAGCTGCGGACCAGGGTGCGGGACCTGGAAGTGACCGTGCTGGAGGGCATGGAAGGCCTGTGTGAGGCCGCCGCCTGGGAAACGGCGGACATCACCTTGAACGCCGTGGTGGGCATGGTGGGGCTGCGGCCTACGCTGGCGGCCATCGGCGCAAAAAAGACACTGGCCCTTGCCAACAAGGAAACTCTGGTGGCGGGGGGGAACCTTGTGATGGAGGCAGCCCGGAAAAACGGTGTGCAGATCCTGCCGGTAGACAGCGAGCATTCCGCTGTTTTTCAGTGTTTGCAGGGCTGTCCCGGCCCGGAGGCCCTGAATAAACTGATCCTCACCGCCTCCGGCGGTCCCTTTTTTGGAAAAAGCCGGGAAGAGCTGCGGGAGATCACGCCGGAACAGGCCCTGCGCCATCCGAATTGGGACATGGGGGCAAAGGTCACCATCGATTCCGCTACCCTGATGAATAAGGGTCTGGAGGTCATAGAAGCTTCCTGGCTGTTTCACATGCCGCCGGAGCGGATCGAGGTGGTGGTCCACCGGGAGAGCATCGTCCATTCCCTCATCGAGTATCGGGACCATTCCGTGCTGGCTCAGCTGGGAGAGCCGGATATGCGCATCCCCATTCAGTACGCTTTGACCTACCCCCAAAGGTTTCCTTCCCCGGTAAAAAAGCTGGAGCTGTGGAAGCAGGGAAACCTGACCTTTTATGAGCCGGACCTGGAAACCTTTCGCTGCCTTCCCGTGTGCATCGGCGCTTTGAAGCGGGGCGGGCTGGCGCCTGCTGCCGCCAACGGAGCCAACGAGAAGGCGGTGGAGCTGTTCTTATCGAAAAAAATATCCTTTTTGGAGATCGGCGAGCTGGTTTCCGCCGCGGTGGAAAACCAGCCGGACGCTCCGGCGGATTCTCTGGAAGCGGTGCTGGAGGCGGACCTGCGGGCAAGGCACTTTGCGGAAAGCTGCTGCTAGTTTCTGACTGACCGAGGAGAATTTTGGGAAGGCTATGAAATACCGCCGGGAGAAATGCCCCCGGCCGACAGGTATTTTTGACAGGAGATGATTTTTTGCACGCGTTGACAGTTGCTTTGCTCATCATCATAGGAGTTCTGCTGTTCGGGTTTGTGATCTTTTTTCACGAGCTGGGCCATTTCCTCATGGCGAAGGCCTCCGGTATCCGGGTCAATGAATTTGCCCTGGGCATGGGGCCGAAGCTTCTGAGCTTCGGAAAGGGGGAGACCCGGTATTCCCTGCGGCTGTTTCCCATTGGCGGTTACTGCGCCATGGAGGGCGAGGATGAGGAAAGCACCGCTGAGCGCGCTTTTTCCAACAAGGCGGTGTGGCGGCGGATCCTGGTAGTGGTGGCCGGCGGGCTGTTCAATATCATTCTGGGCTTTTTCCTGATGATGATCGTGCTGGGCCAGCAGGACACCTATGCCACCACCGAGATCGCGAAATTTGCTGAAAATTCCAGGCTGGAGCTGGCCGGGGCACAGGTGGGGGATAGGATCACCGAGATCGACGGCTATGCGATCTATACGGACAGAGACCTTTCCTTTGCCCTGGCCTTGGCGGACCCGGATTCCATTTCCATGAAGGTGGAGCGAAACGGCCAAAAGGTGGATCTGGGCACCTTCACCCTGAACGCCCAGGAGATCGAGGGCGGCAAGCGGGTGGTGTCCATGGATTTTTGGGTGCAGCCGGAGCAGCGCACCTTTCTGGGGCTTGTGGGCCGTTCGGCGGCGGATACCTTTTCCATGGCCCGTATGGTCATCGAAAGCCTGAAGGGGATCGTGACCGGCAGGTTCGGCCTCAATGACATAGCCGGGCCGGTAGGCACCGCCCAGGCCATTTCCCAGGCGGCCGGGGCGGGCCTTGAGCAGGGCTTCCTGCAAGCGGTAAACAACATTGTTTTGATGATCATTATGATCACCGTGAACCTGGGTATTGTGAATCTGCTGCCCCTGCCCGCTCTGGACGGCGGCAGGCTGCTGTTTCTTTTGTGGGAGGGGATCACAAGAAAGCCGGTGCCTCAGAAATACGAGGGCTATATACACGCGGCAGGCTTTTTCCTGCTGATGGCCTTGATGGTGGTAATCACCTTCAGCGATATTTTGCGGATCTTCCGGGGCTGAAGCGAAAAAGGAGTACAGGAATGGGAAAAAGAAGAGAATCGATTCGTGTGATGGTGGGAAAGGTCCCCCTGGGCGGAGACGCGCCGGTCACGGTGCAGTCCATGCTCAGCGTTCCCTCCACCGATCTGCAGGGCAGCGTGCGGCAGGCGGTGGAGCTGGAGCAGGTCGGCTGTGAGATCCTGCGCGCCGCCATTCCCGATATGGCCGCCGTGAAGCTGATCCCCGCCATCAAGGAAAAAATCAGCATCCCGCTGGTGGCGGATATCCATTTTGACTATAAGCTGGCCCTGGAGGCCGCCGCCGCCGGGATTGATAAGATCCGTCTGAACCCCGGAAACATCGGGGAGGATGCCCACGTAAAGGCGGTGGCGGACGCCTGCCGCGCCCGAAGGATCCCCATTCGCGTTGGGGTGAATTCCGGCTCGGTGGAAAAGCATATCCTGGCAAAATACGGCGGCCCCACGCCGGAGGCGCTTTGTGAAAGCGCCCTGTATCATGTGGGGCTTTTGGAAAAATATGATTTTACAGATATCGTCATTTCCTTAAAGGCCTCTTCGGTAGACAACATGATCCGCGCCTATGAGCTGATCGCGGAGCAGTGCCGGTATCCCTTGCACCTGGGGGTGACAGAGGCCGGGACCGCCCGGATGGGGTTACTCAAATCCGCTATCGGCATCGGCAGCCTTTTGCAGAGGGGGATCGGCGATACCATCCGCGTTTCTCTCACCGCCGATCCGGTGGAGGAGGTGCGGGCGGGGCTCGATCTGCTTCATGCCCTGGAGCTGCGGGGCGGGGTAAAGCTGGTTTCCTGCCCTACCTGCGGGCGCACCCGCATCGATCTGATCTCTCTGGCAAATCAGGTGGAGGCCGCTCTTTCAGACTGTAAAAAAGATATTACGGTAGCCGTGATGGGCTGTGTGGTCAACGGGCCGGGAGAAGCCAGAGAAGCGGATCTGGGCGTGGCGGGCGGCCAGGGCGAGGGCCTGCTTTTCAAGAAGGGAAAGATCCTGCGCAAGGTTCCGGAAAGCCGCTTGCTGGAAGAGCTGCTCAGAGAAGTGGAAAAGCTGGAAGTCTAAAAGCGGCATTTCGCCGCTTGGCTATTTTGATAGGAAAATGGGAAAGGGGAAGTCGCTTGAACACGTTGGGGAAATTTTTTCAAAAAGAGCTGGAGGGCAAAACCTTTCCCACTGTTTTGATGGATGGAGAGATCACAAATTTCTCAGTCAACCGTGGAGACCGGGCGGTAAAGATATCCGCCCGGTTTTCAGAGTTTGTAGAGTACACGGAGCTCCAGCGCCTTTCCGAAGCGCTCACGGGCCCCGCCTTTGGGCTGAGCACCGTAAAGCTTTTGCCCCGGTTCCCGGGGGAGACCTTTTCCGCGAAATGCGTCACCTCCCTGGTGCTGGCATTGAAGGAGCTGGACGCCACCTTAAACGGCACCTTCAAGCAGGCGGAGGCGGAATACCGGGAAGGAAAGCTCTCCATTCGCCTGGCCCACGGCGGCTATGATCTGCTGGCGGCTCACAATACCGACCTCAAGCTCAAGGAGCTCATCCGGGAGTGGTTCGGCATCGACTGCTCCGTGGAATTTACCGGGAAGCTGGCGGTAAAGGAGGGGGACGGCTCCCTGCTGGAGCAGGTGCGCACCGAGGAAACAAAGCGCCTTCGGGAAGCGGCCATTCAGGAAATGGAGGAATACGAAGAGGCCATGCAGGAGCGGGCCAGCCGCAGAAAGATCAGCATTCGGGAGAAAGACAGCCTTCTTCCCACCATCATTCCCGAAACGGCAAAGCCGGTTTTGGGGGCGGTGCCCAAGGGAAAGCTCACCCCCCTGCGGGAAGCGGCCATCGATTTGGGCAATATCGTGGTATGGGGCGAGATCTTTTCCGTGGAGTCCAAAGAGACCCGGGATAAGGCCCGAAAGATCTACAGCATCGATATCACGGATTACAGCGGCTCCGTCACCCTGAAGCTGCTGCAGAATATCGGGGAATGCAAAGAGCTGGATAAGCTGAAGGCTGGGCAGTCCGTCTTAGTGCGGGGCGCTTTGGAATACGATAAGTACGACAGGGAAAACGTCATGCGTCCCAGGGCCATCGCCACGGTGGACCAGGTAGAAGTGGTGGACGATGCCCTGCAAAAGCGGGTGGAGCTGCATTTACATACCAGCATGTCCGATATGGACGGCATGACCCCGCCCGCCGACCTGATCAAGCAGGCCCACAAGTGGGGCCAGAAGGCGGTGGCCATTACCGACCACGGCGTGGCTCAGGCCTTCCCGGAAGCCATGAACACGGTGGAGGCCATCCGGAAGGAGGACCCGGAGTTCAAGGTAATTTATGGCACGGAGGCCTATTTTGTCAACGACCTTGTCCCGGCGGTGACCGGGGAAAGCAGCCGTTCCTTGGATAAAGATTTTATCTGCTTCGACCTGGAGACCACAGGCCTTTCCGCGGCGAAGGACCGCATTACGGAAATCGGCGCGGTGCGCATTCATAAGGGCGAAGTCACAGAGCATTTTGACACCTTTGTAGACCCGGAGCGGCCCATCCCGCCGAAGATCACAGAGCTTACCAGCATCACCGATGAAATGGTGGCGGGCGCCCCTAAGGAAGGGGAGGCGCTGCAGGCCTTTTACGAGTTCTGTGGAGACAGCGAGATCGTTCTGGTGGCCCACAACGCGGGCTTTGACACCTCCTTTCTCCGGGCCGCGGGAGAGCGGACAGGCATTCCCTTTTCCCATACGTACATCGATTCCGTCCCCATCTGCCGTTCTCTGCTAAAAGATATCAAAAACTGCAAGCTGGATACCGTGGCGGATTATTTGAAGCTCAAGCCCTTCCAGCACCATCGGGCGGACGATGACGCCGCGGTGCTGGGGGAGATCTTCCTGAACCTCATCGGCCGCCTAAAGGAGGACTGCGGCGCGAAAACCGTGGCGGATGTGAATACCGCCCTGGCGGGCAGCGACCCCAAAAAGCTTCCCGCTTACCATCAGATCATTCTGGTGAAGAACCACACCGGCCTGAAAAACCTGTACCGGCTGATCTCGGAAGGGCACCTGCACTATTTCTACCGGAACCCGCGAACCCCGAAAAGCCTCTTAAACAAATACCGGGAAGGGCTCATGATCGGCAGCGCCTGCGAGGCGGGAGAGCTGTTCCGGGCCATTGTACGGGGAGAATCCTTTGAAAACCTCTGCAAAATCGCCGAATATTATGATTATCTGGAGATCCAGCCCACCGGCAACAATATGTTTATGGTGCGGGAGGGGAAAACGGACTTAGAGGGCCTGAAGGAATATAACCGCATGGTGGTAAAGATCGGCGAAAAGCTCGGAAAGCCGGTGGTGGCAACCTGCGACGTGCATTTTAAGGACCCGAAGGACGCGGATTTCCGCAAGATCCTCATGGCGGGCCGGGGCTTTACCGACGCGGAGGATCAGGCTCCTCTCTATATGCGCACCACAGCCGAAATGCTGAAGGAATTCTCCTATCTGGGAGAGGAAAAGGCCTTTGAGGTGGTGGTCACAAACCCCAATAAGATCGCGGATATGATCGATTATATCCGCCCGGTCCCCATGGGAAATTTCCCGCCCTTTATCGACGGCGCGGAGGAGCAGCTGAATACCATCACCTGGCAGCGGGCCAAGGAGAAATACGGCGATCCCCTGCCGGAAATCGTGGAAAAGCGGCTGGAAAAGGAATTGGGCTCCATCAATAAGCACGGCTTCTCCGTTCTCTATATGACAGCCCAGAAGCTGGTGGCAAATTCCGAGGCACACGGCTATCTGGTGGGTTCCCGTGGGTCTGTGGGTTCCTCCTTTGTGGCCAGCATGTCCGGCATTTCCGAGGTAAATCCCTTAGAGCCCCACTATGTCTGTCCAAACTGCAAGTACAGCGAATTTATCACAGACGGCAGCTACGATTCCGGCTTCGACCTGCCGCCCAAGGACTGCCCCCACTGTGGCACAGCCATGGAGCGGGACGGCCACACCATCCCCTTTGAAACCTTCCTGGGCTTCGATGGAGACAAGGTGCCCGATATCGACCTGAACTTTTCCGGCGAATATCAAAGCGATTCCCACCGCTACACGGAAGAGCTGTTCGGCAGAGACAACGTGTTCAAGGCCGGCACCATCGCCACCGTGGCGGATAAAACCGCCATCGGCTATGTGCGAAAATATGCGGAGGAGCGGGGTATCACCTTCCACAAGGCGGAGGAAAAGCGGCTGGCCCTGGGCTGTACGGGCATCAAGCGCACCACCGGCCAGCACCCCGGCGGCATGATCGTCATTCCCCGGGGCATGGAGGTCTATGATTTCTGCCCGGTGCAGCACCCTGCAAACGACCAGAAGTCCGACAACATCACCACTCACTTCGATTTCCACTCTATTCACGATAACGTGTGTAAGCTGGACGAGCTGGGCCATGATGTGCCCACCATCTATCGCTATCTGGAGGATTACACCGGCATCCCGGTGATGAAGGTCTCCATGAGCGACCCGGAGGTCATGAGCCTGTTTGAATCTCCCAAGGCTTTGGGCGTCACGCCGGAGGATCTGGGCGGGGTACGCACAGGCACCTTGTCCCTGCCGGAGCTGGGAACGCCCTTTGTCCGCGGCATGCTGGAGGAATGTAAGCCCACCCGCTTTTCCGACTTTTTGCAGATCTCCGGCCTGTCCCACGGCACGGATGTGTGGCTGGGCAACGCCCAGGAGCTGATCCGCGACGGCACCTGCACCATTTCCGAGGTGATCGGGACCCGTGACCAGATCATGGTCTACCTGCTCAATAAGGGGCTGGAGCCCAAAATGGCCTTTAAGATCATGGAGATCGTCCGAAAGGGCAAGGCCACAAAGCTGCTGACAGAAGAGCATATCGCCGCCATGAAGGAGCACAATGTGCCTCAGTGGTATATCGATTCCTGCTTTAAGATCAAGTACATGTTCCCCAAGGCCCACGCCGCCGCTTATATGATCGCGGCCCTGCGCCTGGGGTGGTACAAGGTCCATAAGCCCCTGGAATTTTACGCCGCCTATTTTACCGTGCGCAGCGATGATTTTGACGGCGTTTCCGCCATAGGCGGCAAGGACGCCGTTGCCCGGAAAATGCGGGATCTGGATACGAAGATCAAAAACAGAGAGGCCAGCGCCAAGGAGGAGGGCGAGTTCGGCACCCTGCAGATCATCAATGAAATGCTGGCCCGGAATATCGGCCTGCTGCCGGTGGATCTGTACCGGTCCGACGCCACAAAGTTCCTGGTGGAGGACGGAAAAATACGCCTGCCCTTCTCGTCTCTGGGCGGCGTAGGCGGCGCCGCGGCCGTCAGCCTGATGGAGGCCCGGCAGACCGGGGGAGAGTATATCTCCATCGATGATTTGCAGGCCCGGGCTAAGGTCTCCAGTGCCGTCATCGAAACCCTGCGAAGCGTAGGCGCTCTCGCCGGCCTGCCGGAAAGCAGCCAGACAACGCTGTTCTGACACGCTCAAACATTTTTGGGAACTTGTTACCGGGGCTTGACAAACGGGCTCCGGTAATTTATTATAGTAGCACGCTAAAGCAAAGGAGGCGGCCTTATGAAAACCTACAGCAGGATCACCCCGGAGGGGACCCGGGATATTCTTTTGGGAGAATGCCGGGCCCAGCGGGAGGTGCAGAAGCGGCTTTCCCGTGTGTTTACGCTGCGGGGCTATCACGAGGTGCTCACACCGGGGCTGGAATATTACGATGTGTTCAGCCTCTCCGGGGCGGCGCTGCCCCAGCAGGAAATGTATAAAACCACAGATAATCACGGCAGGCTTTTGGTGGTGCGCCCCGATTCCACCCTGCCCATTGCCAGAATGGCCGCTTCCCGGCTGCAAAACAGCCCCCGGCCCTTACGGCTGTTTTATAACCAGCGGATCTACCGCAACCGCCCCGACCTTTCCGGCCGCAGCGACGAATGCACCCAAATGGGCATCGAGCTCTTAGGCGCTTCCGGCTTACGGGCCGACCTGGAGGCCGTCTCTCTGGCGGTGGAGGCCCTTTCGGCCTGTATTCCGGATTTTCGGGTAGAGATCGGCCACGCCCGGTTGTTCCGTGCTCTGGCAAACCGCCTTCCCCTTCGGGAGGAGCAGCGGGAAGAGCTGCGGGACGCCATCGAATCAAAAAATTACGGCATGCTCAGCGTTTTGCTGGACCCCCTGGGGAATACTCCGGCGGTGGAGGCCATGAAGCGGCTGCCCCGGCTTTTCGGCGGGGAAGAGGTCCTTCGGGAGGCGGAGCGCTGGTGCACCGATGAGGAAAGCAGGGAAATGCTGGCCTCCCTGAAAACGCTTTACGATTCCCTGAAGGAATTGGGCCTGGGCGACCGGCTGATGGTGGACCTGGGGCTGGTGCAGTCCAACGATTACTACACCGGGGCGGTGTTCAGCGCCTATGTGCAGGATCACGGAGACGCCATTCTTTCCGGCGGCCGGTACGACGATCTCTGCGGAAAATTCGGCATGCCCATGCCGGCGGTGGGCTTTGCCCTGGATCTGGATGCGGCTGCGGCCCTGCTGCCCCCTCCTTTTGAAGAGGAAGAAAAGCCCGCCGTTTTGCTCTATGGGGAGCCGGGCTTTGAGATACAGGCCCAAAAGCTGGCGGCTGAGTTGGTTTCCCAGGGCACGCCCTGTGAATGCTCGGTGTTTTGCACGCTGGAGGAATCTCTGGAATACGCGGAAAAAATAGGGCTCCAAAAGGTGATCCGGATCGGGGAAACCAAAGAAGAGCTGCCGGTGAGAAAGGGGGAAAGACCATGAAGCCATTGCGTATGGCCCTGACAAAGGGCAGGCTGGAAAAATCCACGGTAGGGCTCTTAGAACATTCCGGCATGGATTGCACCGCGCTGCGGGAAAAGGGCAGAAGGCTGATCCTCCCGGTAGGCGGCCCGGAAAGCTCTCCGGAGCTGGAGGTAGTCCTCTCAAAGGCCCCCGATGTGCTCACCTATGTGGAGCACGGCGTTTGTGAACTGGGCGTGGTGGGAAAAGATGTGATCCAGGAGCACGGAGGCCGTTTTTTTGAAATTTTGGACTTGGGCTTCGGCAAATGCGGCTTTGCCCTGGCCTGCCCCAAAGGGACGGATTTCTTTTCCGGCTATCAAAGCAAAACGATAGCCACCAAATACCCCAATGTGGCAAGGCGCTTTTTTGAAAGCAAGGCCATGGATGTGCGCATCATCAAAATAGAGGGCTCAGTAGAGCTGGCCCCGCTCTTAGGCCTGGCGGACGGCATCGTGGATATTGTGGAAACGGGAGCAACCCTTCGGGAAAACGGCCTGGAGGTAGTGGAAAGCATTTCGGAAATTTCCGCCCGGCTCATCGTAAATCCCGCCGCCATGAAGCTGAGAAAGCAGGAGATCGAAGCCCTGGCGGGGCGGCTGGAAACACAAGTGCAGAAGGAGGAAGAGAAGGTATGATCAAAACGGTAACAGGAAATAAAGAGATCTGCGCTGCCTTTATTGAGGATCTGAAATCGAGAGTGGGGCAGACAAGCCCGGAAATAGAGCAGTCCGTAGCGGAGATCATTGAAACGATCCGGCAGAAGGGCGATGAGGCGGTAAAAGCCTATTCCCGTAAATTTGACGGCTGGACGCCGGAATCTCTGGAGCTGACCCGCCCGGAAATGGAAGAGCTGGCAAAAGGCTGTGACCCGGCTTTTTTGGAGTCGCTGAAGCTGGCGGCGGAAAATATTCGGGCCTTTCACATGCGCCAGAAGCAGCAGAGCCGCATCGACCCCATGGCAAACGGCGTCATCACCGGCCAGCGAGTGCGGGGGCTGCACCGCGTGGGCGTCTATGTGCCCGGCGGCACGGCGGGCTACCCTTCCTCTGTGCTCATGAACGTGATCCCCGCCAAGGTGGCGGAGGTGGGGGAGATCGTCATGGCCACCCCCCCGGGCCGGGCCGGGAAGCCGGACGCAAACATCATTGCCGCCGCCCTGATTGCCGGGGTGGACAAGGTGTTCCTCATGGGCGGAGCCCAGGCGGTGGCGGCCCTGGCCTATGGCACGGAAACCGTACCCAAGGTGGATAAGATCGTAGGCCCCGGCAATATCTTTGTGGCCACGGCGAAAAAGCAGCTCTATGGCGTGGTGGATATCGATATGATCGCCGGGCCCAGCGAGATCCTGATTTTGGCCGATCACACCGCCGACCCGGAATATCTGGCGGCGGACCTGATGAGCCAGGCGGAGCACGACCCTCTGGCTTCCGCCATCCTCATTACCGATTCCGAAAGCCTGGCACAGCGCGCGGTAAGCGCCCTGTACCGCCAGCTTGAAGGCCTTTCCCGAAAGAGCGTGATCGAGCGTTCTCTGGATACCTTCGGCGCGGTGATCGTCTGCGAAACCATGGAGGACGCGGTGGAATTTGCCAACGACCTGGCCCCGGAGCATCTGGAGGTCTGTTGTGAAAACCCCTTCGGGTATCTGGGCAGGCTGGATAACGCCGGGTCGGTATTTCTGGGAAATTATTCTCCGGAACCCCTGGGAGATTATTTCGCCGGGGCCAACCATGTGCTGCCCACCGGCGGCACGGCCCGGTTTTTCTCCCCCCTTTCGGTGGACGATTTCATCAAGAAATCCAGCTTTATCTACTACCCCAGGGAAGAGCTCTTAAAGGCTGCCGACCACATCATTCGGCTGGCGGAAACAGAGGAACTGACCGCCCACGCCAATTCCATCAAGGTAAGGCTGGAGAGGGATGTTTGAAAAATCAAAAACCAACGCCCGATCGGAGGCTGTCCCATGTATGAATTGAACGAAAAGCTGAAAACGCTGACGCCCTATGCCCCCGCGGAGGCGGAGGGAATGATCCGCCTGGACGCCAACGAATCCTTCCTGCCCCTGCCGGAGGACGCTTTAGCGGAGGTGCGGGAGGCCCTGGGCCGGCTGGAATTTAACCGCTATCCCGACCCGGGCGCCCGGGAGCTGTGCAGGGCCTTCGGGGACTATTACGGTATTCCCGCGGAAAATGTGGTGGCGGGAAACGGCTCAGACGAGCTGATCACCGTGCTGTTTTCCGGTTTTCTGCAAAAGGGAGAGGCCTATGCCACCATCGAGCCGGATTTTTCCATGTACGCCTTTAACGGCTTTGTGCAGGAGGCCCGCCATGTGGCCCTCTCCAAAACAGCGGATTTTCGGCTGGATATTGACAAGCTCATCGAAACCTGCAACAATGAGAACGTAAAGCTGCTGATTTTCAGCAACCCCTGCAACCCCACCTCTATCGTGTGCCCCAAAGAGGAAGTCAGGCGGCTGGTGCGGGGGGTGAACGCCCTGGTGGTGCTGGATGAAGCCTATATGGATTTTTCCGACCAAAGTCTGTTGCCGGAATTCGAGGAGTATGACAACCTGGTGATCCTTCGCACCTGCTCCAAGGCCATCGGCATGGCGGCGCTGCGGCTGGGGTTCGCGGTGGCCCGCGAAGAGCTGATAAACGCCATCCGCGCTGTCAAGTCTCCCTATAACGTGAATACGGTCTCTCAGCTTTTGGGAACAGCCGTGCTTCAAGGGAAAAGCGAGCTGGAAAAAGCAAGAAAAACCATTCTCCGTTCCAGGGAGGAGCTGATAGCGGAACTCAGGCGGATCGAAGCCGGGTTCCCCGGCAGATTCCATTTGCTGCCGGGCGAAACGAATTTTGCCGCCCTTACGCTGCCCGATGGAGAAGCGCTGTATCGTTTCCTGTGGGAGCAGGGCATTGCGGTGCGGCATACCGGTGGGCTTTTGCGTGTTACCTGCGGCAAACCGGAAGAAAACAAGGCCTTCTGCACCGCCCTGGAGCGGTATTTGCAAAAATAAAAAGGGGAGAGGGGATCTATCATGGAACGATACGCGGCGATCCACCGGGAAACAAAGGAAACCGATGTTTCAGTGGAGCTTTCACTGGACGGCGGGGAAAGCAAAATTTCCACGGGAGTGGGCTTTTTCGACCACATGCTCACCGCCCTGGCGGTTCACGGCGGCCTGGGCCTTACGGTAAAAACCGTGGGGGATTGGGCGGTGGACTGTCACCACACCATTGAAGATACCGGTATCGTGCTGGGGCAGGCCTTTGCCCGGGCGCTGGGAGAGAAAACCGGGATCCGCCGGTACGGCCACGCCTTTATCCCCATGGACGAGGCTTTGGCCTTTGCCGCCGCGGACCTCAGCGGCCGGCCGTTTTTGGTGTTTCAGGCGGAATTCCCCCAGGAAAGAGTGGGAGATTTCGATACCTGTATGACAGAGGAATTTTTCCGCGCTTTTGCCGTAAACGCCGGGATCACCCTGCATTTGGAGTGTAAATACGGGAAAAATTCCCACCATATGATCGAGGCGCTGTTCAAGGCGGCGGCTCATGCCTTAAGGGACGCTGTGAGCCTGTCCGGAGACCAGAGTGCGGTTTTGTCCTCTAAGGGCGTATTGTAAAAAGGGGGAATATGTATGATCGTTTTACCGGCGATCGACCTGCAGGGCGGGAAATGCGTCCGCCTGTACCAGGGAGATTACAGCACCGCCGAGGTGGTGGCGCCCGATCCCGTTTCCACCGCCCGCTGGTTTCAGGAGCAGGGCGCTCACTGGATCCACATGGTAGACCTGGACGGCGCGAAGGACGGAGAGCCCCGAAATGCCTCCTTGATTTTTGATGTGCTGAAAAATACGGACGCCCATGTTCAGGTGGGCGGCGGTATCCGAAATATGAAAACGGTGGAGGAATATCTGGAACAGGGCGTCAGCCGGGTGGTGCTGGGCTCCGCCGCCCTGCGGGACCCGGAATTCGTGCGGGAGAGCGTCAAGGCCTATGGCAAAAAAATTGCCGTGGGGATCGACGCGCTGGATGGAAAAGCCGCCGCCGAGGGCTGGACTGAGCAAAGCGAAGTGGGGTATCTGGAGCTGGCAAAGCGCATGGAGGACCTGGGCGTTTCCTATATCATCTTTACCGATATTTCCCATGACGGCATGATGAACGGCCCCAACCTGGTAATGCTGGATAAGCTGAACCAGGCGGTGAGCTGCAATATCATCGCCAGCGGCGGGGTCAGCAGCCTGCTGGATCTGGTGGCCCTTTATGATTTGGGGCTGTACGGCGCCATTGCGGGCCGCTCTGTCTATAACGGCGCGCTGGACCTGCGGGCGGCCATCGTCGCCTGCCACAAAATTTCCGGGAAGCACCCGAAAACCGCTTCCGCCGTGGAAGATGAAATTGACCGCTATTTTCAAAAATCCGATCTGCTTCCCGCCATTATTCAGGACGATGACACGGACGAGGTGCTGATGCTTGCCTACATGAACCGGGAATCTATGAAAAAGACCTTTGAGACCGGGGAAACCTGGTTTTACAGCAGAAGCAGGAAACAGCTGTGGCATAAGGGGGAAACCTCCGGGCATATCCAAAAGGTCGTCAGCGCCTTTGTGGACTGTGACGACGATACCCTGCTGCTGCGAGTCAAGCAGACAGGTGCTGCCTGCCATACCGGGAACCACAGCTGCTTTTTCAAGAGGCTTACTCCGAGCCAGGAAAACAAGAAAGGTGGTTTTTAGATGGACGCTTTGCGGGAATTATACGAAACGGTGCTCTCCCGGAAATCAGAAAAGGCGGAGGGCTCTTACACCTGCTATCTTTTTGAGCAGGGCTTGGATAAAATTTTAAAAAAATGCGGGGAAGAGTGCAGTGAAACCATTATTGCCGCCAAAAACGGCGATCCAAAGGAAACGGTGCTGGAACTCAGCGATCTTTTCTATCACCTGACGGTGCTGATGGTAAACGAAGATATCGCCCTAGAAGAGGTGGAAGCCGAGCTTGCCCGGCGAAGCCAAAAGCAGGGGAACCTGAAAACCTTCCATCAAACGGATAAAAACACATGAATGAGTTTTTGTCTGCTTGGAAGGGGTATGAAAGAGAGCCGCTTCCCTGGAGCTGGCGGGAAAAGGTTCTAGATTTTCTTAAGCCGGATACGCTCTTGCTGGATCTGGCTCCGGGAGAGGGAGGTTTTCTCCTTTCTCTGGAGCACCCCCGCTGCCTTTGTACGGCAATGCTGCGGCAGGGGCAGCCCGAGAAGACGGCTGAGCGGCTGAGCTCTTCCGGAGTGGCTGTGGCGCGATATAAAAAAGAAAATGTTCTGCCCTTCGGGGATAACAGTTTTGATTTGGTTTTAAACAATGGCGGTTCTTACAACTTACCGGAAATTTACCGGGTATTGAAAGGCGGCGGCTTTTTTCTGACCCAGCAAAGAGGAGGACAGGATAGCGAGCCTCTGCGCCGCGCGCTGTTTGGAAAAGCCTGCGCCGGGGCAACATGGAACCTGGAAAATCAGCTGCCCGAATTCTCAGCGGCTGGCTTTCGAGTGATGTACCGGGATCAGGGGTATCCAGTGGTACGGTTATCCGGGAAAGAAGCGTTGCTTCATTATGTTGGGCAGCTTTTTGAAACGCCGGAGGGCTGCTCTGAAAGTGCTTTGAAGCAGTTGGAGCAGGTAATGGAGGAAAGAGGCTTTGTGGAGAGCACAGAGCAGCATTTTATTATCATCGGCAAAAAGAAATAAAGTTCGCCTGCCGGAAAGCTCCGGCAGGCGAACTTTATTTCTTTTTGTGTGTGGGGGAAAAGCTCAAAAGGCTGTTTACTGCGAAGCGGCTTGTGTTACGAAGCTTTCTCAGGCTTCCTCCAGCAGCTTTCGCACCGCCTCACTGTTTCTCTTTTCCACGGCCTGCAGCCGTGCTGCGTGTTCTTGTAACGCTTCTTTTTGAGGGATCTGCTTTACAGCTTCGTCCAAATCGGCGATCAGGCCCTCCGCTGTCACTTCGGAAAGCTCCGTGCAGCTTCCGTAGCCCAGATATTTCAGGAAAGAGCCGATCTTCGGGTCATAGGAAACGCCCACCAGCGGGATGCCGCTTAAGGAGGAAAGGATCAGCCCGTGAAGCCGCATGGAAACCACCACGTCCATATAGGAAAGGGCGGAGATCAGCATTTCCGGCTCCGTGCCTTCATCCAGAATGTGATAGGGGCAGGAAAGATGCTCGATCACCTGCAGGGCGGCGGTGGTGTCGTGGTAAATGTTCAGGGAGAGGAACACGGGGGTCAGGCCGTACAGGTCGTAAGCGTACTGGGCGCATTTTGCAAAGGCCTTCGCTTTTTCCGCAAAGCCGTACCAGGTGCGCAGCATGAAGCAGAGATAGTTCCCATCCGGCGTCAGGCCGTGCTTTTTTAAATAGAGCTCCGTGTCCTCCGAAGAGCACTGCCCCAGCGCCAGCGCGGGATCGGAGCTCAAAAGGACCTCAGGCTTCTTTACCCCGAAGCTTTGCAGCTCGTCCATGGAATCCTGCTCCCGCAGGGTAATGATATCGGCGGAGCGCTCCAGCACCTTTTTGACCATGCCGATATCCCGTTTACCGGTCACGGGACCGATGCCGCAGCCGTACATGTCCACCTTGTTTCCCAAAAGCTTTGCCGCCCGCAGGGTAAAAAGATAGTACCAAAGGCTCCGGTGGCTGGTAGCGTTTTGGATCAGGGTGCCGCCACCGTTGATATAGAGCCTCGATTTCCGCATGGCAAGCAGCATTTTCGGTACATTCAGGGTGTAGATGGAATCCACCCGGTACCGTTTTTTGATGCTTTCCGTGTTTTTTGCCAGCACGGTAATGGGAACATGCCGGTCAAGCTTCTGCACCGATTGGATAATGGATTTCAGGATCGCGTCGTCTCCCGCGTTGCCGTGGCCGTAAGCGCCGCAGATAATGACCCCGTCCCGCTTCCCCTGCATTTCCTGCTTTCTGCGTTCCCGCTCTAAAATGCTCTGGTAAATCTCCAGCTGGTGCTCTACCATGCGGTCAATGGAAAACTCGGCGGAGGCCTTTTGATACAGCTGTTCTCCCATCTCGTCCCGGAGAGTCTTGTCGTTCGCCAGCTGAATGAGGCAGCTGGCCAGCTGGTTTTCGTCGCCGGGTGTAAAGATCAGGCCGTTCTTTCCGTCGTCGATCAGCACCGGAACGCCGCCCACCCGGGAGGCGATGGTGGCCCGGTGCATTCTGGCCCCCTCCGTCAACGCATAGGGGAAGGTTTCGGAAAGAGAGGTAAGGAGGTTGATATCAATGGCGTGGTAAAAGGAATTCATATCCTTTACCCACCCGGCAAAGCACACCCGGTCGGCGATCCCCAGGGATTCCGCCAGCTTTGTAAGCATGTCCAGGTCTTCGCCGTCTCCGGCGGCCACCAGACGCAAATGGGGATTTTTGGCAATGGCAAGCTTCATGGCCCGCAGCAGGGTGGGGTAGTCCTTTACGGGATTTAACCGGGCGGCAATACCAGCCACCACGTCATCCTCCTGATAGTCCACCCCCAAAGAGCGCAGGTATTCTTTCTTTTGCACAGTGGAAATAGGAGTTTTGAAATCGATACCGTTATAGATGGTGTAAATGCGGTCGGCGGGAAAATCCCGCTCGATCAAAATATCCGTCATAGGGTCGGATACGCCGATATAATAGTTCACCCGGCGCAGGGCCAGCATATTGGTGGTGCCGTAGGAAAGCCTTGCCACCGGGCGGCCCAGGTAATCCAGGCGGTAATCGCTGTGCACGGTGGTGACCACCGGAGCCTTCAGGTGCTTTTTGATGAGGTTTCCCATCAGGTTCCCCCTGGCGCCGTGGCAGTGGATGATATCTATTTTTTCATTGCCAATGAGCTTTTTCAGTTCCCGCAGGCCTACAACAGGGTTCCCCGATTCGATCACATCAATGGGGATCCCCATGCGCTCCGCGTCCTCGGAGAAATCTCCCTTCCGAAAGCACACCAGCCGCGCGTCAATAAAATTATTCAGCTCCCGCAGAAGATTGAGCACGTGGGTCTTCGCCCCGCCGGAATCCCCGCCGCCGATCAAATGGATCACTTTCATAAAGCCGCTCCAAACCGTTTTTCTTCTTATTATATCCATTCTTTCCCCCGGGGTCAAGGAAGGAACCGGTTTTTTGAGGAGGGACGGGGGAGAGCGCTAAATTGGAATTTAGCAGCGTACCGCTGCACCAACTCGTGAAGATAGCGGGCGGCATTTGCAAACGTACGGCCCGACCGGAAGTAAAACCGGTCTCATCCTCCTATTGTCATTCTGAGTCACCGAAGGTGGCGAAGAATCTCGGCCATATCCCAGCCAGTGGCTATAAATTCCTCTTTATGTGCCGGTTGCTGCTAGTCGAGATTCTTC
>JAETPP010000036.1 GCA_021771115.1 Bacillota bacterium | reverse complement strand
TCGGCTCGGGTGCTGTGCCCCGGTGGGGCACGCCCAGCACCGACCGAAGCGAAAGCGTAGACCGGTTCGCACCAGCGTGCCACTGGCACGCGCTCACCCCTTTCAGGGGAGGCAAGAGTTGTACCTTTCTCTATAGTGCTACTAAATTCCAAATTTAACGCACTAATTACCTTCATCCACTGTCACCCTGAGGGAATACAAAAGGCGCTTTACGTCTTCCTGACGAAGGATCTCGGCTAGCAGTACTCGGCGCATTAAAAGGGATTTTTATCTGCCAGCCGAGCAAAAGCCGAGATTCTTCGCCTTCGGCTCAGAATGATTGGTAAGGGCGGCTCAGAAAGACTGGTAAGGGCGGCTCAGAAAGACTGGTAAGGGCGGCTCAGAATGACAGTTTGCTATAGCCGGTCAAAAGCCTCCCTTGCTCTTACTTGCTCATTGCTCATTCCCAATTTCTCATTCCTCAATATGCTCCGGGGAATAGGAAAGCCCCAGCATGGCGCCGTGGGAGACCTCGGCAAACGGGATCACTTCCTCGCCCATGGCCATGGTTTGGGTTTCCCCTCGGAGGGTTCCCGCCCGTACGGCCCTTACCGTATCCAGCAGGTCGTGGACATAGGGCAGCCTCAGTTCCCGGGGGGACTGGTTCCGGTGGCCGGGAAGAAGGAGCAGATCGGGGATTTCCTCCAGCTTCTTCAAGGCCGCTTCCAGGTTTGTCTGGAAACGGGACAGCGGCAGGCTATAGGGCAGCTGCAGCCAGATGGGGCCGGAGCCGAAGGTATCTCCCGAAAAGGCGATATGGTCCTCCCGGTCCAGAAAAACCGCACTGCCCGGGGTATGGCCCGGCACCAAAATCGTTTCCAGTACCCGGCCGCCAAGATCAAATACCTGGCCGTTTCTGAGGGGGGTAAACAGTTCTTCCGTCAGCGTGCAGGGGCCGAAGCTTTTTAATACCGAAAGGTCGGACAGCTCCATGTAGACTTCGCACCCCGCCTCTGCAAATTCCCGGGCGGCTCCCACGTGGTCGTAATGGCCATGGGTCAGGAGCACGGCAAGGGGAAGCTCCGTAAGCTCCCGAACCTTTTGATAGATCCCCGTGGCGTCCTGAAGGGCGTCGATCAGCACGGCCCGTTCCGAGCCGCAGACCAGGTAGGCGTCCACGGCGGTACCGGGAGCGTTCTCCGTAAAATTCCAGATCCCATCCTTGAGTTTTGTTATGGTGACTTCGTTCATTTCTTTCCTCCCTTTCCGACAAATCTTCTGACTGCAATTTTGAAAAAAGGCCCCCATATGGGGGCCTCTTTCTCTCTTTCGATCTGCTCTTTCTTTCGCCTTACAGCAGCTCCAAAATCGCCATTTCGGCGGCGTCGCCGCGTCTCGGCCCAAGCTTGGTGATGCGGGTATAGCCGCCGTTGCGGTCGGCATACTTGGGGGCGATCTCCGTAAAGAGCTTGTTGGTTACGCTTTCCTTGGTGATGAAGCTCATCACCAGGCGCTTATTCTGAAGAGTATCCTCTTTGGCGATGGTGATCATCTTTTCGGCCAGGGCACGCACCTCTTTGGCGCGGGTCACGGTCGTTTCGATCTTGCCGTTTTCAAAGAAGAAGGTCACCAGCCCACGGAGCATGGCAGTTCTATGAGCGGTATCTCTTCCCAGCTTTCTGGTTCCCGGCATGGTATTCACTCCTATCCGTATAAAGTAGGTTTATTCGTCGTCCTTACGCAGACTGAAGCCCAGGGAAGCCAGCTTCCACACAACTTCCTCCAGCGATTTGCGGCCCAGGTTGCGAACCTTCATCATGTCCTCCTCGGACTTGTTGATCAGGTCCTCCACCGTATTGATCCCCGCCCTCTTCAGGCAGTTGAAGGAACGGACGGACAGATCCAGCTCCTCGATGGTCATTTCCAGGGCCTTTTCCTTGCCGCCCTCGTCCTTTTCCACCATGATCTCTGTGCTCTTGCCCTTATCGGACAGATCCACAAAGAGATTCAGGTGGTCGGTAAGGACCTTTGCCGCAAGGGACACGGCTTCCTGCGCGGTGATCACACCGTTGGTCCAAACATCGAGCGTCAGCTTGTCGTAATCGATGCTCTGGCCCACGCGGGTGCTTTCGACGTTGAAATTTACCTTGAGCACAGGTGTGTAAATAGAATCGACCGCAATTTCGCCGATCACGCCTTCCGGCATGTTTTGTTTATTGCGCTCGTTCGAGATGTAGCCCCTTCCCTTATCCAGAGTCAGCTCCATGTAGAGCTTGGCCCCGTCGCCCAGGGTGGCAATGTGCAGCTCCGGATTGAGGATCTCCACCTCGCTGTCTCCCTTGATCGCCGCCGCGGTGACCTCACAGGGGCCTTCCGCGGAGATCTCAACAGTCTTTGCCTCGTCGCAGTGCAGCTTCGCCACAAGGCCCTTGATATTGAGAATGATCTCGGTAACATCTTCCTTCACGCCTGGGATGGTGGAAAATTCGTGCAGCACGCCGTCGATCTTGACAGATTTGACAGCCACGCCCGGCAGACTGGAAAGCAGAACCCTGCGAAGACTGTTTCCCAGGGTGGTGCCGAAGCCTCTCTCCAGAGGCTCCACCACGAACTTGCCATAGGTGCCGTTATCGGAAATTTCCTCTATTGTAATTTTGGGTCTTTCTATCTCAATCATCCGCGATCCTCCCTTGCATATCTAATGCAAATTTACACTTGCGCAAAGTTTGCCGAACTGTCTTTCCTGCCTCATGAAGCGGCAGAGCATTACTTGGAGTACAACTCGACGATCAGGGTCTCGTCCACTTCCAGGTCAATGTCCTCGCGGGCAGGCATCGCGGCGATCTTCGCCTGTGCGTTGGCGGCATCCACATCCAGCCACTTCGGGATAGGACGGGAAGAATTGCTCTCGATCACAGCCTTGATCTTATCGCTCTGGCGGCTGCCGTCCTTAATGGCGACCAGCTCGCCGGGCTTTACCAGATAAGAAGGAATATCCACCTTCTTGCCGTTTACCGTGTAATGGCCGTGTACCACCAGCTGGCGGGCCTCTGCCCGGGAGCTGGCCCAGCCGCAGCGATACACCACGTTATCCAGCCGGGATTCCAGCAGGATCAGCAGGTTGTCGCCGGCCTTGCCGGGCATCTTGGTGGCCATTTCATAGTAGTGGCGGAACTGGTTCTCCAGAACGCCGTAAAAACGGCGGGTCATCTGCTTGGCGCGCAGCTGCATACCGTATTCGGAAGTCTTCTTGCGGCCCTGTCCATGCTGGCCGGGGGCATATGCTCTGCGGGTGATCGCGCACTTGTCTGTGTAGCAGCGCTCGCCCTTGAGGAACAGCTTCTGGCCTTCCCTACGGCACAGCTTGCACACAGCTTCTGTATATCTTGCCATTTCTCTTGTACCTCCTGATTCGGTATTTTACACGCGTCTTCTCTTGGGAGGACGGCATCCGTTATGGGGAATGGGCGTTACGTCCTTGATCATGCTTACGTCCAAACCGGCGGCCTGCAAAGCGCGGATAGCGGCTTCACGGCCGGCGCCGGGGCCCTTCACATAGACCTCAACGGACTTCATGCCATGCTCCATAGCCAGGCGGGCGGCGGTTTCAGCCGCGGTCTGCGCGGCAAAGGGAGTGGATTTCCTGGAGCCTCTGAAGCCCAGCTCACCGGAGCTGGCCCAGGAGATCGCATTGCCCTGCGTATCGGTAATGGTGACAATGGTATTGTTAAATGTGGACTGGATATGGGCAGCGCCGCGTTCAATGTTCTTGCGCTCACGGCGGCGGCGTACCGTACCCTTTGTGCCCTTCTGTGCTGCCATGGAATCAATCCCTCCTTACTTTTTCTTGTTCGCCATGGTCTTTCTGGGACCCTTGCGTGTTCTGGCGTTTGTCTTCGTGCGCTGGCCTCTTACCGGAAGCCCCTTGCGGTGACGAACGCCCCGGTAGCAGCCGATTTCGATGAGACGCTTGATATCGAAGGCCAGGTCGCGGCGCAGGTCGCCTTCCACGTGGCAGTTCTTATCGATATAGTCTCTCAGCTTTGCCGTATCGTCCTCGGAAAGGTCACGGACCCGGATATCGGGATCTACACCGGTAGCGGCGCAGATATTGCTGGCGGTCTTGCGCCCAATGCCATAAATATGGGTCAGCGCAATTTCGATCCGCTTGTCTCTGGGCAAGTCAATGCCTGAAATACGAGCCATTCTGATACCTCCAATGCTTGATCGCCGGGCTTAGCCCTGGCGCTGCTTATGCTTGGGATTGTCACAGATCACCATGACCTTGCCCTTGCGCTTGATAATCTTGCACTTCTCGCACATCTTCTTAACAGAGGGTCTGACTTTCATCGTGCGTACCTCCTTTTTTACTCCGACATCAGTTCATACAACTGCTTGGTGCACTCCCCGACGTCTCGGTCTAACGATACTTTTTCACGCCGATCTCCAAAAACCGGCGTCACTGTTCTGAATCTCTTATTGCGTTCCCCGCAAGCGGAAAGCTTACTTGGAGCGCCAGGTGATACGGCCCTTGGTCAGGTCATAGGGAGACATCTCCATCGTGACCTTGTCGCCGGGCAAGATCCGGATAAAGTTCATCCGCAGCTTGCCGGAAATGTGGGCCAGCACCATATGGCCGTTTTGCAATTCGACCTGGAAGGTTGCGTTGGGCAGGGCCTCTTTTACCACGCCCTGCACTTCAATTACGTCCTGTTTTGACACTCTCAATCACCATACCTTTCGAGGAGAAAACCGGGGATCCCCGTTACTCTCCGGATTGCCGCGCGCTGTCCTGAAACGGACGGAGCGCGGTACGTATCTGCCGATTGGTCCGCAAGGCTTCCTCCGGCAGCACGGAAGCTGTGGGGGCCAAGTGGAACAGCTTTTTCCGCTTGGGCCTTTCCAGCGGCCTTCTCTTTCCGTCGCAAACCATTGCGCAGGGAGGAGAGACCTCCAGCACTGTCAAAAATCCGCCTTTGTCATGGCCTGCAAGTGATCTTACCACCTGGCCGCGCTTTACTTCCATGGCGGCCTCCTTACTCTAGCCTCGTCAAAATGACCGGCCCGTCAGGGGTGATGGCTACCGTGTGCTCAAAGTGGGCCGAAAGGCTTCCGTCCTTTGTCACGGTGGTCCATCCGTCAGGCAGTATTCTCACTGCGCAGCCACCCGCGTTTATCATGGGCTCAATGGCTATTACCATGCCCGGCAACAGACGCACGCCCCTGCCGGGGGTGCCGTAATTGGGTACGCTGGGATCTTCGTGCATGTTCGCACCTACTCCGTGGCCGACAAATTCTCGTACCACCGAGTAATTGCGAGCCTCGACATACTCCTGTATCGCATGGCCGATATCGCCCAGGCGATTTCCGGGACGGGCCTGCTCTATCCCTAAGAACAAGCCCTTCTCGGTCGCGTCCAAAAGCGCCTGCGCTTCCCTGCTGATCTCGCCGCAGGGGAAGGTCCTGGCGTTGTCGCCGGGGAAGCCTTCATAATGAGCGCCCACATCGATCCCGACGATATCGCCTTTTTTCAGGATCTGGCTTTTGGAGGGTATGCCGTGGATCACCACGTCGTTTACAGAGATACATGTGCTGGCAGGGAATCCATCATAGTTCAAAAAGCTGGGCGTGGCCCCCATCTTCTCAATATACTCCCGGGCGATCTTATCGATCTCCCAGGTGGAGACGCCGGGTTCCACCGCCTCTCCCGCCAGCCTCAGTGCCTTTTGCGAAATCTGCCCGGCCTTCCGCATCACGGAAAGCTCGCGGCTGGTTTTCAGCACGATCATGTGAGATCCTCCAGAGCCTCCAGAGTCAGGCGGGTGGTATCCTCCACCTTTTCCTGACCATGGACCACAAGCAGCTTGCCCTGCTTGCTGTAAAACTCCTTGAGAGGTTCAGTTTGGCTGTGGTAAACCTCCAGCCGTTCTTTCACTGTATCGGGATGGTCATCCTTGCGCTGAACGAGGGTGCCGCCGCAGGCATCGCATTTTCCTTCTTCCCTGGGCTGCTTATACAGCACATGGTAGGAGGAGCCGCAGGTTTCGCAGACACGGCGTCCGGACATCCGGGTCACGATATCTTCGTCGGCTACTTCAATATCCAGCACCGCGTCGATACCCGCCCCCATGGCGTCCAGAGCCTCGGCCTGGGGAATGGTTCTGGGGAAGCCGTCCAGGATGAAGCCGTTTTTGCAGTCATCCTCTTTGATGCGGTCCTTGATGATGCCGATGAGGATCTCATCGGGCACCAGCTGACCGCTCTCCATATAGGACTTGGCCTTCAGGCCCATTTCCGTGCCGTTCTTCAGCGCCTCACGGAGAATGTTCCCCGTGGAGATCGTGGGAATGTTTTTCTTCTGGCAGATGATCTCTGCCTGGGTGCCTTTACCGGCGCCCGGAGCCCCTAAAAGGATCAGTTTCATCTCGTCACTCCTTCTCAGTCAAGGAAGCCCTTGTAATGACGCATCATCATCTGGGACTCCATCTGCTTGACGGTTTCCAGCGCCACACCAACGATAATGATAATGGACGTACCGCCCAAAGACAGGCCGTTCATACCGGTCACCTTGGTGTAGATAATGGGCACCAGAGCCACAAACGCCAGGAACAAAGCGCCAATCAGCGTTACCTTGGAAAGGATCTTGGCAATGAAATCCGCCGTGGGCTTACCGGGACGGATGCCCGGGATCGTGCCGTTGCTCTGACGGAGATTATTGGCCATCTCCAGGGGATTATACTGCACTGTCATATAGAAATACGCGAACACAATGATCATCAGGAAATACAGAACGATATAGATCCACCCGGTCTGCTCGAAAGCGTTGAAGAAGCCGGCCCAGAAGGTCCCTTCCGCAGGCTTTACAAAGAAGTGGATAAACTGGGGGATAAACAGGATGGAGTTCGCGAAGATCACGGGCATAACGCCGCTCATGGCTACCTTGATGGGCAGGAATGTGCTTTGTCCGCCGTACATCTTGCGGCCGACCACCTTCTTGGCGTACTGCACCGGGATCCGGCGCTCCGCCTCGTTCATAAAGACGATGACCCAAATCACGCCCAGGAACATCACCACAAACAGGATCACCAGGAAAATATACAGCGTACCCAGCGTGGCGTACTGCATTGCCGTTCCCACCATAGAGGGGAGCCGTGCGATGATACCGGCCAGCAGGATCATGGAAATGCCGTTGCCGATACCCTTTTCGTTGATCTGCTCGCCCATCCACATGACCAGCGCCGTACCGGCGGTAAAGGTGAGGATGATGGTGATGGCAACAAACACCGTGGCAAAACCCTCTGTGGGCATGACAATATTGGAATTGTACAGATACACATAGTATGCGGTGCCCTGGATCAGGCCCAGCAGCACGGTGACATACCGGGTAATGGCAGCGATCTTCTTCCTTCCGGCTTCCCCCTCCTTGGCAAGCCTTTCCAGGGGAGGAATGGCCACCTGCAGCAGCTGCATAATAATGGAGCTGTTGATATAGGGGGTGATACCCATGGCAAACAGGGAAGCGTAAGAGAACGCGCCGCCTGTCAGCATATTGATATAGCCCAAAGCCGTGTTTCCCGTTCCCTGCTCGGCTTCCTGCATCAGGTTGGCCAGGCTGGAAACGTTTAAGAACGGCACGGGGATCACGGAGCCGAAGCGGAACACAATGATGATCAGCAGCGTGT
The DNA here is from genome assembly GCA_021771115.1 of Bacillota bacterium. Taxonomy (GTDB): domain Bacteria; phylum Bacillota; class Clostridia; order Oscillospirales; family Acutalibacteraceae; genus Acutalibacter. The sequence goes on along the minus strand of JAETPP010000036.1, from coordinate 12,819 downwards.
ACAGGATCTTCTTCCGGAGATCCGGGATCCGCCATGCGTTTTTGATGGTATTAAACAACTCAGATCACCTCGGCCTTTCCGCCCGCAGCCTCGATCTTTGCTTTCGCGGCCTCGGAAAAAGCGGTGGCCTTTACGGTCAGCTTCTTCACCAGTCTGCCGTTACTCAGGATCTTTACGCCGTCACAGCTTTTTTTCACGATACCGGCTTCTCTCAGCGCGGCGATATCAATCGACGCTCCATCTTCAAACCTGTTCAGCGTTCCCACGTTGACGGAAACAATTTCTTTCGCAAAGATATTGTTGAACCCGCGCTTGGGGATTCTTCTCTGCAAAGGCATCTGACCGCCTTCAAAGCCGGGTCTCATGCCGTGGCCCGCTCTGGCCTTCTGGCCCTTATGGCCCTTGCCAGCGGTCTTGCCGTTGCCGGAGCCGTGGCCTCTGCCGATGCGCTTGCGCTCCTGGGTGGAGCCGGGCGCAGCTGTCAGCTGATTGAGCTTCATTCTCATGCACCTCCTTGAGCTTATTTACTTACCTCGATCAGATGGCTGATCTTTTTGATCTTTCCTTGTGTAGAAGCGTTATCGGGCTGCTCGGTCTGATCGCCGACCTTCTTCAGCCCCAGGGAAAGAGCGGTAGCGATCTGGTCCTTTTTGCAGCCGATCAGGCTTTTCTTCAAAGTGATTGTCACAGTCGCGCCCTCCCTTACAGAATTTCTTTCGCAGTCTTGCCGCGGATCGCCGCAACTTCCTCAGCGGTGCGCAGCTGGGTGAGGCCCATCATGGTAGCGCGCACAACGTTGCAGGGATTCTTGGAACGCAGAGCCTTGGCGCGGATATCCTTGATGCCCGCGCTCTCTACCACCGCGCGGACCGGGCCGCCGGCGATAACGCCGGTACCGGGTGCGGCGGGCTTCAGGATTACCTTGCCGGCGCCGAACTCACCGATGATCTCATGGGGGATCGTGGAGCCCCGCAGAGAAATGGTGGTCAGGTTCTTCTTTGCGTCTTCAATGCCCTTGCGGATCGCGTCCGGCACTTCAGAGGCCTTGCCAATGCCAAAGCCCACGGTGCCGTTGCCGTCGCCTACGACCACCAGAGCGGAAAACTTCATGATGCGGCCGCCTTTTACGGTTTTGGAAACACGGTTGATGGAAACCACGCGCTCCTGCATCTCCATTGTGGAAGCGTCTATATTACTAGCCAACTTGATTCCTCCTTCTTAGAAGTTGAGGCCGCCCTCACGGGCGCCTTCGGCCAGCTCTTTGACGCGGCCGTGGAAGATATAGCCTCCGCGGTCAAAGACCACGTCGGTGATTCCCTTTTCCGCCGCCCGCTTGGCAATCAGCTTGCCAACCTCACGGGCAGCTTCCTTGTTGCCGCCGTTTCCGCTGAAGCTCTTGTCCAGAGTAGACGCGGCACAGAGGGTGTTGCCCGTTGTGTCGTCAATGATCTGGGCATAGATATTGGCGGAGGAGCGGAACACATTCAGGCGGGGGCAGGCTGCCGTGCCTGAGATCTTGCCGCGCACTCTCTTATGGCGGCGAAGACGTGCTTTATTCGTATCCGGTTTATTGACCATTTCTTCTCAACTCCTTCAATCTTATCCTTTCGCGCCCTTACCGGCTTTGCCTTCCTTATGGCGCACATACTCGCCGGCATAGCGGATGCCCTTGCCCTTGTAGGGCTCCGGCGGCCGCTTCTCGCGGACTTCCGCCGCGAACTGACCGACCTTCTGCTTATCAATGCCGGAGATCACGATCGTGTTGGGATTCGGAGCCTCGATCTTGATATCCTCAGTGTCAGACATGGTCACCTGATGGGAAAAGCCCAGGTTCATGACCAGGTCCTTGCCCTGCTTCTGCACACGGTAGCCAACGCCCTGCACGTCCAGAGTTTTCTGGAAGCCCTCGGTAACGCCTACCACCATGTTGTGGACCAGCGTCCGGGTCAGGCCGTGGAGAGACCGGGATTCCTTCTCGTCGTCAGGACGGGTAACCAGAATTTCGCTGCCCTCCACCGCTACGGTCATCTTCGGATGAAACGTCTGGGTCAGAGTGCCCTTGGGGCCCTTGACCGTCACTTCACTGCCATTGATTTTTACTTCAACGCCAGTGGGAATATTTATGGGTTTTCTTCCAATTCTCGACATTCCGTCGCACCCCCTTCTTTTACCAAATGAACGCCAGCACTTCGCCGCCGACGTTTTCTTTTCTTGCCTCTCTGTCAGTCATAATGCCCTTGGAGGTGGAGATGATCGCCACGCCCAGGCCCTTCATGACCCGGGGCAGCTCCTGCGCGTTGGAATAAATGCGCAGACCGGGCTTGGAAACTCTCTTCAGGCCCTTGATGACCGGGACCTTTCCTTCCGCGTACTTCAAAGTGATGGTGATAATGCCCTGCTTGCCGTCCTCCGTAACGGTGAAGCTTCTCACATAGCCCTCATCAACAAGGATCTGGCAGATCGCCTTCTTCATGTTGGAAGCGGGAACCTCAACGGTATCATGCTTCGCGGACTGCGCGTTGCGGATACGGGTGAGCAAATCGGCAATGGTATCTGTAACCTGCATGACTTAATAACCTCCTTATGGTATCAGTATCATGTGTTTTTCAAACGAAGCCGCCCCTTCCGGGGAGCGCCCCGCTTGGCAAAGCAGCTTTTCGTCTCTTGCCAGACTTTCGGCTGCCCTTATTTGGCGAAGTTGCGAAGCAACTTCCAAGAAAGTCGCGCAGCGACTTTGAAAGGCTGCCCTTATTTGGCGAAGCTGCGAAGCAACTTCCAAGAAAGTCGCGCAGCGACTTTGAAAGGCTGCCTTTATTTGGCGAAGTTGCGAAGCAACTTCCAAGAAAGTCGCGCAGCGACTTTGAAAGGCTGCTTGCAGCCTTTTACCAACTGGCCTTCTTCACGCCGGGGATCTCTCCCTTGTAGGCAAGCTCGCGGAAGCAGATACGGCAGATGCCGAACTTCCGAAGGTAGGCATGCGGCCTGCCGCAGATCTTGCAGCGGTTGTATTCTCTGGTGGAATACTTCTGGGCTCTCTGCTGCTTGATTTTCATAGATGTTTTGGCCACAGTGAATCCCTCCTTTACCTGGTGAACGGAGCGCCCATCAGGGAAAGGAATTCCCGGGCCTCTTCGTCGGTTTTTGCGGTAGTGACGAAGCAGATATCCATGCCCCGTACCTTATCGACCTTATCGTAATCGATCTCGGGGAAGATCAGCTGCTCACGGATGCCCATGTTGTAGTTCCCTCTGCCGTCAAAGGAATTGGGATTGATACCGCGGAAGTCGCGGACACGGGGCAGCGCCACATTGAACAGCCTGTCAAGGAACTCATACATCCGCTCGCCGCGAAGCGTGACCTTCACGCCGATGGGCATTCCCTCACGCAGCTTAAAGTTCGCCACGGATTTCTTTGCCTTACACACCAGGGGCCTCTGGCCGGTAATGGCGGCCAGGTCGCCGCTGATGGCGTCGATCACCTTGGCGTTGTCCTTGGCTTCGCCGGCGCCCACGTTTACCACGATCTTGTCCAGCTTCGGAATTTCCATCACGCTCTTATAGCTGAACTTCTTCATCAGGGCGGGGGCTACTTCTTCTTTGTAGAACTCTTTCATTCTTGCCATCTTCGTTTTTCCCTCCCTTACAGCGATTCGCCGCATTTCTTGCAAATGCGCTCTTTCGTGCCGTCCTGCAAAACCTTATGGCCGACACGGGTGGGCTTTCCGCAGCGGGGGCAAACCACCTGCACCTTGCAGGCATAGATGGCAGACTCGGCCTTGATGATGCCGCCGGGCTCTCCCATTCTGCGGGGCTTTACATGCTTCTGCACGAAGTTGGCGTTCTCGATGATGACCTTGCCTTCCTTGGGGCTGACCTGCATGATCTTCCCCTTCTTGCCGCGGTCCTTACCGCTGAGGATCACAACGGTATCGCCGGTTTTAACATGCATTTTGTTACTCATTGACGTCCACCTCCATCAAAGCACTTCGGGAGCGAGAGACAGGATCTTCAGATATTCCTTGTCTCTGAGCTCACGGGCCACGGGCCCAAAAATACGGGTGCCCCTGGGGTTCTTGTCGTCACGGATGATCACGGCGGCGTTCTCGTCAAAGCGGATGTAGGTGCCGTCGTCTCTGCGCACGCCGGAAGAGGTCCTTACGATGACCGCCTTCACAACGTCGCCCTTCTTTACCACGCCGCCGGGCGCAGCCTTCTTGACAGAAGCTACCACCACGTCGCCGATATTGGCATACCTCCTGCCGGTGCCTCCCAGAACGCGAATGCACATAAGCTCCTTCGCGCCGGTGTTGTCGGCAACTTTGAGGTAAGTCTGCTGCTGAATCACAGTGCGTTCCTCCTTTGCTCTAAGCCTTACTTGGCCTTAAACTAAATACCAGGCCAATTACTTGGCTTTCTCGATGATCTCGACCAGGCGCCATCTCTTATCCTTGGACAGGGGGCGGGTCTCCATGATGCGCACGCGATCTCCCACATTGCACTCGTTGTTCTCATCGTGGGCCTTGCGCTTTACGGTGCGCTTGATGACCTTTCCGTACAGCGGATGCTTTACGCTGTCCTGAATGGCGACCACCACGGTCTTATCCATCTTGTTGCTGACTACATGACCGACAGCTGTTTTTCTCATGTTTCTCTCTTCGCTCACGTCAAATCCTCCCTTCCCTTAGGCGTTCTCAGCGCTCAGCTCGTTCTCGCGGATCACCGTTTTTACACGGGCGATATCCTTTTTTACAGCTGAGATACGCATGGGGTTGTCGAGCTGATTGATAGCGAGCTGGAAACGAAGGTTAAAAAGCTCCGCCTTGAGGTCCCTGAGCTTGCTGTTCAGCTCTTCAGCTGTCAATTCTCTGATTTCTGAAGCTTTCATGACTTACGCCTCCGTTTCTTTCATGATAACTTTGCACTTGATGGGAAGCTTGTTGGCGGCAAGGCGGAGGGCCTCTTTCGCCGTTGCTTCCGGCACCCCGCCCAGCTCAAACATAACGCGGCCGGGCTTTACCACGGCTACCCAGTATTCCGGGGAGCCTTTACCGGAACCCATTCGGGTTTCAGCCGGCTTCTGCGTTACGGGCTTGTCGGGGAAGATCTTGATCCAGACCTTACCGAAACGCTTGCAGTAACGGGTCATAGCCACACGGGCGGCCTCGATCTGGTTTGAGGTGATCCAGGCGGGCTCCAGGGCCTGAAGGCCGTAATCACCATACGTGACCTTGTTGCCGCGAAGAGCCTTGCCCTTCATGCGGCCTCTCTGTACTCTGCGGTACTTTACGCGCTTGGGGAGTAACATTTATCTGCGGCCTCCTTCCCTTTTTTCTCCGGAACCGCGCCGGTTGTTCGGGCGGTCGCGGCGGTCGTCCCGCCTGCCGCGGTTCTCGTTCCGGTCTTCCCGGTTACCACGGTTGTCATTCAATACCTCGCCCTTATACAGCCACACCTTTACGCCGATCCGGCCATAGGTGGTGTTTGCCTCGGCGAAGCCGTAATCGATATCGGCCCGCAGGGTCTGCAGGGGGATGGTGCCGTCGTGGTACTGCTCGCTCCGGGCGATCTCAGCGCCGTTCAAGCGGCCGGATACCTGGGTTTTGATGCCCCTGGCGCCCAGGCGCATGCTGCGGCCGATGCAGCCCTTCATGGCACGGCGGAACGCGATACGGCGCTCCAGCTGGGAAGCGATATTCTCAGCCACCAGCTGTGCGTTCAAATCGGGCTGGCGAACCTCGACGATGTTGATGACCACGGGCTTCCCCAGCATCTTTTCGCACTGCTGGCGAAGCTTTTCGATTTCAGTGCCGCCCTTGCCGATGACCAGGCCGGGCTTGGCGCAATGAATGTGTACGCGCACCTTAGAGGCGTCGCGCTCGATCTCAATTTTCGGAATGCCCGCGGAATAGAGCTGCTTCTTCAGCATCTTGCGGAGGTTATAGTCCTGTACGAGAGTATCGCCGAACTCATTGTCCTTCGCGAACCAACGGGAATCCCAGTCTTTGATAACGCCCACACGGAGACCGTGGGGATTCACTTTCTGACCCATAATTTGCCTCCTTACCGCTTACTCTTTTTCCTTCACCACAATGGTGATGTGGGAAGTTCTCTTCAACACCCGGAACGCTCTGCCATGGGCGCTGGGCCGGATCCTCTTCAGGATGGGGCCGGGCGTTACATAGCACTGGGAAACGTAAAGGCTGTTTCTGTCCATGTTGAAATTGTTCTCAGCATTTGCCACAGCAGACTTGAGAAGCTTCTGAAGATCTTCACAAGCAGCCTTGGGGGTATGCTGCAAAATAGCGGCGGCAAGGTCCACCGGCTTGTTCCGGATAAGATCCAGCACGATTCCGACCTTGCGGGGAGAGATACGGGTATAGTTCAATGTTGCTTTCGCTTCCATAATCTATCTGCTCTCCTTTCTTTACTTGGTCGTCTTCGCACCGGCATGGCCTTTAAAGGTGCGTGTAGGGGCGAACTCGCCCAGCTTGTGCCCTACCATGTCCTCGGTGATGTACACCGGCACATGCTTGCGGCCGTCATGGACCGCGATGGTGTGGCCTACGAAATCCGGGAAGATCATGGAGGCTCTGCTCCAGGTCTTGACGATCTTCTTCTCGCCGGCTTCGTTCATAGCCTGGATCCTTTTCAGCAGCACGGGCTGTACAAAAGGTCCTTTTTTCAGACTTCTGCTCATAGCTTACTAATCACTGTCCTTTCGCTTAGTGGTGCGGCGGCTTTGCCGCTATTCCCGTGCGCTTACTTGCCGTTTCTGCGCCTTACGATAAACTTATCGCTGCGGTTGTGGGTCTTGCGGGTCTTGTAACCCAGGGCGGGCTTGCCCCAGGGGGTAACAGGGCCGGGACGGCCTACAGGGCTCTTGCCCTCGCCGCCGCCGTGGGGGTGGTCGTTGGGGTTCATAACGGAACCGCGGACCGTGGGCCTCCAGCCCATGTGGCGCTTCCGGCCGGCCTTGCCGATCTTCACGTTCTCATGGTCGATGTTAGAGACCTGGCCGATAGAGGCCATGCAGGTCTCCGGCACGTTCCGAAGCTCGCCGGAGGGCAGTCTCAGAAGGGCCATGCCGTTTTCCTTTGCCATCAGCTGGGCCATGATGCCGGCGGCTCTCGCCAGCTGAGCGCCCTTGCCGGGATACAGCTCTACGTTGTGGATGAAGGTACCCACGGGAATGCTCTTCAGAGGAAGGGCGTTGCCGGGCTTGATATCGGCGCCTTCACCGGATACCACCTTGTCGCCCACCTTCATGCCGTTGGCGGCCAGAATATATTTCTTCTCGCCGTCCTCATACTGCACGAGGGCGATAAAAGCGGAACGGTTGGGATCGTACTCGATGCTCAGCACAGTGGCCTCCACATCGTGCTTCTGGCGCTTAAAATCGATGATACGGTACTTCTTGCGGTTTCCGCCGCCGCGATGGCGGACGGTGATCCTGCCGTAGCTGTTGCGGCCCGCGTTTTTATCCAGAGGAGCCAGCAGGCTCTTCTCGGGGCCGTTCTTCGACAGGCTCTGATAGTCTGTAACAGACATATTGCGCCTTGCCGCGGTAGTCGGCTTATAGTTCTTGATTGCCATGTGGTTTTCACTCTCCTATTTCGCTTTGCGGGAGACAGGCGCTCTCCCATTCATGCTGATTCCAGCACTTTCCATGCTGTGTTCGGTTCTTTTGCTAAGCCTTTTCTGCCCAGCAGACTCGAAATTTCCTCGTCTAATAACTAACAACTAATAACTAATTACTAGTTATACCATGGATTCGAAGAATTCTATGGTCTTGCTGTCCTCCGTCAGGGTGACAACGGCCTTTTTCCAGCTTCTGGTATAGCCCTCGTTCCGGCCCTGGCGGCGCAGCTGGCCTCTCACATGGAGGGTGTTCACCTTGCTGACCTTCACGCCGAACAGCTCTTCCACCGCGCGCTTGATATCGATCTTGGTGGAATCCTTACTCACTTCAAAGGTGTACTTCTTCAGGGAGTTTCCGTCCATGGTCTTTTCCGTGATGACGGGGCGGATGATGATATCCTGTGCTGTCATTACGCATACACCTCCTCGATTTTAGCCACCGCATCCTTGACAACGATGAATTTATCAGCGTTCAGGATGTCGTACACGTTCAGGGTATTGACCTGAGCGGTCTTTACGCCGGGGATGTTCCGGGCGGAAGCGATCACCTTTTCGTCCACGGTGTCGAGAACGATGAGGGCCTTCTTTTCGCTGCCCACCGCCTTGAGCATTTCGGCGATGACCTTGGTTTTGTAAGCATCGGTGGTGATGGCGTCCAGCACGATCATCTCGTTGTCCTGAACCTTGGAAGAAAGAGCGGACTTCATCGCCAGGCGCTTGACCTTCTTGTTCAAAGTATAGCTGTAGTCTCTGGGCTTCGGCGCGAACACAATGCCGCCGTGGGTCCACTGAGGAGCCCGGGTGCTGCCCTGACGGGCGCGGCCTGTGCCCTTCTGCCTCCACGGCTTTTTGCCGCCGCCGGAAACCTCTGCGCGGGTCAGAGCGGACTGAGTGCCCTGGCGCTGATTGGCAAGGTAATTCTTTACCATGTCGTTCATCACGGAAACATTGGGCTTGATGCCGAATACGGCCTCGGAAAGCTCCTGTTTGCCGACTTCCTTGCCCTGCATGTTCAAAACTGCTACTGTAGGCATTCTGATTCCTCCTTCCCTTATGCTTTCACACTGTTGCGGATGGTCACGATGCCGCCGTTGGGGCCGGGCACAGCGCCCTTTACCGCGATCAGGTTGTTTTCCGCGTCCACCTTGGCGATGACCAGGTTCTGAACGGTAACGGTCTCAGCGCCCAGATGGCCTGCCATCTTCACTCCCTTAAATACGCGGGAGGGATCGGAAATGGGGCCGTTGGAGCCGCCGTGGCGGGCTACAGGGCCGGTACCGTGGGTCTCCTTCAGGCGGTGGAAATTCCAGCGCTTGATCACGCCCGCGTAGCCTTTGCCCTTGCTCACGCCGGTGACGTCCACATGCTCTCCGGCTTCAAAAATGTCGGCCTTGATCAGATCGCCCACATTCAGCTCGCTGATGTCCTCCAGCCGCAGCTCCCGCAGGGTCTTCTTCGGGGCGACGCCGCCCTTGTCGAAGTGGCCCTTGAGGGGCTTTGAAAGCCGCTGGGGCTTCTGGTCGCCGAAGCCGACCTGAACCGCCTCGTAGCCATCGTTCTCAGCGGTCTTCTTCTGCGTTACCACGCAGGGACCGGCCTCGATAACGGTGACGGGGATCACTTTCCCCTTCTCATCGAAGATCTGCGTCATGCCGACCTTCTTGCCGATGATTCCTTTTTTCATATTGATTTTCCTTTCTCCTGGAAGGGCTTCCTTCCAATTAGGTTATTGGTTGAGTTCCCTCAGCTGTTTTCACCGGTTCCCTCAACATGACCCTCTGTCTCGGTTGGTAGAAACTTACAGCTTGATCTCGATTTCTACGCCGGCAGGGAGCTCCAGACCCATCAAAGCCTCAACGGTTTTGTTGGAGGGTCTGAGAATGTCGATCAGTCTCTTATGGGTGCGCATCTCAAACTGTTCCCGGCTGTCCTTATACTTATGAACAGCGCGCAGGATGGTGATGATCTGCTTCTCAGTGGGCAGCGGGACCGGGCCTGATACCCTGGCGCCCGTGCGCTTTGCGGTAGCAACGATCTTTTCGGCGGACTGATCCACCAGCTGATGATCGTACCCCTTGATCCTGATCCTGATTTTTTCCTTGACTGCCACGTTAGTCGCCTCCTTATGGAAATTAGTTGGCGGGCTGGGCTTTTTCTCCGAAAACTCTCTTATATGTTTTTTACACTGCTCCGGGTGTTCCTACCCAGGGCATCAAAAAACCGAAATCCGCATACGGATTCCGGGAGTGGGGAAAAACCCATAACATCCTTTGAAAGGCATTCTCCGGCCTGCCGGGGGCTTCCCGGTGGTTCCGACCCTTCAAATTCCTTCGCCCGGTTTCAAATCGGACATACTCCACGGAAAAACCGGCCCTTTGGGGGCCGCAACCTCCCGCTTCATCGCATATCTAGCGTTCTCTCTTCCACCCCCGGGATGTTTCCGAAGGAAACCCCCAGAGCGTTTCCAAGAAACGCCTTGTGCAGTCACGCTTGATTATAATACCACGCCAGTCCAGGTTTTGCAAGAGAAAATTCAAAATTTTTTAAAAATCTCCTTTTGGAAGAATATCTGCATACAAATTGCCCCGCGACCCCAAAATATCCGCGATATTCCTCCCCTCTTTTCCATATCATACTTGAAGCGGAAAAGAACTTCAAGTATGATATGAAAAAACCGTACCCCGGCTTTTTCCACCGTCCGACAAACAAAAGCATTCTATGACAGGAAACAGGAACAGATTTCCTATATACTGTAATATCAGGAGGTGAGGGCTCTTGTACTGGCTGCAAAGCATAAACAGTGCCATCCGTTTTATAGAATCCAATCTGACAAATAAGCTCAAGGCAGAGGATATCTCCAGAGAGGCCTGTTCTTCAGGCGCTCATTTTCAGCGTATTTTTCATATCGTAACAGGGATCACGCTGGGGGAATATATTCGCAACCGAAGGCTGAGCCTTGCGGGCAGGGATCTGCGGCTGAAACAGGGAACGGTAACGGAAATTGCCATGAAGTATCAATACGATACCTCCGAAAGCTTTTCCAAGGCGTTTTTCCGGTTTCACGGGATCAATCCCTCTGATGTTCCGGCAAAAGGCAGCAAACTGAAATTTTACAGTCCTCTTACAATCCATATTTCGGTGGAGGGCGGTTTCAATTCGTCTTTTCCGCTGATCGACGAGTTCTGTTGGAGCAATATCGATGAAAAAATGACAGAGCCCCTTTCCGACACGGAAAAATACCAGATGGTGATCGATTGGTCCCTTGCCGCCAGGGGGAAAAACCCCGATGTGTTCGATTCGCTGACGGACTGGATCCTGGACGATCCCCAATGGACGGAGGACAAGCTGGCGGAAAACGAGCAAATCCTGATGAACGGCGTTCTGGCAAGATTCCGGGAACAAAACGCCAGGCTTCGCACCTATTTAAAGGCCCTTTCCGATCCCGGCATTGTAAACGAAGCCGTCTGGGACGCCCTGGATAAATTTGATTCCCAGCTGACGGGTAAAACCGACGACCCCGGCCTGCAAAAAGCCGTGGAGGATATGTTCCGCGATTTTTCCACGATGAAAAGCCGCCGGAGCCGGGAACTGATCGCCGGCAGCAGAACCGGCCCCACGGGAACAGACAGCGTGGAGCTTTTCGGTTATATCAACTGCCTGGAGGTCTGTGACGCCGGTGTGCAATGGGCCCTGTTTATGCCCCAGGTTTCCAAAAATCAGCAAAAGGGCTTTCAGTTGGAGCATTTTGAGTACAAAACGCTGCCGGCTATGCGCTTTATCGGGAAAGAAGTTTTCGAAGCCGGTCCGAGGGACCTCGAGCAGGAGCTTGCCGTATTTTCCGCGCTGGATGAGCTTTCGGCATATAAATCCGGCTTTGACTACGATATTCTGCTTTTGCACCACTTTGGAAAAGGCGTGGACGCAGAGCCGTGCCACGGCTTCTTAGGCAGATTTCTGAAGGCCGGGACCGCCGTTCCGCCAGGCTTTCTTTCCGTGGATTTCGTTCCGAAATGGACCGCGCCGGATTTCGGGCCTCCTTATCTTTCCCAATTCGCCCTGGCAATTTTCACCGGCGACAGCGCCGCCATGCACAGCCATGACGGCTATGACAGCAGCGCCATGTACGACGTTACCAGAAACACCATCCTGGGCCAGGGGGTGCAGATCCCCTACCCCCATAAATACTGGACGGCGGAAGTGTTTTTGCACGGGATCACAGAGCCAAGCACCGCCTATTTGTTCAGCGTAGCTCTGGAGGAACAAGAAACTGTTCTCTGATTTTCACTAAAACCATAAAGAAAGGCCAGGTAACTATTTATGCAGGCGATTCGTATCATCAAAATTCCTGATTGCAAAATGGTTTCGTCGGGTATCGGCATGTTCGGAGAGGAAAACTTCACAGCCTTCGAAGCTTGGTTTTCCTCCCTTCCTGCCACAAAGGACGCCCGGGATTTTCTCGCCGAAGCAGACGGCGGCCTGGAATGGCTTTTTCTCTATGAAGAGGGCATGGCCGTTCCGGAGCAATTTCCCATCATTGATTTCAAGGGCGGCCTTTACGCGGTAAGCACTGACATCGACGGGCAAACCGATACCGCCGCCATGGATGAGGAGCTGCTGGAATTTTTGCAAAAAAACGGCTTTGTGCAGGATAACAGCCGCCGCAGATTGGGCAATATTATCACGCCGCCGGAAGCGGAACAGATCCTGGGGTATCAGCAGATGGACTACTATATGCCGGTTAAGGCTTGTTCAGCGGAAGAATAAAACGCCTGCCCAAAAAAGGAAGGGAAATAAAATCATGAGTGAAAAAGCGATCCTTACCTTTCAGATCCATCAGGAGGCCTTTTCGTTTCTCGGCAGCGAGACTATCATTACCGATTCCACCGTGCCTTCTGATTTTGAACAGATCTGGGAGCGTTTCTTTGCAAAGGGCGGGTATGCGCCCATTCTTCCCTATGCAATAGATCCCAAGCCCGTAAACGTATGGTGTGCGTGCCGAAAAAGATTTTTTCGCCCCGCTCAAACTTATTGGAGAAATCAAAGATTTCTCCAATAAGTTCTGATTGAAATGCGAGAGAGGAACCCTGATGGTTCCCTCTCACACTCTTCTTCCTTCCGTATCTTACAGCTAGAGCGGTTATCGACAGTCTGGGTATACCAACGAGCGGGGAGAATTTATTTA
>JAETPP010000267.1 GCA_021771115.1 Bacillota bacterium | reverse complement strand
CTGATTACCGCCAGCCCGGAGTTTTTCAAGGGCAAGCCCCCAAAGGAGATACAAGCCTTTTTCCAGCGTGCAGCTGATTTTCTTATCCAGCGAGTAGGCCGGGAGAATATCGTGTCGGCGGTGGTTCACATGGACGAGAAAACGCCCCATTTGCATTTGACTTTCGTTCCTCTGACAAAGGACAACCGTCTGTGCGCCAAAGAGATTTTGGGCAACCGGGCAAGCCTTACAAAATGGCAGGACGATTTTCACGCCTATATGGTGGAGAAATACCCGGACTTGGAACGTGGCGAAAGCGCCAGCAAGACGGGCCGCAAGCATATTCCCACCCGGCTTTTCAAGCAGGCGGTCAACCTCTCCAAACAGGCGAGGGCGATTGAAGCCACACTGGACGACATTAACCCGCTGAACGCCGGGAGGAAGAAAGAGGAAGCTCTCGCCATGCTGGGAAAGTGGTTCCCGCAGATGGAGAATTTCTCCGGCCAGCTCAAAAAATACAAGGTCACAATCAATGACCTGCTGGAAGAAAACAAGAAGCTGGAAGCCAGAGCCAAATCCAGCGAAAGCGGCAAAATGAAAGACCGTATGGAACGGGCAAAACTGGAAAGCGAACTGCACAATATCCAGCGGGTGCTTGACCGTATTCCCCCGGAAGTGCTGGCGGAACTGAAACGGCAGCAGCATGATAGAAAGGAAAGGTGACAGCCTATCAATCAAAGTCAAACTGAAAAAAAGAACCCCGAAAAAAAACCGTGCCGCCCGTCACGCTGGAACGGCGGATCGGCGGCACTACCTATATCGTTTCCTCCCGCTTCAATGAACGGGCAAAGGAGGATATGGTCGCTAAAGTCAAGCGGCTCATTTTAAGCGACAGCGGTCAGTAACATCCTTGTCATGGACAGCCGGACACGGTATAATATAATCATACATTACCGTTTGTCCGGCTGTCCCCCATAAAGGAGGACACGACTATGAACAGACAGCCAGACATGATTACCGCTTTGTATTGCAGACTTTCCCGTGACGATGAACTGCAAGGCGATAGCAACAGTATTGTAAATCAGAAAGAGATTTTACGGAGATATGCCGAAGAAAACCATTTCCCCAATCCCCGCTTTTTCGTGGATGACGGATATTCCGGCACAAACTTTGACCGCCCCGCCTATCAGGAAATGATGGAACTGGTGGAGGGCGGCGTGGTGGAAGCCATCGTTGTGAAAGACCACTCCCGGCTGGGCCGGAACCGTCTTGTAATTGGACAGCTTTTAGAGGAAATTTTGGACGAACACAATGTCCGCTATATCGCTGTGACGGACAACATTGATTCTCTAAAAGGGCTGGACGATATGGTGGCGGTGCGGGATTTGTTCAACGAATGGTACGCAAGGGACACCAGCAAGAAAATCCGGGCGGTGTGGCGGGCAAAGAGCAGCGCCGGAAAGCGGCTGTGCAACAATCCCCCATACGGGTACAGAAAAGACCCGGAGGACAAGGAACGCTGGCTGGTGGACGAGGAAGCCGCAAAGGTGGTGCGGGAGATTTTCAGCCTTTGTATTGCGGGGTTTGGGCCATTGCAGATTGCGAGGCGCCTGCGGAAAGAGCAGGTGTTGAACCCCACCGCCTACCGGGAAGCCCACGGGCTGATTGTGGGCAACCCTACCCCCGCCGACCCCTACCATTGGGACAACAAGGCGGTTGCCGCCATACTGGAGCGCATGGAATACCTGGGGCATACGGTGAACTTCAAAGGCACAAAAAAGTCCTACATGAGCAAGAAGCGTATCAAGAACCCGCC
>JAETPP010000035.1 GCA_021771115.1 Bacillota bacterium | reverse complement strand
GGAACCCTTCCACCATGCAAAGCATGGTCCCCGCAGGCTGCGAAGCAGACTGTTTCCCCTCTTCAGGGGAGGCAAGGGTGAGCGCTATTCGTTAGCCCGCTAAATTCCAATTTAGCGCACTGCTTCCCCCCTGTCATTCTGAGAAACACGAAGGATGACAGGGGGGGACTCTTGCTCTTAATTGCTCATTGCTCATTCCTAATTTCTCATTGCCTAAAAGTTCCTTCATTACAATTCTCTTAATTTCCAAGGGAAACATTGATTTTGCGCCGGCAATCCTGTATGATGGGTGCATAGAGGGGCAAAACAACAGGGAAAGCCCCGCAAAAAGGAGACCATGAAACATGGAACAGACAGAAAAGAAAGAAGCTCGGAAAAAGTCCGGAAAGAAGGGCGGCTGGAAGGGGCACCTCTGGGCCGTGCTGCTGACGCTTCTCGCCTTTGCCGTATATGACTATGTGGAGCTGCCCGCCTACAATATCCAATCCGGAGAAACCTGGTTCACCGTGTGCGGGGTGCTGGCTCTCTTCGGTGTGCTGGAGCTGATCTTCCACTCCGGGCTGCGGCTGGAGACCACCAGCGAGCCCTCTAGGATGCTCTTCGGTTCTTCCCAGGGCGGTTTCACCATAAAGCATACCGGCCCTAAAAGGAGCTTGGGAAAATACTGCGTTTTTGGAGCCATAGTCATTGCCGCCGTGGGGCTGCTCTGCTCCTTTGCCTCGTCCACCGTATTTCACGCCAAGAGCTACGCCGCCATTGCGGGGGAAATTGAAAGCCGGGATTTCATTGCCGATACGCCCGCCTCTGAAACCATTTCCGATATCGCCCTGATGGATTCCGGCAGCGCCCAAATCATCGGCGCCAGAGCTCTGGGTTCTCTCAATGAGCTGGTCAGCCAGTTTGAGATCAACCTCCAGTACACCCAAATCAACCTAAACGGCAGACCCATGAAGGTTTCTCCTCTGGAATACGCCGATTTCTTCCGCTGGTGGAACAACCGCTCCTCGGGGATCCCCGGCTATATCGCCGTGGACCCGGTGAAAAACACCAGCGAATACGTGAAGCTGAAGGAGCCCATGCGGTATGCGGAATCCGCCTATTTTGACAAGGATCTTCGCCGCCATCTCCGCTTTTCCTACCGCACCGCCATTTTCGGCAACTCCTATTTTGAGATTGGCGAAGACGGTACTCCCTATTATGTCACCGCCGTGCTGAAAAAGGATGTTTTCCTCTTCGGCGGCACCGATGTGAAGGGCGCTGTGATCCTGAACGCCTGCACCGGCGAAACCCAGTATTACGATGTGGCGGATATCCCCTCCTGGGTGGATATCGTGTACGACGGCGATATGCTTGCCCAGCGGTACGATTGGTACGGCGAGCTTTCCGGGGGCTATTTTAACTCCCTCTTCGCCAAAAAGGACTGCAAGCACGTGACCGACGATTACGGCTATAAAATGTTTGACGACGACGTATGGGTGTTCACCGGTGTGACAAGCGTTGCCTCCGACCAGTCCAACATCGGCTTTGTGCTGATGAATTCCCGCACCGCGGAGATCCGCTACTACCCCATTCCCGGCGCGGAGGAATATTCCGTCATGCGCTCCGCCGAAGGCGAGGTGCAGAACCTGGGCTATACGGCCTCCTTCCCCTCGGTGATCAATGTGGAGAACCAGCCCACCTATATCATGGTATTAAAGGACAAGGGCAGCCTGGTAAAGCGGTACGCCCTGATCCACGTGGAGCGCTACAATATCGTGGTCACCGCCGAAACCCAGCGGGAGGTCATGGCAAAGTACAAAAACGCCCTGCTGGAAAACGGCATGATCTCCGGCGTATCCACCCCGGCGGAAAACCCGGACGCCGTCACCGTAACGGTAAAGGATATCAAATATCTGGTACAGGACGGCAACTCCTTTGCCTACCTGATCACAAGCAGGGACGAGATCTATAAGGTGGACTGTGCCGCCTTTGAAACCGTGGTGCTCGTTTCCCCCGGCGACCGGGTAAGGCTCTCCGCCGTGGAAGAGGAAAACGGCATAAACACCGTGCTGACCCTGGAAATTCCGTAAGGTTTATTTGCTTTATAGTTCGGTTTTGCCGATGGGAAGCTTTGCTTTACGGAAGCTGGAAAACCATTTGCAAATGATATGCACACCCTCTGAGTGATCCTGTAGCCCAGAGGGTGATTTTTTATTGACTTTATTTCCCTTGTGGTTTATAATAATTTTGTACTTTAATTTTTCATTTTTAGTCATGAATGATGAGAGATGATCCCATGGTACAAATCAGAAAAACTCTTCTTTTCCCATTGCTGCTTTCCCTGCTGCTTCTCTGTGGATGCGCTGTCGGAGAGGAAAGCTCCGCCTTAAGCGCTTCTTCCGGCCCGGCGGCTTTCTCTGCTCCCGCAAGTTCTTTTGCCAGTGAACCGGAAAGCTCATCGGAAGCTTCTGCTCCTTTGGAAGCGCCTACTTATTATTTTGACGAGGCTCATGGGAAAAGCCTTTTGGCAAAGATTACGGAGGAAGGAACTCTGCTGCCTGACGGGCGGCTGGTCACCTCTGAGGGGGTCGTGATGCCTGATGGAGAAGTGCTTTACGCGGAGCAGGCGCCGTTCCCGTATGTTCAGGAGGATCGAACGGTTCCGGAGACGGTGCAGACCCTTCCCGACGGCACCAGGATAGTGGCCCCCACTTATTATTTTAACAATGAAGTTTGCGACTGCCCTGTGGCGAAGATGGTAAAGGGCGAGGACCCTATTCTTACCGAAGGCGCCTTTTATGACATTTTGCTTCCCGATGGCAGGCGCGTGGCCGGCAGAGGGGTGCTGCTGCCTGACGGGACCATGACCTATCAGCCCTATGCGCCATTTTGGTTTGGACATGTGAATTATCCTGATCCTGAAGTGGTCATGGTTCTACCGGACGGCACCAGGATCCTGGCGACACAGTATTATTTCTGGGGTTCCTATGACGAAGGCCTTTTAATTCACCGCACCACGGACGATGCCGGAGTTGTGTTGCCCGACGGCAGGATAGTAAATGACGGCGGCGTTTTTCTGCCGGACGGAGCCATGCAGTATTCCTTTGAGGAGATTATTCCCCCGCATTACTCAGCGCCAAACGGCATACGGGTAAGGATGATGTTTCCGGACGGTACTCGAATCGTAGATACGTTTTTGTAATAGTTCTTTGCTGAATTGACAAGCCGGGCCCTTGGGCAAATGCTCAAAGGCCCGGCTTTTTTGATCCGCCGTTTTTTCAAAAATCTCGATTTTCGGAAGCAGTGTCTTGAAAAAAGCGAAAAAAAGGCATAGAATGCTGTTATCTTGTATCGTCTATTATTTAAAAAAGAGGTGCGCCGCCATGTTTTCCAACGCAGACCGGCAAAGACTGGATCGGCTGGTCCATCAGCAGGTTGAGATCGCCCACAGTGAGAAAATGCAGAAGCTTCTGAAAGACTGGGAGCGCCACGGGCGCTTTGACCCGGACAGCCGCCCCATGGTCACCATGGAGCTGTGGACCTTCCGGGAGGATATCCTTCCCCCGCTGATGGAATGCACCGGAGAAGAGGCCCGCAAATGGGAAGAAAGGTTTTTGATGAATATCGTCAACCACACCCTGTTTGACGACGACACCATTGTGACTGACTACATGCCCTTTTCCTATGGCGGCGCCATGGTCCCCTTCCGGCTGCCGGTGCAGGTGGAGCACGCGGAAAAGGAAGGCGGGCTGGGCCACCATTTTGTAGAGCAGCTGAAAGATCTGGAAGAAGATTTTCACAAGCTGCAATCGTCGGAGCTGATCCTGCCCCCGAAGGAGGAAACCGACCGGGAAATGGCGGAATATAACGAGCTGTTCGGCGCGGTCCTTCCGGCAAAGCTTACAGGGCATTCCCTGTACTCCTGCCCGGTACAGGATATCATTCACCTGATGAGCATGGAAAACATGTTTTTCGCCATGTACGACTACCCGGAGCTGTTTCACCAAATGATGGATCTGCTCACAGACGACTATGTGGCCCTGTTTCAGGCGGAGGAGCAGGACGGCCGCCTGCTTTCCACTACCGGCTGCGAACGGGTGGCTCAGGGCTCGTACTGTTTTACCGATCAGCTGCCCTCCCAGCGGGAGCATTACCGAACCACTGACATATGGGGCTATATGGACTGCCAGGAAAGCGCCGGGCTTTCCCCCGCCATGTACGGCGAATTCATTTTCCCCTACTACAAAAAGGTGTTGGACTGCTACGGCAGGATCTCCTATGGCTGCTGTGAGGCGGTAGACCCCATCTGGGACGAGTATCTCAGCAATCTGAACCGGCTGGGAAAGGTTTCCATTTCCCCCTGGTGCAATGAGGAATTCATGGGTCAGCGGCTTCAGGGAAAGAAGATCACCTATCTGCGCAAGCCTGATCCCACCCTGATCGGCGTAGGAAGCAGGCTGGACGAGGATGCGGTACGGGCCCATTTCCGGAAAACGGTGCAGGCCGCCCGGGGCTGTACCCTGGAGATCGTGCAGAGAGACGTTTACCAGATCCACAACACCTATGAAAAAGTTAGGCGCTATGTGGAACTGATCCGAGAGGAATGCGAAAACCATCAAAAATAAAGAAGGAAGGAATTTCCTGTGAACATAAAGATCTACAAAACTCCCGGAGAATTTCTGGAGGAAAACAAGGCTTTTCTGAAGCGGTTTGAAGCGGTCTGCCAGCTGAACCTGGGAAACGCCGCCGCCCATAAAGACGAGCCCTGCCGCGGTGATCTGCTGTTCGGCCGGTGCGAGGAGGAAGGAAGGAGCGTGCTGCTGTTCGGAAACACCTTGCCCTATAACCTGTGCTTAAACGCCATTCCCGGCGACCCCGCCGCCCTTTCCGCCGCCGTGCTGCTTTCGGAGTACCTGCAAAAAGAAAGCATTGAGATCACAGGCGTCAACGCCTCAAAAATGCTGTGCAATGTTTTTTTCTCCGCCTACAGCAAACCCTACCGGGTGCGGGCCGCCATGGATATCATGGTTTTAGAAGAACTCATCGAACCGCCGGCGGTATCCGCCGCTGTGCGCAAGGCCGTCCCTGACGACCTGGAGCTGCTCACAGCCTGGGCCTGCGCGTTTTACAGGGAGGCGCTGCGGGAGGAGCTGGAGCCGGAGGAGACCAGGGAGAAATTTTCCGGGATGATCCAAAACGGACGGGTGTACCTGATGGAAACAAAGGACAAAACACCGGTTTCCATGGCAGCAACAGTCAGCCGTGCCCTACCCCATGGCGTGGGGATCAACTTCGTCTATACGCCACCGGAGCACCGGGGCAAGGGCTATTGCCAGAACACCGTGGCCGCCCTCTGCCGGGAAAAGCTGGGGGAAGGGTATGACTACTGCACCCTGTTTGTGGATAAGGCAAATCCCATTTCCAACCGGGTCTATGAAAAGATCGGCTTTCAAATCATCGAGGACAATTTTGACTGCCGCCTGAAGGAAGCATAAGCATGGAAAAGCTGTTTCGGGAAAGGATCGAAAATTGGGAGGATTGGGGACGGGTCTATCAGTCCATCCCCGCCTTTTCCGATTTGGCAAGGGAAATTTACCGCCGGGAAAAGCTTTCCTTTGCGCCCCTGCAAAACCTGACCCCCGGCACCAACGCCGTATTCCGGGTGGGGAACACGGTGGCGAAGATCTTCTTTCCCAAGGAAAGCGGACTGGACCCCGCGCCGGACTTTCACAACGAAGCCGCTGTCTGCAGGCGGCTGACGGAAACCGGGATCCCCACCCCCCGGCTGCTGGCCCAGGGGCTCCTTCACGATACCTACGATTTCTTTTATCTCATCACGGAATACGTGGAAGGCCGGGAAGCGGGCGACTGGCTTTTGGAAGCTTCTCCGGAGCAAAAACGAAGCTTTGTCCGGCAGCTGAAAGATATGTTATGTAAACTAAACTGTCCGGCAAACGGCCTGATCCCTTCCATAGATCTCTTAAAGCGGGCCGTGGAAAACCACCGCCTCTCTGCACTGCCTCCCGCGCTGGCGGAAGAGCTGCGCGGCAGGGCAAGGGGGCTGGATCTGTCCCAAAAAGTGCTGGTACACGGCGACCTGACCGGGGAAAACCTGCTGGTCACCCGGGAGGGAAAGCTCCTGGTCATCGATTGCGCCGACGCCTGCCTTGCCCCGGCCTGGTACGAGCTGGGGCCCATTGCGGTGGAGCTGTTCCGGTGCGACCCCTTCCTGCTGCGGGAATTCGCCGGAGAGCAAAAGGAAGAATTTGTGGAGCGGCTGCTGGACAGCATCAGCATTCACGATTTCGGAGCCGGGCTATTGATTGCGACCGCCGGGCGCGATCAGCTTTTTCCCTTTTCCCGGCTGGAAGAGGCAAGGAGCTTCTTCCTGAAAAAAGTATTGGGATAGCACTTGAAAAGGAATGTGCTGCAAAACGTGATCGCTTATTCAGCCGGTTAAAAGTCGTTAGTTGTCAGGAGGCGCAAGGGCTCAACGCGCCGGTTAGTGCTAACCGATATTCTTCACGGGAAGATGCGTAGCATCTTTTGTTCAGAAATGACGGCGTGCAGGGACGGCTGGTGTGTCAAACAATAATTTAGCGTTATTCCTCCCGTTCTCCTCCTGTCATCCTGAGCGAAGCGAAGGATCTCGTCCCTTGCCCTTTACCCAGGGAATAGGGATGACAGATGGGGTGCTTGCTTCTTCTAACAACTAACTACTCATAACTAACAACTAGTTCGCTAAACAATAATTTAGCGTTATTCTCCTGTCCAACGTTCAAAAGCCGGAATAAAAAAGGACACGCCCGCAGACTTCCGTTCTGCAGCGTGTCCTTTTTCGTTGATTTTCAGTTTTCAAAAACTGGTTTTTTATTCCGCCTCATAGCTCACAAAGGCAAAGCGCCTGCTGTCTTTGTCCCAGGAATTCACGTTGATGCTTCCCTGGCCGCCGAACAGGGACAGAATCTTGTGCTGATTTTCGCCGTCCGCGTTCATCAGCCACAGCTCCACCGGCATATTGGGCAGGTGCTCCTGGGGCTCCAGTTGATCTTTTTCATAGGAAAGATAGACCACCTTTTTGCCGTCCGGGGAAAGATGGCCGAACCAGTTGTTCCGCTCATTGCAGGTGATCTGCGTTTGCTCGCTGCCGTCCCGCTTCATGCGCCAGATCTGCATCAGCCCGGACCTTGTGGAATTGTACCAGAGACAGCTTCCGTCCGGCGAATATTCCGGGCCGTCGTTAAAGCCGCCCTCGGTCAGCCGCTTTACCTGCCCGCCCTCCGCCGGGATCGCATAGATATCCACCTCCTGCTTTCCCTCTATTTCCCGGAAAGCGCAGTAGGCAAGCTCTTTGCCATCGGGGGACCAGCCGTGGAGAAAGCTGGGGCTCAGGGGGGTGACAAGCCGGGGCTCCCCACCGGTCAGGGGAAGCACATAAATGCGGGAGGAAAGGCCGCCCGTAGGCTCTGTATGGCTCACTGCCAGCTCCGTTTCCTCCGGAGAAACCACATGGTCGTTATTGCAGTTGTCGCAGCAGCCGGTATCGATCCGGGTTTCCGTGCCCGATGCAATATCATAGGAACACATGGAACCTTCGGCATTAAACAGGATCGTATCACTCTTCTTCAACCAGTTGGGCGCTTCGATCACCCGGTCGAACCGGGCAAGGGTTTTTACCTCTCCCGTTTCGATATCATACGTATTGAGATAGCTTACGGTGTTTTTGCGGCTGCTGTAGGGGAACCCATTCAGCAGCCGAAAGGCCCCTACTATTTCGCTAGGCACATCCGGCCCGAAATGCTCCTGGTCAATAAGCTGGGGAATATTTCTGTGCTGGGCAAAGCGGAAGCAGGCGGCCAGGTCCACATCCCCCGTACCCAGAGAAACATCCGCCGGCTCCTTCCTGCCCGCCGAAAAATCCTTGTGATGCAGAGACTTCACCCGCCAGGCGTTCCGGCGCAGGAAAGCCTCGGGGTCCTCACCGCCGAACTTTACCCAGCCGATATCCACCTGGGCGAACACCTTTCCCATGCACAGGTCGAGAAGGCGTTCATATGCGGTTTTCCCGGCTATCTTCGTTTGAATATCCGCCGCCTCGTTGTGCAGCAGCAGAGAAACGCCGGTCTCACCCAGCTCATCCGCCGCTTTCCCGTAGGTCAAGGCAGCCTGCTGCAGGCTGACCGCGCTGATCTCCTCGGGGGTTTTCACCACGTATTGCCGCAGCCCCGCCTGTTTTGCCAAGGCCTTCAGCGCCTCCACGGAAGCGGCCAAATCAGCGGCAAACACATGGGCGGACCGGATCTGCAAGCCCATTTGTTCTATTTCACTGAAATGGGCCGTGAGCCAGTCGACCGGCCAGATGATCTCCTCCCGCCCGGGGATGGGCTCCATGGAGATACAGGGCTCGATCTCTTCGATCCCCGCAGCCGCCAAAGCCTTCAGATTTTCCAGAACGCCGCCCCGCATACTGCTGAGCGGCCCATAGAGCTGCACGCCGAATTTCATAACAAATCCTCCTTGGAAAGGCCCTCTGCCTTTTCTCTATGATACTTCAGTGTACACTAAGGCTGTTTTGCTGTCAACGCTCCGCGTTCCTTGCCAAAAGACTTTTTCATTCTATTGTGAAAAATGGCTCTCTGCACTTGTCTTTCCGGGAAAAATGCGGTATGCTCTTTTTGGAGAGATGCTTTATCACAACTATCTTTTGGGAAAAGGAGAAGTCGTTATGAAGTACAGAACACTGGGACGTACCGGGCTGAAGGTCAGTGAGATCGGGCTGGGCAGCGAAGCCTTTGTCAACCAGACGGTGGACTTTGGCGTGGAGCTCGTGGAAACCGCACTGGGCGCGGGGATCAACTATTTTGATCTCTACAATCCCGAGCCCTATGTGCGGGATGTTTTCGGCAGGGCCATGAAGGGGCGCAGGGAAAAGTTTGTGATGCAGGCCCACCTCTGCTCCGCCTGGCTGGGCGGGCAGTACAAGCGCACCCGGAACATGGCGGAGGTGCGCGCTGCCTTCGCCGATCTGCTTACCCGGCTGGACACAGAGTATATCGACGTGGGTATGATCCACTATGTGGACGAGCAGCAGGATTTTGACGAGGTGTTCGGCGGGCCGGTGCTTCAGTTTGCAAAGGAGCAAAAGGCCGCAGGAAAAATTCGACATCTGGGCATGAGCACCCACAACCCCAGAATAGCGATCCAGGCCGCCAGGACCGGCGAGATCGATGTGATCATGTTCAGCGTAAACCCGGCCTATGACATTCTTCCTCCCAACGAGGATGTGAACCTTCTTTTTGAAAAATCCACCTATGAGGCCCCGGATGTGCTTTCCAGCACCGACCCGGTACGGCAGGAGCTTTACAGCCTCTGCGAAAGCCAGGGCGTGGCCCTGACCGTGATGAAGCCCTATGGCGGCGGAGCGCTGCTGAAGGCGGAGGAATCTCCCTTCGGCGCGGCCATGACCGCCGCCCAGTGCCTTCACTACTGCCTGACCCGGCCCGGCGTTGCTACTGTATTGGCCGGCGCCCGCAGCAAGGAAGAGCTGCTGGAGGCCGCGGCCTACTGCGACCTGCCCGAGGAACAAAAGGATTACAGCGCTCTCTTGAGCAGCTGTCCCGCCCACCCCTTTACCGACAAATGCATGTACTGCGGCCACTGCGCCCCCTGCACGGTGGGGATCGATATTGCCACCGTGAATAAGTTCGCCGATCTCTGCGAGGCGCAGGGCATGGTGCCGGAGACCCTGCGGGAGCATTATGCCGCTCTGGATACAAAGGCCGGGGCCTGCATTCAGTGCGGCGCCTGCGAGACCCGCTGTCCCTTTGGCGTAAAGATCATAGAACATATGCAAAAGGCGCAGGAGCTTTTCGGAGAATGAGAAAGAATTCATAAAAAGACAAAGGCAGGCGGCTGTAAAAACCGTCTGCCTGTTTTTTGCGGTATTTTCCTGTCAGGCCTGGGCCTGCTGGGTCAAAATAGTTGCCAGGGTATCCACTCTCTTTTTCAGAGGCTTCTTCACAGCGATGGCGTAAAAGCCTGTCACTCCCATTTCACCGAAGTACACGCCGGGCAGAAGCACATATTTCAGCCAAGCCTCCATATGTACCTGTCCGTTTGCAAAGTTCACCTTCATAAACTGCGGAGCGGTCATCATGCCGACGCCCTTTTTCCACAGCTCCTCCCCCTTGTAGGTGGTGTAGGTAAAGCCCTCCCGCGCCATATAATCCGTAACGATCTGACGGATCTGGTCATCGGGGCGGTTCACCTGCAGATCTACCGTATAACGGCCCATACAATAACCCTCTCTCTTTCAAATACTGACAGAAATTTCTTTCTGCTGACTGCTTTTATTATGCCAGAATCACCCAGGGTTTTCAAGAGTAATTTTCGGAGAAGGCGCTTGTAAAGAAAAAAGGCTGCAAAGCGTATTGCAGAAACCGTGTGGGGATAAAGGGTTTCGCTTCTGTTTGAGTGCTTACTTACGGTGTTGTTGTTGCAGGACGATGAGAGAGCAATAAATTATTGTTTAGCATTTTAGTTGTTAGCTATGAGTAGTTAGTTGTTAGAAAAAAACAAGGCCCCCTCCTGTCATCCTGAGGAACACAGTGACGAAGGATCTCGTTCTTAACCTCTGGGTAAAAGGGCAAAGGACGAGATCCTTCGGGCGTTGCCCTCAGGATGACAGTGAGGAGGCTTCAGGATGACAGTGAGGAGGCTTCAGGATGATAGGCGGAAGGCTCAGGATGACAGGAAAGGGGGCTTAGTAGTGATAGGAAGAAAGCCCTTAATTGCTAATTGCTCATTCCTCGTCAAACGCTCTTCTCCAGCATCTAGAATCTAGCATCCAGCATCCAGCATCTAGACTCCAGCCGCGCCTACTGCAAAAATCCCTCAATGATCTTTGCCTCCGCTTCTTCCTCTGTGAGGCCGAAGGTCCTGAGCTTCATGATCTGCTCTCCCGCAATTTTGCCGATGGCGGCCTCGTGGATCAGGGCGGCTTCCGCGTGGTTGGCGGAAAGCTCCGGGGCGGCGTCTACTCTGCCGTGCTCGGAGAGGATGGCGTCGCATTCCGAATGGCCGGTGCAGAGGGCATTTCCAATGATGCGGGAACGATACCCCTGATAGGAATTTCCCCTTGCCACGGAGCGGGAAACCAGATCGGTGGAGGCGCCCTCCCCCTCCATGCGCACCTCAAATTCCGTTTTGGCTTCCTGGGTCCCTTCTGTCAAAATGCGCTCCCGGATCAGCAGCTTTGCGTCCTTCTCCAGCACAGCGCTGGTTTTTCGGTGGGTCCTGTCCACGCCGCCCAGCTGTATGCTGTCCATCCGGAGCACCGCGCCGCGCTTTAGGTGGATCTCCGTGACCGGGTCGATGGAGCGGATCCCCGCGCCCTCTCCGGTGCCCACATGCTTTTCCTGATAAAGCACATGGGCGTTTTCCTCCAGGAAGAATCGGTGAATGCCGTTGTGGCGGGCAGGTTCTCCGGTTTCCACATGCACACCGCAGCCTGCGATAATGGTGACCTGGGCTCCCTCCCCCACAAAGAAATCATTGTAGACCAGGTCGTCTATATTTCCGTGGGTCACGCAGGCGGGAATGGAGACCGTTTCTCCCTTTGTACCGGGAAGAATGTGGATCTCCAGGCCCGGCTGATCCTTCTTCGGGGTAAGCTTGATCTGCTCGGTGGAATTCATTTCGTAGCACTGTCCGTTTTCCCGTACACTATAAGCTCCGGTAAAAGTTCCCTTCCAATCGGAAACCATTCTTAAAAGGCGCTCCGTTACACTGTTCACCTGAAATCAGCCTCCCTTTTCCCACAGCCGGGGCAGGAGCCGCCGCTCCCTACAAGCTCCGGCAGCAGCTTTTCCGCCGCGCCCTGCCGCTGTACCATTCCCTGGGCGATCACAACGATCTCGTCGGCGATCCGCAGAATTCGTTCTTGATGGGAGATGATGAGCAAAGTGCCCCTGCGCCGCTCCCGTTCCTCTTCAAACACGCGGATCAAATTTTGAAAGCTCCAAAGGTCGATCCCCGCCTCCGGCTCATCGAACACGGAAAGCTTTGACTGCCTTGCAAGCACCCCCGCGATCTCGATCCGTTTGCTTTCGCCGCCGGAAAGGGAGGCGTCCGCCTGGCGGTCCATATATTCCTTGCCGCACAGGCCCACACGGCTCAGCAAATAACAGACCTGTTTTTCGGTCAGTTCTTTTCCCGCCGCCAGCTCCAGCAAATGCTTTACCGTGAAGCCCTTAAACCGCACCGGCTGTTGAAAGGCAAAGCTGATCCCCGCCCTGGCCCGCTCGGTTACATCCAGTGCGGAAATGGGAGCTCCGTCCAAAAAAATCTCGCCGCTGTCCGGGCGTTCCAGTCCGGCGATCACCTTTGCCAGCGTGGTTTTTCCGCCGCCGTTGGGCCCCGTGATTACCGTAAGCCCGCCGTCCGGCACGGTGAGGCTCACATCCCGAAGGACCTGCCCGCCATCCGGGGTGGTCCAGGAAATATGCTTTACTTCCAGCATTTCAAAAACCTTCCTTCTAATGCCCTTGCCCTTTTCTAACAACTAACAGCTAACAACTAACAACTACTTTCCCAGCCTTAACGCCCGGGAAGCGTTCAGTACCGCTAAAATCAACACGCCCACATCGGCGAAAACCGCCTCCCACATGGTCGACAGGCCAAAGGCGCTGAGGATCAGCACCAAAAGCTTTACGCCCAGTGCAAACCAGATATTCTGCCGCACAATGCGAAGCGTTCCCTTGGAGATCTTCATTGCTTCCGCGATTTTCGAGGGCTTGTCGTCCATCAGTACAAGATCCGCCGCCTCAATGGCCGCATCGGAGCCCAGCCCACCCATGGCAATACCGATATCGGCCCGGGACAGCACCGGCGCGTCGTTGATGCCGTCTCCCACAAAGGCCAGCTTTCCCTTGGGAGATTTCTCCTGAAGCAGGCGCTCTACCTGCTCCACCTTGTCGGCGGGCAGAAGCTCCGTATAGACCTGATCCAGCCCCAGCTCCACAGCCACCGCTTCGCCCACCTCTTTCCTGTCCCCGGTCAGCATGACAAGCTTTTTCACGCCCTGGGCCCGCAGCCCGGAAACCGTTTCCCCGGCATCCGGCTTTAACTCGTCGGAAATGATGATATGGCCCAAATACTTCCCGTCTGCCGCTACATGAACTACTGTTCCGATGCTGCGGCAAGGATGGCAGGAGATCCCCATCTCTTCCATCAGCTTCTCATTTCCCGCGCAGATCGTTCTGCTGTCTACCACGGCCCGGATCCCTCTTCCGGAAAGCTCCTTGGCGTCGGTCACGCGGGAAGCGTCTATTTCCTTTCCGAAGGCTTCCTTCAGAGAACGGGAAATGGGATGGTCTGAGTAGCTTTCCGCCAGGGCGGCCGTTTCCAGAAGCTCTTCTTCCGTGCAGTCATCGGGATGGACCGCCGTTACCCGGAACACGCCTTGGGTCAGCGTTCCCGTTTTATCAAACACAACGATCTCGGTTTGGGAAAGGATCTCCAAATAGTTCGCGCCCTTGATGAGCACACCGCCGCGGGAAGCGCCGCCGATCCCCCCGAAAAAGCTGAGGGGCACGGAAACCACCAGTGCGCAGGGGCAGGAGACCACCAGAAAGGTCAGGGCGCGGTTCAGCCAAACGGCCCAATCGCCGGTAAAAAGCGGCGGCAATACCGCCAGCAGCACCGCCCCGATCACCACCACCGGCGTATAATAGCGGGCAAATTTTGTGATAAAGTTTTCCGCCCTGGCCTTTTTGCTGCTGGAATTTTCCACCAAATCCAGTATTTTCGACACGGTAGATTCTCCAAAGGGCTTTGTCACCCGTACCTGCAAAAGCCCGGTCTGGTTCACGCAGCCGCTGATCACGGCGTCGCCCGGCTTTACCTCTCTGGGCAGGGATTCCCCTGTCAGCGCGGCGGTGTTTAGAGAGGAAGCACCCTCCGTCACCACGCCGTCCAGCGGGACCCGCTCCCCGGCCTTAATGACGATGAAATCGCCCACCGCCACTTCCTCCGGATCCACCTGAACCAGCTGCCCGTCTCGCTGGATATTGGCGTAATCAGGCCGGATATCCATCAGTTCGGAAATAGATTTCCGGGACTTTCCCACAGCGTAGCTTTGAAACAGCTCTCCCACCTGATAAAACAGCATCACAAATACGGCCTCGGGGTATTCTCCCTCTCCGAAAAAGCCTGTGCAGAAAGCGCCCACAGTGGCAAGCGCCATCAGAAAATTCTCATCGAAGATCTGCCCGTGGGCAATATTTTTTGCCGCCTTCCACAGCACATCCCAGCCGATCACAAAATAGGCCGGGAAAAACAGAAGAAAGCGCCACCCTCCCTGATAGGGGATCAGCACGGCCGCGGCTAACAGTACCGCGCTGACAACAATGCGAAGCAACATTTTCTTTTGTTTTCTTGACATATGAGCATTCGCCCCGTTTCTCTGTAAAGTCAAATTCCTTTTCAGCGTTCTTTTAGTTTACATAATACAGCAGCTTTCCCGCCGCTTACAGCACGATCGTACAATCCGGCTCCACCTTTTTGCACACCTTTACGATCTGCTTCAAAATTTCCTCAAAACGGCTGTCCTCGGCGTCCACGGTCAGCTTTTGCGTTAGAAAGCTGACTGTGGCGTCGTTTACGCCGTCTATTTTCTTGATGGCCGCCTCCATTTTTGCCGCGCAGTTTGCACAGTCCAGATCCAAAAGGTCAAATCTTTTTTTCATAGATCAGCATTCCCCTTCTACCTGTAATCATGATTTTTTCTGCCAACCAGCCGGACGGCAAGAGCAGTTATTCCGTGATATGCTCCATGCCCTGGCCTAAAATCGTTCGCACGTGGCTGTCGGCCAACGTGTAAAATACGGTTTTTCCCTCTCTGCGGTATTTTACCAGCTTGCTTTTTTTCAAAACCTGAAGCTGGTGGGAGATCGCCGATTGGGTCATTCCCAAAAGCTGGGCAATATCGCAGACGCACATTTCCGCTTCAAACAGCACAAAGAGGATCTTCACCCTGGTGGAATCTCCGAAGATCTTGAACAGCTCGGCCAAGTCAAACAGCAGCCCTTCCTCCGGCATTTCCCGATTGACCCGATCCACTACCTCCTGATGCACGCAAAGATATTCGCATCTGGGAGCTTCCTTTGCTTCCGCCATATACCAACATCCTTTCATATGAGCCATTGTTCATATGATATGCAAAAAGCCTCTGTTTGTCAACCCCTTATATAGGAAGAAATTTTCCACTGCCTGGAAATCCTGGTTTGAAAGAGGTATAATAAAGCACGGCGCCTTCCTTTTGTGAGTCTCAGCTTCGCTGGTTCCCTCTTCTTTCAGTGGAAAGCCCTCCTTTGACCTGCAATTATTCTAAAAGCCCCATGAAAACCAGGAATCGGTCAAGCATGGAACGCCGTATACTTATACTCTAGAAAGGCGTTCCCAGTATCTGAATAAAATATATGGGAACCTGCCTCGGCCGATCCATCAAAAACCTGCACACAGCCCGGCGTTTTTTCCACAAAAAAAGCGTCTGTTCCCCTAAGGGCAGCCCGCCCCCAAGGTCTCAGACGCCTTTGTCCGGTTTCGATATTATACCGCTTTGGCGGCGCCTTGTCAATCTGATTTTGCATGATTTTTTTTGAAAAATTTCATTCCAGTAAAATATTCCCAGCTTTTTCAACCTTATTTTTTGTAATTTTGCAGTATTAAATTGTGCATCTTGCAGAATCGGGGGAAATCGCAAAAAAATCATTGACAAAACCGGCAACCTGGTCTACAATAATGCCCGTAGCAGCAAAGGCGCTGAAGGGTCTCCCCTCGGCGCCTTTTGTACTAGGGCGCGTACACGCCTTAGAAACATGTGTTCCAAAGCATCTCTGAATATCTATGAAGGAAAGAGTGATTTGTGATGGGAACCTGTTCAGAAAACCGCAGGACCGTACCGGAGCTGTTCGGCAGCGCGGTATTCAATGACGATGTGATGCAGGAAAGGCTGCCCAGAGACGTATACCGTTCTCTGCGCAGAACGATCGACGAGGGAAAGGATCTGGATCTCACGGTGGCCAACGCCGTGGCCAGCGCCATGAAGGACTGGGCGGTGGAAAAGGGAGTCACTCATTTCACCCACTGGTTCCAGCCCTTAAACGGCATCACCGCTGAAAAGCATGACAGCTTTATTTCCCCCACCTCCGATGGGCGGGTGATCATGCAGTTTTCCGGCAAGGAGCTGATCAAGGGAGAGCCGGACGCTTCCTCTTTCCCCTCCGGCGGCCTGCGGGCCACCTTCGAGGCCCGGGGCTACACTGCCTGGGACCCCACCTCTTACGCCTTTGTCAAGGGAGATTCCTTGTACATTCCCACCGCCTTCTGCTCCTACAGCGGCGAGGTGCTGGATAAAAAGACTCCCCTGCTCCGCTCCATGGAGGATCTGAACCGCCAGGCCCTTCGCATTCTGCGGCTCTTCGGGGACACCGCCACCAAGCGGGTCATTACCACTGTGGGCCCGGAGCAGGAATATTTTCTGGTAGATAAGGAGCTTTACGACCAACGGGAGGATCTGATCTTCTGCGGGCGCACCCTGTTCGGCGCAAAGGCCCCCAAGGGTCAGGAGCTGGAGGATCACTACTTCGGCGCCATCAAGCCCCGAATCGCTGCCTATATGAAAGAGCTGGACAACGAGCTGTGGAAGCTGGGGATCCTGGCCAAAACAAAGCACAACGAGGTGGCCCCCGCCCAGCACGAGCTGGCCCCCATCTTTACCACCACCAACATCGCCACCGACCACAACCAGCTTACCATGGAAACCATGAAGAATGTGGCCCTGCGCCATGGACTGGTGTGCCTGCTCCACGAAAAGCCCTTTGCCGGCGTCAACGGCAGCGGCAAGCACAACAACTGGTCCCTTTCCACCGATGGCGGCAAAAACCTGCTGGATCCCGGCAAAAGCCCGGCGGAAAACGCCCAGTTCCTGCTGTTTTTGGCCGCGATCATCAAGGGCGTGGACGAATATCAGGATCTGCTCCGCATTTCCGTGGCCTCCGCGGGCAACGACCACCGCCTGGGCGCCAACGAAGCGCCGCCCGCTATTATTTCCATGTTCCTGGGCGACGAGCTTACCGGCATTCTGGACGCCATCGAGTCCGGCGCGGTTTATGGCGGCGTAGAGCATAAAAAGCTGGAAACCGGCGTTCATGTTCTGCCCGATTTCAACAAGGACACCACCGACCGGAACCGCACCTCTCCCTTTGCCTTCACCGGCAACAAATTCGAATTCCGTTCTCTGGGCTCCGCCATTTCCATTGCCTGCCCCAACATCATGCTGAACACCATTGCGGCAGAGGAGCTGCGGCAGTTTGCCGATGAGCTGGAGGGCGCAAAGGATCTGAAGGCCGCCGTGCTTTCCCTGGTAAAGCGGGTAGTTTCCGAGCACAAGCGCATCATCTTCAACGGCGACGGCTATTCTGAGGAATGGGTCAAGGAAGCGGAGCGCCGGGGGCTTTTGAACCTGCGCACCACGGTAGACGCCCTGCCCCGGTATCTGGATCAGAAAAACGTGGCGCTTTTCACCAGCCACAAAATTTATACCGAGGCCGAAATGGAAGCCCGCTATGAGACCATCATGGAGGAATACACCAAAACGCTGCATATTGAAGCGCTCACCATGGGCAGAATGGTACATCACGAGATCATCCCCTCGGTCAGCTCCTACCTTGCCGATCTGGCAGGGGCTGTCAGCGCGAAGCGCAGCGTGCTGAAGGAGCTTCCCTGCAAGGCGGAAACCGCTTTGCTCACGAAGCTTTCCAATTTGCTGGATACCACCTATGAAAAAGCGGAAGCGCTGGAAGCCGCCCTGGCCGATCCCAGGACCGCCAGCGAAAACGTGCTGACCGCCGCCTCCTATTACCGGGATACGATCATCCCCGCCATGGAGGCCTTGCGGGCCGCAGTAGACGAAATGGAGGAAAATGTTTCCTCCGACTACTGGCCCTACCCCACCTACGCGGATCTGATGTTCCGAGTGTAAAAAAGGGTACTGATAAGTTAAAGGCACGACAAGCCATAGCGGTTTGTCGTGCCTTTTTAGTTGTTAGATATAAGTAGTTAGTTGTTAGAGAAGGGCACCCTTTCTTGTCATCCTGAACGAAGTGAAGGATCTCGTTTTTGAACGCTATGCGAAAAGCTAAAGGACGAGATTCTTCGCTGAAAGCAAAGCTTGCTTTGCTTTTGCTCAGAAATGACAGGAAGGGAGGTCTCAGAATGACAAAAGGCGTGCCCTTGCCTTTTCTAACAACTAACAACTAACCACTAACAACTAGTCCCCGTAAGCCTTATCCGCCGCTTCCCGGGCGAGGTCGATCACCAAATGATCGGGGTGCTCGCTTCCTTCTCCCTGGGGGATCTGGCCTGTGACCTCCATCACCGCGGAGCGCATCCACAGGCCGGGGGTGATCCGCACTGCGTACCCGCAGCCGGGGGCGCACATCCAGTCTAAGGGCTTGGCCCTGGGCAGGCCGTAAGCCGCAAGCAGGGTGGTGAGAATCCCGGCGTGGGTGACCAGCACCGCTGTGGTTTTCCCCCGGGCCATCAGGTTTTGCACCAGCATTTCAAAGCCCGCGCATACCCGCTGCACAAACACCGGGCTGCTTTCCCCCTGAGGGGGCGCTGTCTGCCCGCCGCTTTCGAGCCACTGGGAAAAGCCGGGCTCGTTTTGAAGCTCCTCGGCGGTCTTATTTTCCCATTCCCCGAAATCACATTCCGCCATTTCCAGAATGACCTCCGGCTCCGCCCATGGGTAAAGCAGCTTCAGGGTATCCACACAGCGGGTGGAGGGACTGGCATAAAAGGCCTCTGCCTTCGGATACTCATAGGTCCGCTTCAGCTTCAGAAGCTCCCCAATGGAGCTTTCCGCCAGGGGCGATTCCGTTCTTCCGATATAGCGCCCCTCCAAATTCCCTTCACAGGGCATATTGCGAAGCAGGTAGATGTTATAAGATTTCATACGTAAACTTCCTTTCTCAAACGAAAAAGTCGTGTGATGTGATTCAATTTCCCCGAAGCGTCTTTTTGGGAAATTTCTTTTCCAAAAAAGCGGAATTTTTTTGAAAAACCCCCTGTTTTTCCCGCTTTTTTCTTTACTTTCCCATTTACCTATTGTATAATTTCAAAAAGCAACGCGTCTTTTTTAGATTTCAGAAACGCCGGTCCTCAGCGGCGGCTTGGAAAATATAAAGTGCACGGTACGGCGGCTTTGGCCGCGGCCATAGGGGAATTCAAAAGGGAAAGGGAGTTTTTATGACGACAGAGAACGGGAAGCGACGCGGCAGATTTGAATTAAACGAAGATTTTCCCAGGCTTTTGACCCTGCTGCGAAAGGAGCGGGGCTACAGCCAGAAAAAGGTTGCGGCCGATCTGGGCATTTCCCAGGCGCTGCTTTCCCATTACGAAAAGGGAATTCGGGAATGCGGGCTGGATTTTGTGATCCGGGCCGCGGATTACTATGACGTTTCCTGCGATTATCTGT
Organism: Bacillota bacterium; assembly: GCA_021771115.1. GTDB lineage: Bacteria > Bacillota > Clostridia > Oscillospirales > Acutalibacteraceae > Acutalibacter. The sequence goes on along the minus strand of JAETPP010000035.1, from coordinate 1,207 downwards.
TGGGCCGCACCCTGCATCGCACCGGGGCTGTTCTAACTATTCAGGATGTTGCCGCCGGCGAAGCGCCCCGTGGGAAAAAGGGAGATTCGCCCTCTGTGGAATACAACCGGCGCGTTTTGATCAATTCTCTTAGTATTGTATTCGGTCTTCTGAAAAAAATCAATAGCGAAAGCCTTACCGAAGAGGTTTCCATCTATCTTTTCGCGGCGGTGTACAAAATTTTCCGGCTGCTGTATTCCTCCAATCCCAAAAATTCTCAGGATATTTTTTCTCTGGATACCCGAATGTTCGGCGCCAGCATGAATTCCGCCATGGCCATGGCGGAAGCGAAAAGCCGCTATGTTCTCACCGGGGAGAGCATTGGCAGCTGTATCGGTGTAAAGCGGGAAGCGATCCCAACTCTCACACCGGAAAGCCTGGCAAAGGAATTTCCCCAGCATGCTCCCGCTTTGATGGATCTTATTAAAAGCGTGGAAAAATCTTCAAAATCAGAGCACTGAAGACGCACCTGCCCTGATTTTTGACAAATCGGGGCAGGTTTTGGCTGCGTTTGGAAAAAGTATTTGTCATTTCTTATCCGGCATGCTAAAATAATGACGGCAAAACTTGTGATCCTTGTTATTGAAAAAGCCTTTTTCAGGAGGCTTTTGGGATATACTATGGAGAGACAGGGCGCGGTTCCGGCCGGTTTTCGGGATGGCGGCGGCGCTTTGCCTTTTCTTTTGCAAAAAAGAGAACGGAACAGAAAGGACGGTCATAGAAGCTATGTGTGGATTTGTCGGTTTTCTCGGCGACAGCGATACCCAGCGGGACGAGGGCGTGCTTCACGCCATGACAGACGCCATTCGGCACCGGGGGCCTGACGACGCCGATTACTATATGGACGGTGAAATCTCCCTGGGCTTTCGGCGGCTTTCCATCATTGACCTCGCGGGCGGCAGACAGCCCATTCTCAATGAGGACGGCACAAAGGCCCTGCTGTTTAACGGAGAGATCTACAACTACCAAAGCCTGCGGCAGGAGCTTTTGGAAAAAGGCCACATCTTCACTACCAAGGCGGATTCCGAGGTGCTTCTTCACGGCTATGAGGAATACGGCACCGAGCTTCTGCAAAAGCTACGGGGCATGTTTGCCTTTGTGATTTGGGACAAGGAGAAAAAAGAGCTTTTCGGCGCCCGGGATTTCTTCGGCATCAAGCCCCTGTACT
>JAETPP010000266.1 GCA_021771115.1 Bacillota bacterium | reverse complement strand
TGAGATTGCACCCAGCAGGAACAGCTTCAACGCTTCATAGGTGTAATCGTCTGCGTCAGCCCCCAGAAAGTGCCGCAGGCAGAAGCGGATTCGCTCTGTCCCGTCCCACACAAGGGAACTTAAATAATCCCGGATGGGGTGGTACTTGTTTTCATTCGCCACAATCCCGATGGCGTTATCAATCTTTTTCTCATTGGTAAGCCCGTAGGTTTCTTCCAGATAGAGAAGCAGATACTTCATATCTGTATCGTTCAGGGGGGTGCTTTCCCTGTGGAAGCCGATGGGCTTTATGATGTCCTTGCGGTCAGTCAGGATATTGTATGCGATAGCCCCGGAAAGCAGCGGGTCACGCTGGAATACAGTCAGGCAGTTCCGTATACTCTGACGGACGCCGCCTTTCTCGGTAGTTTCCAGCCCCTCCTTGATTTCCTCAATGCTCTGGGGTGGCTGCATGGCGTTCATGGTGTTTTTTAGTTCTTGCTGCGTCTGCGGCGGCAAGCTCTGCCATTCGCTGTTCAAGCTGTATCACATCCTTTCCGTAGTCCGTAATCAAAGCCGCTTTTTCCTCTGTTTCCCCGAACAGCAGCACATCCAGCAGATACTCCACTTGGTCTTGCTTCTGTAAGGCTTCTATAAACCGGGGATGAAAGGCTTCCTCCGGGGAGTGTGGGGCGTAGTCCGTTCTCCATGCCCGAAGCAGATGGAGATAATCGGCAAGAATACGGAAGCAGCGGCTCTTTGCTTCTTGAAACTGTTCCTCCGGGGATTTCTGCCAGGGCTTGGGCTTTTTTGCCTTTCCCGGCGGCTTCCAGTCCTCATAGGAAAGCCCGAAGTCCTGTGCCAGTTGTACGGCGGCTTCTTTCTTTCCCAGCCCATACAGGGCGGCGGCAAAATCAATCACATCCCCATCCGCACCGCAACCGAAGCAGTGGTAACGCCGATCCAGCTTCATGCTTGGGGTTTTATCGTGATGGAACGGGCAGCAAGCCATCCCGTTCCGCCCTGCATGGATTCCATAATGCTCCGCAGCCTGTCTGGTTGTGACGGACTGCTTCACAGCTTCAAATACATTCAAATCTGTCCCTCCTTGAAAAAAAGAAAAAACACCTGACATTCTCTGATTGAAAATGGCAAGTGTCTGTTAAAGTTCCATATCCTGTTGTTTGCGTTTTGTCTGCGCCGGGATAGTTCTTTTAGCCTTTTTCTCGTCCACCTTATCCTGCAAGGCTTCCTTGATGGGCTGTTTCTTGGGTGGCTCTTTACTTTCCTCTGTGCCGGGTGTGGCTTTCCGTACCCAATAACGGATGTCCCGCAGCTTCTTCAAATCCTCCTGTACCTCGGTCAGCGGTACTTTCAGCTCTGCGATTTCGCTGAGAAGCGTTTCCTGCTCCTCTTGCAGTTCCTTTTGAGTGCTGTCCTTATCGTCCGGGTGCTTAGCAAGGTAGGCGGCGGCTTTCTCATACCGGGCAACCTCCGGGTGTTCCTGTTTGAATTTTTCCTTTGTTTTCTTAAAAAATATCTTCTGGTACTTGTCATAGACGGGCTTACATTCCTTGCTGTCTGTCCGGCTGGCAAGAATCCCGTCAATCACTTTGCTGCGGGCTTCCTTTGGCTTCATCTGATTGCGGTAATCTGCGGCTGATTTCCCGGAAGATTCCAGAAATACTTCTAAGTCCTCCACAGTAGAAAGCCCCTTTTGCCGGAGATAGGACAGGGCTTCGCTGACTGCCTTTAAGTCCTGTGAAGTCCCCCGGTTCTGTCCAGCCCTTGTCCAGTCCTTCCGTTCTTCCTTTCGTATCTC
>JAETPP010000265.1 GCA_021771115.1 Bacillota bacterium | reverse complement strand
ACGAACAGAAGGAGACCCGCCGCCATGTTTCCCTTAACGGCATGGATTACGAAGGGGAGCTGTTTGCCTCGGCGGAGGATACGGAAAAGACGGTGGAATACCGGGACGAAATGACGCGGCTGTATTCCGCTATGGAGGCTTTATCCCCATCCCAAAGGGAGCTGGTGAAGAAAGTCTATTTTGAAGAACGGAAGATTACGGATATTGCCCGTGAAGAAAGGGTGTCCGAAGCCGCTATCCGCAACCGTCTAAAGAAAATATATCCCCGATTAAAAAAATTTTTTATTTAGGGGGTTCGGTTTTGCCTTTCCCGTGACCTAATAGTGAGGGCAGTGAAAACAAGCGCCCTCAGAAAGAGGTGAACGGAAATGAAACACAGATTGAAGATCAGCTATACCAAAGAGCCGGGTTCCGGCGGCATCGTCTGGTGCAGGACTGTACCTTTGCGCGAGCGACTGCTCCGGCGGCTGTTCGGTGAGATGCGCCGGGTGACGATCATTGTCCCCGGAGGCAGCGTGGAGGAGCTTTCGGTGAAGGAGGTAGGGACGGATGCGTAAGAAGGTTTTTATCTGCAGCCCCTTCCGCGGCGACATGGAAGGGAATGCAAGGAAAGCGGCTGCCTACAGCCGCATGGCGTGTGAGGAAGGGTATCTGCCCATCGCGCCGCACCTTCTGTTCCCTCAGTTCTTAAATGAGGGGATAGAGGAAGAGAGGCGGCTCGGCATCGCTATGGGGATGGAGCTGCTCGCCCTCTGCGATGAGGTGTGGGTGTTCGGGGAAGCCACCGAAGGGATGGCGGCGGAGATCGCCTATGCCACAGAACAGGGAAAAGAAATCATATTCAGGGAAACGGAGGGAATGTAAATGGGAAGTGAATTAATGAGGATCGCGGAAGGGTTCTCCATCGTGGCGGAAGGTCTGCGGGGCCTTGCCAAAGCGGAGGGCGGCACGAAGGAGAAAGCTGTGAAAGCACAGAAAGTGGAAAAATCGGAAACCGTGGCAGAAGTACAGCAGGAATCCCCTGCCACGCTGGAGGGCATCCGCGCATTGATGGCGCCGAAAACGCAGGAAGGGAAATCAAAGGAGATTAAGGAACTGTTGCAGAAGTACGGCGCGGCGAAGCTCTCGGCGGTGAAGCCGGAGGACTACCCGGCGCTGATGCAGGAAGCGCAGGTGCTGTGATGGGGAAACACGCATTGCTTTCCGCATCTTCGTCAAAGCGGTGGCTGTCCTGCACGCCCTCCGCACGATTGGAGGAGCAGTTCAGGGATGAACCGGGCGGCAGCGTCTATGCCGAGGAAGGAACCGCCGCCCACGCCCTTGCGGAGCATAAGCTGAAAAAGGCATTAAAAAGGCGCTCCAAGCGCCCGGTGTCTGATTACCACTGTGACGAGATGGAGGAATGCACGGACGGGTATGTGGCCTTTGCGATGGAGCAGGTGGAGCTTGCAAGGCAGGAATGCAAAGACCCTATTGTTTTGATCGAGCAGCGGCTGGACTATTCCGCCTATGTGCCGGAGGGATTCGGCACGGGAGATTTGCTTATCGTTGCGGATAAAGTCTTGACCGTCATCGATCTGAAATATGGGAAAGGCGTGGCGGTGGAGGCGGAGTGGAACCCGCAGATGATGTTATACGGATTGGGAGCATTGGAACTGTTCGATGCCCTCTATGACATTGAAATCATCCGCATGACCATCTACCAGCCTAGATTGGAATCCGTCAGCACATGGGAGATTTCCGTAAAGAATCTGATGGAATGGGTGGAGATGGAATTAAAGCCAAAGGCTGTGCTTGCCATCAAGGGCGAGG